>VMSP01000122.1 GCA_013792135.1 Desulfocapsa sp. | reverse complement strand
AGTTATGTTGCATCTTAGAAGAGAAATAATCTCAAAAACAACAAAACTAGCTGAAATGAAAGGGGAATGCGAGAAATCAGCAACGATGCTAAAATAGCTTTTTATTGCAGCCAGATAGGTCAACTCGCAACATAACAGTAGACATCTCAACCTGAGTGAATTGAGAAATTTTTGAGATTAGATGTGGCAATGTTAACGACCGCGACCACATGCCTATGCCGGAAGTAATCCACAGATTTGCCTGAAGGGGCTTATATTTTTATATACGTTCAACTTCTTCTTGGTATCTATTTTTTGACAGAAAAATAGTATATTACAGTAAAAAAAAACATGGCCGCAACAATGTGGATATCATAATAGAATTTTCTTTTTTATTCAAATATTCCTGCAAGTTATCAGGCTCTATCTAATTTCATACTAATTGCCCGACCCTCTCTCAATGTTGAGCTAAAAGCTAGGAGAAGAGTCAAGCAAAGACTTGACCCCTTTTTTGACAGGTAGCAGTGAAAATACCGGAAGATGGTGCTCGGCAAGGAAAAGAGCCCCTGGATGATGACAGCTGGCCGGGATACGAGGAACCTTGGGTTGACGCGTATTCGCTTTAGCCAAGGTTGCTGGACTGGTTTGTTGAAAAAAGGAGGATTTTTGACAATCAAAGGGAGAAAGGTAGAGCGGTCAGGGGCTAATGGCCGAGGAAATGCCAGGCTCGGAGAATGATCTTGATTTTGTGGTGGAAAAGGGGCTATAAAAAAATAAGAAAGTGAAAATCCGAGGCGCGCTCTGTTTTTTTTAGCACGTCGTAAGAAAGCGATTTTTTGTCACCTTCTGCTACAAACGACAAAGAAGCAGGTATTACTATCATGGATGACGAAATATTAACTGTAACATTTATATAGAAAGAAACTTTTGGAAATTGAGATTTAAACAAAGGACAAGGTTTATCAAGGTATTTTAAGTGATCGAATATGAAGGAAGAAATTAACATGCGGAAAAAGAATTTATGGTGGATCCCAATTATTGCTTTTGTGTTTACATTCACAGCCATAATTCCCGCTTTTGCAGTCGATGATGTTCCCGTCAATATTGACCTTGGAACTCTCAGCGAAGGCAGTTCTGGAGATGGATACAGTTTCTCCGGCGGGTTGCTGACGATCACGGGCTCTGGACCTTTTATAATCAGAAGCTCTGTCTCCACTAGCAACCGTGTTCTTGTTAATGCTCCGGACGGCGTGACGTCCGATATCACGGCCCTCGATTTAAAGATTTCCAGTACCACGGAAGGGAACTGTGCCTTTGCGCTTACAGACAATTCCAAAGTCGAGTTGACGCTTTCGGGCAACAACGAGTTAACAAGCGGAAGCCGCCGCGCGGGTCTGGAGGTGCCGGTAGGCACTGAATTAACGGTTTCCGGCACACCAACCGATTCTCTCACCGTTATGGGTGGATATAATGCCGCTGGTATCGGCGGAGGCTACACTATTACACCGGCGCAGGCAGGTATCATCACAATCAGCGGCAGCGTCATTGATGCGACCGGCGGAAATGCCGACGGTGGAACCGGATCAGGAGCTGGCATCGGAGGTGGCAGAGGCGGGTCCGGTGGCACAATTACGATTGAAGGCGGCGATATAACGGCCACTGGCGGCTACCGAGCCTCGGGCATTGGCGGTGGTACCGGTGGGTCTAGCGGGATAATATCTATTATTGATGGTGACATTACCGCAGAAACCATAGATTCAAGTTATAGCGCCGGCATCGGCGGTGGGTATGATCGGGGAATAGACAGCATTACGATCGAAGGTGGCACTATCGTAGCAACAGGGCACGATGGAGCCGGCATCGGCGGCGGTAGAATTCAAACTTCCCCGAGTTCATCAGATGGCGGAACAATTAATATTTCAGGAGGGGATATTACTGCTACCAGTATGGGCGGTGCAGGTATCGGTGGCGGCTTATTATTATATACGACATATGTTATGCCCACAACAATCAATATTACAGGAGGTACAATCGATGCTTCCAGTTATAGCGGTGCGGGAATTGGCAGTAACGAAGGTGTTATAAATATTTCGGGAGGGACAATAGTTGCTGAAAGCACCTACTACGGAGCCGGCATCGGTGGCGGGTATCTCCGAGGCAGTGGCACGATTAATATCTCGGGTGGGATAATCACCGCAACGGGTGCGCCTACTCATGGAGGCGCGGGGATTGGCAGTGGGTGTAATCAATCGGATAGCAGTATTATTGCTGGCGGCATTATCAACATTTCTGGCGGTGTAATTACTGCTTCAGGCGGAGAATATGCCGCAGGGATTGGCAGCAGTTACTCTACGTCTACCGGTACCATTACGATTACGGGTGGCACCATCAATGCTGCCGGTGGTAGTGGTGGCGCAGGGATTGGTGTCGGCTTAGGAGGTAACGGCGGCGAGATCGTTATATCTCAAGCTATTCTAAATGTCTCTTATGCAGATATATCAACTAGGGATACCATAAGCGCTGGTACCACCGGCAGTGTTCATATTGGATTTATCGGTGATCCGGATTTATGGGAATGTGATCCTTTTGACACCCGTGCAGAAATTACTCTTGCGAATGGCAGTCTAAATCCACCTGGTCTGGTTCTTGGTACCTGCTTGATTGAAGGTGCCGGCGAGGTGGATGGTTCCTATATTGAAGGAGTAAAAATAGTCGAGCCCCCGTTTATAGGCAGCGGCACGACAGATGATCCCTTCCAGCTAACTACCGCCGATCAGTTGCATCAAATTCGTGATTACTTGGACAAATCATTTGTTTTAGAGAATGACATTGATGCAGCACCTTTTAACAGTGGCTCCGGCTGGGAACCAATTGGTACCAGTGAAAGTCCGTTCACCGGAAACATTGATGGTAATGATCATACGATCAACAATCTTTTTATTAACAGGAACAGCACAACAGGCGTAGGGTTGTTCGGATATATCAGCGGAGCCGAACTGACCAACATTATAATTAATAATGCTAACGTTATTGGAAACAAAGAAATTGGCATTCTGGCAGGGAGAGCAACCAATAGTGTTATCAGTAATTCTTATGTCAATGGCACTGTATCCGGCACAGACACATTCGATATAGTAGGTGGCCTCATTGGCAATGTCTCCAGTACAACTATAAGTAATTCTAAAGCAGCTGTTACCGTTTCTGGTCATCAACGCGTAGGTGGTTTGGTGGGCCTGTTAAATTCAGATGCAGAAATTTTGTCGTGCCAATCTGAAGGTACGGTATCTGCAACTGATTATGTGGGAGGTCTTGTGGGAATAAATTTCGGTAGAATCCGCAGTTCCTTTTCTACTAGTGATGTTTCCGGATCCGAGTATATTGGTGGTTTAGCAGGATACAACTATTGGGGAGGAATTAATGAAATTCTTAATTCTTATGCCCGAGGTTCAGTAACTGGCACCAAATATGTTGGTGGTCTGGCAGGATACAATTTTTATTCAATTATAACAAATTGTTACTCTACTGGTTTAGTGAATGGTAGTACCAATACTGGTGGCTTGGTGGGAGTAAGCGACAGCGATACAGAACTAGGAGCAATCACCGGCAGTTACTATGACTCTCTCACATCCTCACAATTAGACATCGGAAAAGGTCAACCTAAAACCACAGCTGAAATGAAAACTCAAGATACCTTTGTTGATTGGGAATTCCCAGATATCTGGACACGTAATGATACCGATAATAACGGTTATCCTGCTCTCGCATGGCAAGGATTTATTCACGAAACACCTTCAGATGGAAAATTCCCATGGACTATGTTCCTGCCAGCCATTACCCACAAGGTTCAATGACAGGACGTTTGGTTGGAAGGCAATAAAAGAGTAAGAGCCATCAAAGAAAACTTCCTTTGGTGGCTCTTGAGTAATCCTTTCGTAGGAACGAACCCCGTAATTAACGGAATAGACACCCCCACCAGCGCATGATCAACTCACAATCAAAACCGCTGTTGTTCCTCCTTGTCTATACAGTTTAGGATGAGCTCGCCTGCCCCAGCATTTCATAGGGCTGGACCAGTTGCTAAAAGAGATGTTCTCTCCTTTGGCAAAGCAAATTTGATTATAATTCCGATAATACCATTGGCAATCTTAACACTTTAAGCAAAACTGCAAGTTGAGCTTCTTCCTGATAAGGTTGCTGGCCAATATACGTAACAAATTCCACTTGGCCTAAAGTCCAGATCTTTCCAAATTATCGTAACCTTTCCCGAATAAAGCACAGTCCCAACACCATCGCACATTTACAAAATTTCAACCATCTAAAAAATTTCCTACCAGACAGTAAAACATCCAGCAATTAAAGTCAGTTGCGGCTTACAACAAATGTCAAAGTACCACTCATTCTTCCCTAAAGTAACGCAGCTCAACAATAGGTACCTCCCAGGAATCACAGTGACACTTCTCCTGGAACTCCTGGTCTGTAATATCAGACCTATAGCGCTTAGCAAGGGCAACGACCCGTATATCCCTGATAGCGTCTGTACGGTCCTGCCATCTGGCCTGGGCCGATTTTGCAAGGCGAGCCACAGGAATTCCGACATGATTGAGAAGATGGAGAGAATCCTTGTCCCGGCCGATTGTCAGGCAGTTACCAGCGGTAAGTTCGTTAAGGGCCTTGCAGGTGGGGTGACCCTCCTTTTTTGTACCGGCAAAATCGATATAGAGCTCTTTCATACCGAGCAGCTCATAGCAGGGAACCTGAAGGGGTAATTTGTGGGACGGAGCGGTTGCTCGCGTCATCAGAAAATCACCCGCAAGCAGCGGGATATGTGGGTTTTGTGAATGGTCGATGGCAAAGAGTTGCAGGGTTTCCCTGGCCCGTGACATGGCCACATAGTAGAGCCTGCGTTCTTCCTCCATCTCCGGGCCGCTTTTCTTCTGCCAGCTTCCATCAAGGATGAAGACATGATCAAACTCCAGCCCTTTGATTGAGTGGACAGTGGAAAGGAAGATGCCGTTTTCCAGGTTTCGCGAGCGGTGCTGATCGGCCAGGGATTCATAGAGATAGTTTTCCACCCGGCCGATTGGTTGCGGGGTGTTGTTTGTCTCGTCCTGCCACTCCCGGATCAGGGCGCGCAGGTTCGCCTGCCAGATATTTTCTTCTTCCCCCTTTTCGGGCAGGAGTCCCAACAGCGCCTTGGCCGCTATCTGATCTTCGCCGTAATTGTGGAGAAAGCTGAGCAGCTCGGCATTCTCCCTGATACGGGTTAAGGCGGGGAATGCGCTCCTACCCCAGTTCAGGCTTACATCAATCCCTTCGGCTTCAAAGACAGCCCGGACAATATCCAGTTCCTGCCACTCCCGCGCGAGTACAACACAGCTGTTGAGATCAAAATTACTGCTCAGGCTTTGCAGACGCTGCAACTCCTCCAGCAGGACCAGGGCCTGACTGGTTTTGTCTTTTACCCGCAAACATTGCACCTTTCCCAGTCCGGTCTGGTCGCCCAGCTGCCAGTTGCCTCCCCGGGGAAGGGTCGCCCTGGCCCGGTTGATCTTGATGGGATGCTCCCGCTTCATTCGGTCGTGATTATGCGCAATCAGGCAATTGGCCGCCTGGATGATATTGGCGGTGGATCGGTAATTCTCGGTCAGATAGTGGACATCTGCTTGGTAATCCGCCTTGAAGCGCCGGATAAAATCGATGTTCGCCCCGCGAAAGCGATAAATATTCTGATCATCATCCCCAACTGCCAGGATGGTGAGTTTCTGCTCCTTTTCCGTGAGCGCCCTGCCTGCCAGTAAAGAAACCAGCTCATACTGCTCCTCGTCGATATCCTGGTACTCATCCACCAGGATATGACTGAAACTGGCCGTCAACGCATCCCGTGGCTGGTCGTTGCTAAAGCCAATAACATCGCATTCTCCCTTGAGCAGGGCGATGGCGTCCCGGATAACCGTGGAAAAATCCATTTCCTCCCGGACTGTCCCGCCCATATGCCTGACCAGGGACCTGCCGGTCAATCTCAAGGCCAGGCCATGGAAGGTCAGCGTTGTCACCCGGGCCATATCTTTGCCCACCAGGTCACGCAACCTTCGCCGCAACCCAATGGCTGCGCTCCGGTTAAAACAGAGAACCAGGATGGCTTCCGGCCGCACCCGCTCGACCCTCAACAGATAGGCAACCCGGTGAGCAACCGTTCTGGTCTTCCCGGCTCCAGGACCTGCCATGATGAGCATATTATTCTCAGTGGGCGCAGCTACGATTGCCTCCTGGGCAGAGTTATGCAGATCTTCAACGATCCGCTGGTACGACTGCTCGCTGGTGGCTCGTTCCAGCACTTCCTTTCGGTCGGGAAAGAAGCGCTGGATAAAATCTTCCTTTTCATCATTGAAGTAGGAGTGTACCAGACTCATGGCGACGCTGATTTTCTTTATGGCGCAGCGGGCATATTCGTTGATGACGTGGACCTGAAAATTCCTTTCGGAGTAATGAGTTTTCAAAGGTTCAAAATTAGCCTTGGAGTATTTCCTGCCCCTGGCCTCCGGGTCAAGGATGATGGTCATGGCCTGCCTGAACACAGCCAGTCCCTGCTGCAGTTCAATCACTCCCTGCTCGTGCATAAAGGTGAGGCCCCGTTCCGCCGCGGCGAGCGGATCCCTGAGCACGGAGAAGAGGATCAGATCTTTTTTCAGGCCTTCCACAATCCCTTCCAGGGTAAATTGCACCAAGAGAGAGGCGCTGGGCGTGATTGTATCCTGCAAGGGAGTCTGAATAACCTTGAGCGCCACATGGGCTGCCTGCTGACGGATGGCGACGGTCTTCAATAGAGATTCCCAGTTGCGGTGCAGGACGATGGAAAATATATTATTCCCTCGGGATTTAATACTGACGCTTCCCTGCTGACCTGCCAGGCCTTTCCCGTCACGACTCAGGCCCCGGAGGACCAGAGCCAGGCTGCCTGGTGTGCTGTAGTCATGGCCCTTGTCGATAAGGCGTTGATTGACCTGCCTGAGATCGATCACCAGATTTTGCTCACGGTCCGCATCCGGCGCAGTCTCCTGGAGTATTTTCAGGAAATCTCTTTCTACCTCGCAAAAACGCATGAGCAGTTTTTCCGAGCTGTCTTTGACCTTGTAACGGACATAGGCCGAAAGGATGGTTTCTTTGGAAAGCAGGCCCTGTGCAGCCATGTCCTCCAGGGTCCGCAGCACCCTCTGGGTCTCGGTCTCATGGTCGAGGTCACCAACCGTGCGGGCAAAGGAACTCAGGCAGGCAAGATCATCAGCGCTGAAACCTCTGCCGGGGGAAATGTCCATCAAGGCCGCAAGAATGTCCAGCCAGCGTTGCTGTTGTCTCTTGGAGAGGCCAAGCGTCTCAATCTTTTCGCCTGCCTCCTGGAGATTACGAACAAGCGGTTTCCCCTGAAAAACGCGGGTATTATTCTCATCTCGATGGAGGAAGCCGCCCCTCTCCAGCCATGAAATCGCCGTCTTGACCCTGGTATCCCTATCTTCGCCGAATTCGGCCTCGTCGATATCCACCGAGTCAAGTCTGAGAATTTCACCTGCGGTCAACACCACCTGGCCGCCTTCCCTGGCTGAAGAGCGCAGGCCACGCAAGATCTGGGCTATCTCCCGCTGGGTCAACCTCGAATTACTGCTCATCCGGAACTGGCCTTCAACATCCTGCTCGGTGAAGATCAGGATACAATCGGCCTCATCGCGGTCGCGCCCGGCACGCCCGGCCTCCTGAAGATAGTTTTCCAGGGAACCCGGGATGTCGGCATGGATGACCATGCGCACATCATCCTTGTCAATGCCCATGCCAAAGGCGTTGGTGGCACAGATGATCGGAGTCTCTCCGGCGATAAAATCGTTTTGAATACGGTTTTTGATAAAAGGTTCCAGACCGGCATGAAAGGGTTCTACCTTGTAGCCTTCACCTGCCAAATATTCGGCCAGATTTTCCGTATTCTTGCGGGTGGCACAATAGATGACCACGCTGCCGGTACCGTCATAGCGTGACTGAAGGAGCGTCAAAATCACCTGGTTTTTTTCATACCTGTCCACTGGCCACACTTCGTAGTGCAGGTTATTCCGTTCATGACCGCCGGCAAAAGTAAGAAGCCGCAGACCGAGCTCCCGCCCGATAATATCGATAATCTCGGCCTGCACATCCTTTTTGGCTGTGGCGGTAAAACACTGCACAGGAGGGATTCTGCTTTTCTCCTGTTGGGCAAATTCCCGGATGAAGCGAATGGAGTAGAGGTAATCCGGGCGAAAATCATGTCCCCACTTGGACAGACAATGCGCCTCGTCAAACACCCAGGCGCCTATCTCCCTTTGGCTGATGGTCTGGACAAAAGAGCGGTTGCGCAACTGTTCCGGCGAGACATAGAGGATGCCCACATCGCCCAGCCTGACTCCATCCATCACCTCGCCTCGTTCAGGCATGGATAGCATCCCGTTAATGGCTGCGGCCAGAGTGGTTCCAGTCTGTCTTGCGAAATTGTCCACCTGGTCTTTCATCAGGGCCTGCAAAGGGGAAATAACGATGGTCAGACTGTTGCGCCGACGATAGCGCATCAGGGCAGGGAGCAGGTAACAGAGTGTTTTCCCTCCGCCTGTGGGCAACGTGGCAAAAAGCGACGCGTTGCGGGCAGCGGCAGTCACGATTGCTGCCTGCAAGCTTTGTCCGTCATCGGTTGCCGGTTGTGGGCGAAAATCCTCAAAACCGAAATAGGTTTGCAGGAAAGACTGTGGGTTATGATGTGTTGTGCAATAGCTGCACCGGGGATTGTTGCAGGGTTGCTCCCGCAGTTGATGGAGCAAAGTGGGCACCACAGGGAAATGGTGCCGAACCCACGGTGGCAGAACCGAGTTGCCGCCGCAGACGGTCAACCAGGCGGTCACATATGCCAGCGGCGGATATTCGACCCGCTTATCAACCAGTTGTTCAACAAGTCGCTCCAGGGCATCCATGCAAACATCTTTCCGGATAAACCAGGAGAATGTTTCGTAAAGGTCTTCGCCCTCGATAAGAGGCACGCCCATTGCTCCAAGGGCAGCAGATGTGCCCGCGAATCGGTCATCCTGATGAAAGAAACCCCGGTAGATCAATGGCGCATCGGAACCTCTCTGCAGGAGCTGTGCAATGGCGTCCCATTGCTCCATGAAAATCTTACCGGCCAGCACGGCATCTTCCGCCGGATTATTGATGCTGTCCCGGACAATCTGATAGTTTTTTACCAATCGATGGTAGGGGTTTTCCGGGAAGGCAAGCGGGGAGAGATAGAGGGTGTCAACCACAGGCTTGTACAGAATTACAAGGGTTGCATCTTTCTCGCGGAGACAAGGGAGGTCGTGGGAGAGGATATTGTGACCGGCAATAAACTCGGCATCACAGCCAAAGGCATCAAATTCGACAAGCAACTCTTTGCCGACTTTCCGTCCCTGCGGGGAGATAAACTGTTTCCCGTTAAAGCAGGCACCCAATCCATAGATTTCCCCTTTCTCATTTGTTTCAATATCTAAGAAGAGGCAACGATTCAGGAATTCATGGTTGTCCATGCTATTTGGGATATCTTTCACCAGCTCTATGCGAGAGAAAATTACGAAAAATTACTTGAAGCGTGCACGGTTTGGTCGCTACGATCGCCGACCGACCTCATTTCACGATTATCACCAAAATTGGCGGCCAAATACCAGCTTTCTCCTGATCCTCGCCAAGGGAATAAAATCAAGGGCATCATCATCGGCAAAGGTGTTGTCATGCCTGTCGTCGTGCATAAGACATCCTTACCAAGTTTATTTTACTGAATTATTTCAAGCGTAAATGTTACTCAACCATCGCCTTCAACAAGGCATCTCTGGCATCCAAATAAAATTGAATATCGATCTTGGTCGCCATATCGTCTGAAAGGTCAAACAACTGGCGACGGCAGGCAACGGGCATGAGGAGCACAGTCGCGCCTTTTTCAACAGCAATTTCTGCGATGGTCACGGGATTGTGAATGGGTTCGATGGAGCCACCCAGGTTGATTTCACCAACAATAATGAGGCCGCCACGCACACTCTTTTTCAGAAGGGAGGTGCATAGTGCTACCAGTGAGGCCATCCCCAGCTTTGTTCCTGACTTCGATGCATCAAAAGCACGGAGTTGGGCGGTGAACTCATGGTGACGGGGGTCTTTGTCGCCGACCAGTTGCATCGAGCGAGCATATAAATTCTGTTCAGCATATCCCATGCTTTCCCTGAAAGCGGGCGGCACGGGCTTGTTGAGAATTTTAACACCAGAGCCTGGGCCTTCATTGATCTCAATGCGATAGAGCCCAGGATGTTCTTCGCCGCCACCTGGACTGATACTCCAGACCTGGCCTGGCTCAAGTGGATCACCACCAATACTGTTGTCGCTCTGCAGTTCTGGGGTGGAGACGAATTTTTCAATTCCATCAGCACCCATGACATAGCTGAAATGGGTATTACGGAACTCAGCAGCACCGATACGCTTCTGCTGTTCTTTAACGCGCCTCCTTGCTTCCATGGCAATTCTGACGGCCCATTCGAGATCTTCATCAGGGATATCATTACCGTTGCCAGGGTAAAGAAGCTTGAGCAGGCCGCTGATCGTCTTATTTACCGCATTGGTATCGCGTCCAGAGAGTGCTCCACCAAAGAAGACGCGGTTTTGCAAGAGGCTTACTCGGCTTTGATTACGGAGCTGGCTCCAGCATTCGGAAAGGAAATCACTGACTAGGCCGAAATGGCTGGTCAGCAGCTCCTTGCTGATCTTGGGAACATCCCACCCCGGCAGGAATGAGTGGATGCGATCCATAAACGCGGTATCATCCCTCATTTCCGGAGGCAGGGGGCCAAAGAGATGGCCAACCCGCTGCTGCTGCTCGACATCGACCTCGAAGTTGCCGACCAGTACGATACTTCCGTCTGCACGGATGCTTTCCTTGCCCCGGCTGAACTCGCCGGATTCCATATAGCCCTTCATGATATTCACGCCGTCCTTCTGATCGAAGGATACACCGGACACTTCATCAAAACAGACCACATCGTATTGGCAGACCAGGCCGCGTTGGCCAGTGGAGTTGTTAACGAACATCCGTGCCACTGTTGCCTTGCCGCCGGAAATTAGATGGGAATAGGGCGACACCTGCTGAAAAAGGTGGCTCTTGCCGGTACCACGGGGTCCAAGTTCCACCATGTTGTAATTCCGCTCCACAAAAGGAACCATACGCAACATCAGGGCATTCTTCTGCCGTTCGGAAAGACCTGTAGGTTCAATACCGATGGAACGGAGCAGGAAATTCTTCCACTCATCAGTTGTGAAGCCCGCCCTCGCGTCCGCCAAGGTATCAAGGACATCACGTTTTGAAAGCTGAATCTCGCGCAACGACTTCACCCCGAAAGGGCGGCCACTCTTCTCCTGTGCGATAACGGAATCGTAGTCCAGGACTATCTCGGCATAGAACCCGCCGGTCAACATCCGCTCATGGCGACTGACCAGTTCCGCCTCAATCCGGACATCCGTCAGACGGACACTCGGGAGCGTGGCCAGATAGGAGTCGGTCTTGGCATCCAGCCGGGCAGTTATGAGGTCAATAATTTTCACCTCACCCTTTTCCCGGGCGTGGGACTTGAACAGTTCCTCCTCTCCTGCCTTGACGGTGCGATCCGCAAGCTGGCGTTCGACAATCTTCAGCCCTTCCTCGATCTCTTCCTGTTCAATGCTTGCGCAGTAACGTCCCAGCAGAAACTCCACCACATAGGTCGGTACCGGGAATTGACGGCTAAATGTCCGGACCAGATCCTTCCGGACCAGATACCCTTCAAGTGAGGAGGCTGCCTTTTTGTCGATCTGATCCAGTTCAATCATTCTTTACCTCCACCTATTACCGTGGTGATCTGTGCTACCAGTGCGCCATCTGCATCAAGCAAGACCAGCGTGGCTTCACGTCCTTCCAGGTCCTCGTTTTCAACGACCACGGAGGCAGTTCCGTTGTCTTTCAATTGCTTGACGCCAAGAACAACGCTGGACAATGAATCACCTGCCTGGGTGCGAACATCAAGTGATAATCCAGCAAAATTGCCATCCACCGCCACTGTGCAGCGCAAGCCTTTCCAGATAACATCGGTGATCTCAATTGAAACCGATGATCCTGCCGATACGCCAGGGGAGACAGTCAATTGGAGAGTCAAACATTCCTGCAGACTCAAACCGCCATGGGCGTATTCTTCCCCTTTCTTGAAGCAGCTTATTCCATCGGCCAGGGCAAAATGCTGGTTCGGATTCCAGTACCACGGATAAAGCCGCTCTTCTGCCACTGCCCCCGATTTGAGAGAGGCGCACCGTCCCCATTTATTATCGACCAGGTCACTGGGTAACTCGATTTTCGGCAGTCCACCCGGCAGCAAAAGCCACCCGTGATCAGTCACAACCCGAACGCTTTTCCAGCCAGCCGCCAGGAGGGAGGCTATGCGATCACGGATCTCTGTCAGTAACCCATCAAGGTGCTTGGCAATCTTCCAGCCTCGGTCATGTCCTTCATGGTCGATGTCTCCAAATTCGCACCACGCATTCCCTTGACCATCACCGTTATCTGAGCGCTCCAGGATCTTCCAGCCATTCTCTTCAATGGTTTTTCGCAACAGATAGGCTGTGATAGGTTCATAGTTGTAGCCCGCCGGTTCTTCCGCAACCCTATTGGTGCCAAATAAGGGGGCCACCGCCGGTTTTCCTGTGGCGGTAACACTGGGCAGAGGGACCCAGAACAAATTTTCTACCACGCTACAATCAGCCTTCTCCAGCATATCGACCAGTCGCTTACCAATATCGAAACGAAGACCATCAACAAACAGAAGACATTCGCTGGAAGAAGCAGAGAAAGGCTTTAGCGAACGGCAGGTCCCTCCCGGGTAGGAAGCGCCGTCTACTATCTTTTGCAGGTGGCGTGCCGACTCCTCCGCCCACGGCAGATAAAGCGAGCGGATGGTGGTAGAAATCGCCTCAAAATCTGTGGGACTCTCAATAGAGGCCAAGGCCCGGATAACTGCATCATCAGCTTTCCATCCGTAATTGCCATAGCCCGCCACCAGATCTTCAACCGTACCAGCGGCGAGGTTTGTCTGAGTAATGTCAGCCAATACGGCCAGATGCTCCAAGGCCATGGCCAAAGGCGCTTCACCAAGTTCAGACCATACCAGTCTCCGCCTTCGTCCATGCTGCTTCTCCAGGTCCAGAAGCTTTTTTCTGGCGTCGTGCGCAGGGACATTAGCGAGGGATAGGAGATCCCGATGCAGTCCCTTTTCCTGCTCTTCATTCCATTGTGGCCAGCCGTCGAAAGAACCATCCCCAACCAGCCAGAAAATGGTATCGCTGGGAGCACGACACTTTCGAATTTGAGCGGGGATGTTCGGATATCGCTTCGGTGCCTCGCAGAAGCGTTCCCATACTGCGTGCCAGGGGCCTTCTTTGGCCGCCAATTTGGCCGCACCAGCCAGCACGCCCGCTTTTTGTGGATTAAAGGCAAGCTGCGATTTGCAGACCTCGACAAATGCCTTCCATTCCTGCTCACCACGGCTTGCCTGGAAGGCATCACCCTGATCAAGCCATTGCAACAAGTCACGGACAGGATCACCGCCAGTCAACAGAGTATTGAAGTAGTCCTTGTCGAGACGCTTGCCCTTGAGGAGTTCTACCTCTTCATCAAGCAAGCGGTAGAGGGCCAATTGCATTGCGGTCTTGGCATCACTATCCTGCGCGACATCAAGCCCCAGCCCACCCTGATCCGATTTGAGATAAGCAAGAACAGTCCAGTCCTTGGCATTGACTTGCGACCAGATCACACCCCGATATTGCAGCTCAGCCAGTGGTTTCAGGTGATCAGGGCAGCTTTCAACGGCGCGCAGGTCCTGACGGCTGACACCGGGCAGGTAGAAAATGGGTGTGCGATCCTGGGGGAGTGACACATCATCAGTCTTACCCGTGATAATGCAGCGTAACCATATGGCTGGACCGGTACGTTTATCGGGTTGGTAATCACCGAGAATCAGCAGTTCCGGTAATTCGGTTTGTAAACGAGGAATGACTGCTTCCCATTGACGGTCTTTGTCAGGCCAGAGGATGCAGGCCGGTGCCACCTGCACTTCCGGATTGTAGACGCCGGCATCACGAACAGCTTTGAGGAGGTGCTCCATTACCCTCATTTTTCCTTAACCTCCCAATAGCCTATTTTCCGCGAACCCATGCGCACCAATATCCCGGCCCCTTTGAGTTTCTGAATATGTCGTTTTATCGTCGCTTCGCTCACTCCGAGCCTGTTGGCCAGTTGCTGGTAATCGCTTTTGGGGTTTTCCCGAATTGCGCGTATCAGGTCATCGTGCCTCGTTAAAAGGTCACTCATTGGGTCAATTTGAGGTTCCACTTGACCCTCTTCTCCTGTATTTCCTGCTTTTTCAGCCACATGACCCGACGAATCTGTGGTTAAAGGTCTGTTTATCAGGTCAGAATGACCCTTTATCTGCCTGACCGTGGTTTTCAGATAATCCTCAGTGACCTCAAAGAGAGGCTCTGTGCCACCTGCTTTCAGTGCCGGTATCACCTTCGTCCGCACCCCCATGCCTCTGGCATCCACATAGCCATAATCACGCAAAACTTCGACAATGATATGATTTCTGGCTGAACGCTGCCCGGCCAGCATTTTTTCGATCGTCATCGAGTTGGGCAGTGTGCCGGGACTGATGATTTCGAGGCGATCCTGGTAGCCAACAATTTCAACATCCACAAATCGTGTCCAGTCCCGATGGGCCAGGGCATTGATCAGCAATTCCCGAATGGCCTCATAGGGATAGAGCCATTTTCTTTCCCTTCGAAAGTTCTCGTCAATCTCGTTGGGCTCGTGAGTGATAAAGGGCTCCATCATCTCCAGGCACTTCTCGATCAAACCGGCATCGATCAGATTTTTTCTTGTTTTCCCCGGTTGAAAACGACCTACCAGGGGTGCATCGAGGACCTTATCCATCTGCGCCTGATATTCCTTGTCCAGAGAATTGAAAAACATGAGCCTGACCCCCGATTGCTTCAGCGTCTGCCGGGGTTTGATGCCAAATAACACCAGACCGGCAATAGTACATACCGGCTCTTTGGCAACCCCTGCGGTCATGAAGCCAAGGGCCTGTAGCCGGTTAACCCAGGATTCCCTGTTTTCCGGAACTTCCGGATCTTTCAGGATGTCCCGCAGATAGTTCTCCAAACGCGCCTGATCCAGTGACTCGAAAACAGTGCGGTTCACCGGCATGATTTCCGAGTGAATCATGCCACTGGCAGAGCCCAGCATCAGAAGCTGTTCACGCGAGGCCGGCCGGGTTACCGCGCCGATGCGAACATAGGCTGTTTCCCGGTCGTTGGCCCTGACCACATAGGGTTTTGAAACCTCCTGTCCTATGGTAATGACCGCAACCCGCGTGCTCTCATCCATCAACACTTCTTCGTAGTACGGCAAAATCATCGGATGCACATATCTTCCGAAAACCGTATCGGCCACCCACTCACTCAGGTTGTTCCTGCTGACGCCGGTGATGCTTTTGTCATCTTCAACACCCAGGAGGATATGCCCGCCTTTCAGGTTGGCCAGGGCAACAATTTCCCTGGCCAGTTGCTCAGGCCGAATGTCATCACGCTTGAACTCGACCCCGGAGTTCTCACCGTTGGCAATCAGCTCAAAAACATCCTGTGCTTTCATGACACCGCTCCTTTTTTGTCCACAGAAGGCACGGAATACGCTGGTATGTCATCGTTTTCCAAGGACGACCTCTTTGCGGCCAAGGTCAAATGATGATCATTGATGCGGTCGCCGTTGAAGAGGTGGAACCAGGGTGCGGACTTCACGTCCTTGCCTCGGTCTTTTTCCCATTTGATGTTGGGCTTGTCACGGAGGACGCCTGCCCCGCGCTTGCCCACATCCGGTACCGAGAGGAAGGGGCGGATGTTGAGGCGGACGCCGTCATTGAAGTCCGGGTTCCAGCCGATGGGCTGTTTGTCGAGGGGCTTCCAGCGCACGAAGATGTCGTAGGGGGCCTCGCCTTCGAGGATCATTTCCAGATTTTTTTTGAGGCCTTCGGCGGCGGCGAGCTTTTCCTGGGCGCCGTCCACGCCACCGGCGATGTCCTGTTTCTGGCGGCTGATCCAGTCGCCCAGGTAGGTGTAGATCAGGGTCTCCAGGAGTTTGTGGTCGAGTTTGTGGTAGTTGATAAGCGCCGCGAAACCGTCACGGAGGCCGTCCCAGATGTGCCAGATAAAGGGGCGGTGGTGGAAGAGTTTGCAGTGTTGGCTGAAGAACTTTTCCCGCAGCCAGGTTTCGATGGTCTTGCCGCCATGGTCGGCCTGGGCCAGCAGTTCGGATTTCCTGGTGGCTGACCAGTCGCTGCCGTAGGCCGCCGCCAGTAGATTTTCCAGCCGGTCGGCAGCGGACATTTCACCGCGCACCGGCGGGAGGCAGACGATGCCGTCGTCATCGGCCAGGGGCAACAACGATTCCGACTTCTGCACCCAGGCACGGGCTTCGATAGAGAGTTCCATGTCCGGGTCCAGCTCTGCCGGCCAGCGGTAGCCGAGGAGACGGGCGACGGCAACCTGCAAGGGCTCATCACTCTGGCCCGGATGACCATGAAATATCCACTGGGTGGGATCATTGGAGTAGGGTTTGGGTAGGCCATTGGGGTATTTCTCGGCGGCGACCTTGGTCCAGTAATCGAGGTCAAAGGGGACTTTGACCAGAGTGGCGTTGGTGACATTCAGCTTTTGGTCAATTCGCCGCACCGCCTCGTTATACTCCGGCGAGGAACAGAAACACCAGATGGCGGGGAGGTAGGCGAGGTCTTTGGGAATAATTGTGGCCACATTTTGATGAAAGCGCTCTTTCCCATAATGATATGGGAATAGTTGCCCCATTCTATGCATTGCGATGCCTGACTTCCCAAGCGCTTTTAAACCTTTGGTTGGATACGCAGTTGGAAGCGACAATAAAAGTCCTTCGCCTCTTTCCCATTTCACCAGCCATGACAGACCTGCATATTCTCTATAAATGTCAGGTGTTGCTTGCATGTATTCCCAGACATTCTTGTCGATTGAGCCATGTTCCCAGAGGGCTGAGAGAAACATTGGGTCATCACTCGTCTGAAGACCGACAAGTCCATCTGCAAATTTACTCAGTAGGGGTAAATCTACCTCATCCTCCAACGCCACCCGCGCATCTGGATTCTCTAACTGCCTCGCCTGTCCCACCTGTTTGATCTCGGCGATGATAAGCCCGGCGGCCTTGTCTGCGGCGGTGCGAGGTTCAGAGACGTCCACGCCACGAATCAGATTGGCAGCGTCACTTTCGGTAAAGAGCCCGCCATGCTGGCCAGCAACATTGCCCCGGCTCAAGGTGAGAAGAATCGCCTTGACCACCTCGCCACTGATGGTCTCGAAGGCCCCCGGCCCCAAGCGGGCAATCAGGTGCCAAGTGTCGTTCTTCAGCAGCTTTTCCCGGAATTTCTTGTAGCTGGTCAGAAAGAGCCAGTTCTGCGGCAGGACAATACTGGAGGTGCCGCCCTGCACACATAACTCCAGGCAGCGATCGAGAAACACGGTGGCCAGGTCATTCTTGGCTGCCGGATAGTGCTTTTCACAGAAATCGCGCAGCCGCTCATCCTGTTTGCCCCGCGACAGATAGGGGACATTGGTAATAACCCACTGATATTTCCCGGCCAGCAGGGTGGCGGCCTTGGTTAATCCCTGCGCCACCACGGCGGCTTCCTGCTGTTCGTCGCTTTGCTCCTGTTGCAGGGCTTGGCCGAGGAGTGGCCCGACTTCTTCCCAAGAAACGCCCATCGGCATTGGCGATCTTTTCGGATCAAGCAGGCTGCCCAGTACCGGGGCATCCCTAAAGGCATCGTACATCCAATCGAGGGCGATACGCAGGTTGTGTTTATCCAAGGCCAGTTGCTTCCATTCTTCCTTGGCCACACTGACCGACAGGCCAGAGCAGGCCAGATGCAGCTCCGGCAGTGGCCGATAACCGCCGCTCTCCGGATAACGCCAGGCGGTCAGCGCCAGGGCAAAGGCGGCCAGTTCCACACAGCGTTGATCCAGCTCCAGGCCGTGAATATTGTCGCGCAACACGGCATCCACCGCCTCGCGGGCCGACAGCCCTTCCAATTCCATGCGCATGGCCACCAGCATCAGCAAGGCGGCGACCAGGAAATGGCCCGACCCGCAACAGGGGTCCAGGGTCTTGAGTTCGCTCAAGTTTTCCGGCCAGCCATCAAAGGTCCCGGCGGCAGGGGTCCAGGATTCCCCCTCACCTTGTCCCTCTCCCGCAGGTAAGTGAGCTTGCGAGACTCCGAGGGGAGAGGGAATCTTGGTAAAACGCAGATATTCCAATGGTATGCCGGGTATGGTGGCCTTGCTGCGCAGCTCCTCTTCGCTGACGGCGTTTTTCAGATCGGTTGCGCTCAGACGCCGTGCCGCCCACCAGGCCCCGAGGGAGTTGTCGAGGAGGAATGAAACCATATAAGGCTCGGTGAAGAGCTGGGTGACAGCGGGCAGTTCCCGGGCGCCGATCTTGACCTCGGAAGCATTGACCTCATCCTTCTTCTTGGCCTGCCAGAACTGGTAGACCCAGCCCAGGGAATCGGAGGCAGTGAAGACCTCCGGCACCAGATCGGCGAGCAGACGTTCCAGCCTCTGCTGGTGCTCGGGTGGAAAATGGAGGGCAAAGACCACCGAATCGGGGCGGAAGATCTGCGGCAGCATGGCGGTAGCAAGCCGGGCGGCCAGCTCCCATTCATTCCGCAACCCATCATCAGCGGCCAGCTCGGCGCACTCTTCCAGGGTCACCGCGACGCCATCGTACATGAGCAGATTGTTCTCGGCCAGAAATCTGGCAAAGAGCATACGGTGCCAGTGCTCGTAGGCCACTTCCTCGATAAGCCGATCCATGGCCTGAACCTTGCCACCGTTAAGTGAATCCCCCAACTGCCGACCATGCACCCTGAGCTTGCGCCGCAACACCCGCTCGTCTTCCGAAAGGTGACTAAATGCGGTGGAATCTCCTACACCCAGTTGATCCATGGAAGCACGGGCAGCGGCCTCGGCAATATCGCGGGCGTCCTTGATCGTTCGTTCGAGTCGATTGCGTAAGGTCTTTTCCAGCGGCTGCATCAGACGGCTCCTGCTGGCGTATAGCTCACCGGCCATTTAGGAAAATTCTCATTCCACCTGGCCACATTGACCACTGCGCAACTCTTGACGAGTTCCTGTTTCCATCGTCTGGATGCTGGCCCTACTGGTAGTTCCTTTTGCAGAGCCTTACACATGGCAGTATTCAAAGCATTGTCGAACGTCAACAGGCAGATGTAATGAATCGGCTTCTCGACCTTGTGCTCAGCATGTCGAAAGAGATAGGAGTCACGGTATTTATATTTGAGGTAATTTTTAAGCCATTTGAACCCTGATCTTTTGGCCTTCAGCTCCTCTTCGGTATTAAAATCCTTCGTGTCATAGTATGCCGGATCGTGAAAATCCTTCATTTCCACAAAGACATAGGCATCTGGAAATTCGGCAACAATATCCACTGCCTTCATCGGTTGCCCGTGGAAGGTGGTTTTCGTCTTATCTTTTTCATCAAAAACAAACGCATCCAGCGCATCGGTAAAATCAAAAGAAAATCCATCCGTGTCAACCTTCATTTGCCAAGACTCCCCATGGATTTTTCGATTTCTCTATCAACAATGCTGCCAAAAGTATCATCTATGGCGTTCGGCGAGAGTTTCAAATAGTCATCAGTCGATGCCACTTCAATCTCGCCGGTATCCTTCGTCCGGTACAAGCTGTGAAAAAGAATTTTGTCGTCCTTTTTTGCCTGGAGATCAAACTCTTTTAGGATCACATAATCATGGGTGGTGAGAAAAATCTGCACACCTTGGCGCTGGAGTTCCAGCAAAATACCGACAACGGTTTTCATCAGACGCGGATTGAGGTTGGTTTCAGGTTCATCCCAAAAAAGTACCGATCCATTTAATAAGGTTCCGTTCTGGATCAAAATCCATAACAAGCCCATCTTACGGAAGCCTTCGGCAAGTAGAGTAAACTCAAGTTCGCCATGTTTGCTGCGCAGAAAAAACTCCTCATTTTTCGCGACAACCTTCCCATCCATAGCCTCCTGCAGACTCTCCAAAAGCTGTTTCCTTGGTTTATCCGTGGGACCTTTGAGTAGCGGCAGAAAGACCTTGCGGATAATGTCGACATAAATCTCTTCGAAATGAATTTCGCGCTCTTCATAAAGAGAGCGGAATCCTGGAGCATTGGCCATCATATCCTTGACAGGGATATAGGCCGCTTCCATTGGGTTTTCTGTCCAAGCTTTTGGAGAACCTGATATTTTTGCCTTGTCGGGTTTAGTGGTGTGGTTGGAAAGAGAGAGACGCAATGTAATCTTCTTGTCGTCTTCAATCTTTCGTGTGACCTCCAGTATTCCATTGCTACTGACTGATGATCGCTTGACCAGACGGCCTATCTGTTTGCCGGAGGGATAGAAAACGTTATTGATCTTCTCAGCAAATCCCCCTTTACTTTTGGCAATATCACAGGCGGCATAGGCTGCCTTTAAAATATGTGTTTTGCCCGTTCCATTTTCACCGACAAAAATATTTATCCCAGGGGAGAACTTGACTTCGAGTTTCTCAAAGGCTGTAAATTTTTCAAATTTAATTTTTTCAAGCATGTCCAGCCTCCCAATTATTTAATGATCACTGCCCCTTGTTGCAGGGCAACCTGGACTTGTTGGCCGATGTCCTCGATCCAAGCACTAACCTCTATTCCCAATTTGAACAGGAAATCCAGCATTCAATCACCTCAACATACGATGTTTTACTTCCGAGCATTAAAACGAGCATTAACTCCCGATCAATGCTCGGGAAATGTGTAAAGAGCATTCAGCACATCATTGCTTCCGGTATTCATACCGCGCGTTTTGTCCTCTACCAGGAGAAAGAATATTGGTATTTTCCTGACGTAATTCAGTCATTAACCGATAGACCTTATTCCGATCAAAATGAGTAATCTGGCGAATTTCCTGATTGCTCAACCCCGGTTCTCCCCGACGCTCCCGCTCCATGAGGATACTCAGAACGCGGGTTTTTGCGGCCTCCCAATCAATGCGACGATCACGCTCTGGATGACCAGCTTCCGCCAAACGCTGATACAGTTCGGGCCGCAGTGTCCAGTAAGCACCCCGTCCGGTGCCGCCATGTTCGAGGTACCCCATCTTTTCCATACTGGAGAGCCGCTCGCGCATCTGCGCCTCGGAACGTTGACAGAGGGTGGCGGCAAATCCTGTTTCAATTTCTGGACACTTGAGCAAATATTGCAAAATGAGAAGAGCATCAACCGTAAGGAGACGACCAGCCTCATTCTCAGCCGTAACAAAAAGGCGAAAGGCCTTTGAGAGTTCCCTGCGGAAAAATGTCAGTGTTACGGATTCTCCGATTTCCTGAATCAGGGGCGGCTCTTTGCCCTCTACGAGCAGCGAAGAAAACATCCGGCTCACACCAAGGTTACTGCGGTTGACCAGTCGCAGACGGGTCAGTGCCTCGACCAGCAAAGGGTTACGGGCAGCGGGTTGATGATGAAGGATATTTTCTGGAGTGATCCCACCGATAAATCCGCCGTTATTGCTGATCTCCAGCCGATCGGCATACAGTTTCACCATGACCGGTCCAGCGATCCGCAGATCGACATGACAAAAGGCGTTCATCAGTGCTTCCCGGATGGCGATGGCGGGCCAAGTCCGATACTCGAAGTGAAACAGGCCATACTCAAGGGTTGTAATCGGGTTAAACGGCAGGAGCAACTCCTCGACCCGTTTGACCGAGAGGGGCACGGCACTCACCCGATCTTCACGGATACCGTAATCGACATCGGACTTCATCTGCAAGAAGGTCCAGTTGAAGCCGGGTACATACCTGCGCAGGGCATCTTCATTGCCACCTACCAGGATGGCCGCGCGAGTAAAGCGCTGATCACGGATAACACCCAGGGCAGCGAGGAGTTCCAGATCATTCAGACGCAGAAGGTCATCGGGAGCATGTTCTGCCTGGGCGAGGTTGCGCAGGGTTTCCATGGCCGAGGGCGAAAGAAGATCGGTATTGACCGGGGCAATAAGCTCTGCGGTCATATCGGTTTCACCGGTTTCCACACCAATCTTACGACGCAAGGTACCGGTGAGAGGCTGGCAATCCTTACCGATACGGACCGTACCTCGGCCGGAAGTATCCGTATAAGGCGGCAGTCCGGGATGAATATGCATGAGCAGCAGACGACCAGTCCCTTCAGGGACATTCAGCTCTTCAAAGACCGGCATAATTTTAGGATCGGTTTGGTCGTAAACCGCCTTTTTCAGGATATTGATATCGATTTCCATCGGCATACCAAGGATGGCCTGTTCACGCCCCCTGACCTGATCGGCCACGCCAAAGACCACGGTGCCGCCACCACCATTGGCCATGCAGACAGCCATGCGCACGACCATTTGCACCGATTTGTCACGGCTTTGGGTATCCCACTGCTTAAAATCCAGATCCTGATCTTCAAGTTCATCGGCAATGCGATGATCAAGTTCGAGCAGTAAATCTGCAATCTGATCGGCACTTCTCATGGCCATACGTCCTTATCGAATCACGATCGGCCCTTGTTGCAGGGCGGTCTTGAGTTGTTGTTTCACATCCTCAATCCAGGTATCAATCTCCATATCCGTCTTGAGCATACGGCGCGGCACCTGAATAAACTGGGCTTCCGGTTCCAGTAGTTCGGCGGCAGCATGAGCCACACCATCAAACCTGCCCGGCATGGCCGCAACCCGGTCTGCAAACATGGGTAATGAGCAGCTATCGAGGGTAGTGAGCACATCGACTGTGCTCTGCACCGCGACCTTGGGCCGGGCAGATTCGTGTAGGAGCTGAGCGGAGATGAGCTGGTATCGCTGTTCCGGCTCGAGCTGCTGCCAATTGGAATCCTCGTACAGACGTTCAAGGCCCTGCTTATGACGCGCTTCATATTTACTGTCCAGACGGTTCAGTTCGTCACGCAGCAGTTGGGTCAGGTTGGCCGAAAGCGGTGCCACGAGATCCGGTTCCTCCAACAATTGGCGCTGCTGCTCAATGGTTTTCACCTGAGCCAGGATGATTTCGGCGTCTTGAAGAGCTGCCGCATGACCCATCAGGCGCTTCAGGATAATCCAGTTCGGCAAGCGTTTGGTGATGCGCTCGCCCAGATCGGTCCAGATATCGATACACTGGCTTAAATCATCGCGACGGTTGTACAGCGACAGGAGTTGTTCATTGCCTGCGGTCAGGCGGATTTCTTCTAAGGGAGAGGTCTCGGGACGAGCTGGTTTGGGTGCGTCGCCACCAGCCTGGTCTGCCAGTTCCATCATCTTGTGCAGGAACTGCGGCACATAGGCCAGCTCTTCACCTTGCTTGGCGCTCAGGCCAACCTTCTGCAGCAGTTTACGAATCTGAATGCGTTGGGCGGTACTGACTGTGGCGGATTCAACCTTGAAGGTCACCTTGCCGATGGATTTGCGTTCCAGCTCTTTGGGGTCGACGGGTTGGCCGCGTTCGTCCAGGGCACGAATAATCCCGGCAACCAACAGTACTTGCAAACCGCCATCCACAGCATCGCGGGACCAGCCATAGTGTGAGGACTCAAACTGGGTTCGGATGTCCGCGCCTTTTTTGCCTCCGGCAATGAATCCGAGGATGGCTTTGCACACACCATTCTTGACCGGTTCGCCATCATCAGCGACGGCCTTCAAGGCATCGGGAGCCCCTTTCTGGGCCTTTTCATACACCTTGGACCAACCGACATGATCTGCTACATGAAACTGCGGAAAAAGACGCTGCAGGGAATTGCCGGCGGCCTCCAAAACCATTTCCTGGAGATCATTGCCCAGAATCTCATTGCCGCCGCCCTGGAACGCACGGGCACCGGAAAACGCTTCGTCCAGTAGTTCGCGAATCTTGCCCTCAGCCATCTGCTTGGTGGTTTCCATGGCCGCCCGAGCTTCGGTGCCTTCCGGTGTATTAGGTACGCCGCGTTTATCGAGGGTGGCACTGGCAGCCTTGTAGTCAATCAGATGATGACGCAGGTCATCGGCGGATCGTTTCGGGATAAACACGAATACAGTCGGGGACTGATTGCCCGCCTGGCGAGCATCCGCCCTGACTGAATTCTCGTCGCTGCTCCAGCCATCACGCACCCAGACGCAGATGCGCTGGTCGGCATCACTCGGCAACTGAGAATCAAACACCGGGAAGATGTCACGAGCGACCTTGGAGTTGCCTTGAGTTAGCGAGAGTTTGCGTACCATCTCGCCGAACTTCCTGCGGATACGGTCATCCCGCTCGGCCTCAATGCGATGGGCCTCGTTTGAGAGTGCAGATAGCTGGCTTGAAAATTCATCATTCCAGGCATTACTTTCTTTAGTTTGAATGCGATATTGCTCACCTACTTTCATGAGCAATTCACATCGATTCAATAAGCCTGGGAGCCTTCGACGTATTTCACTTGATCCCACTGTAATATCTTCAATTAATAAATCTGCAAGCGTGTCTACATTTGCAATCAAGCCAACTTCCTTATTCTCATTAGAAATCTTATTTATAATAAAAATTAAACCACAGGCTCTTGCCAGTAGCTTCTCATCGTCATTTCCCTTGTACCAAGTCAGTGTCTTGTCATAGACATCACGAGGGAGAATATAAGGAATCAGTTTGTCGGCGGAGACGAAATAGATGTAGTCGGCCGGTACAACATGGCCCAACGGCTCATTCAGGTTGGTTTGAATGACTTTATGCACCATACTAAGCTGGTTGCGGAGTTGGCTATCAGTGCCGGTCTGGTCAAGCGCTCGCAGGGTATTTTCCCAGAACCGACGGCGAACCGGCAGGATTGGATAATCCTGCGTGAAGTGTGAGATGTCGTCCTGGCGGTGACCGATGGTCGTACCTGCAAGATGACGGGAGATTTCCCCCAGGTTGGTTTGCATCATCTGCTCGATGGGTGTTTTGGCCTCCGGCTTTTTGGCCAGGATGACCTGGCGGATAACCGCATCCACATCGGCATCGGAAAGCTCCACGCGGATGGTGAAGCGTCCTTCCAGTTTTTTCAGGTTGCTGGTTCCGGTAACAGCAGTCTGCCCGGTACCGATAAAAAGAAGTTTGCCACCGATATTCTTGCAGCAGGCTTCAACGACTTCCTGAACGTCAATAGAGCGCTGGCTGTCTTCCCCGATGTACTGCTGCACCTCATCGAGCACGATCAGGGTGAGCGGGAATTTTCCGCCAGTAGTCACACTGGTCAATGCCTGGCGCATGGCTTTCAGCATGTCATCGCTGGAGATATCGTGAACGTAGGGATAGAGATTGTTCAGCGTCTCGACACAAGAAGTCGGGGAGCTGAAGAGTTTCGGCTTTGTCTGTACCAAGGCTGCATGGAGCCCCTCGGCGACATAGAAATTATCCAATTCCTCATCCCAGTCAAAACCATTCTGCTTAACGAGACTATGGATCTGGTCATAGATACCCTCAGCTTTAAGCCACATAACAAAACGAGCAACCGGATACTGTTCCGGCAGGTCTGCAGATTTAAAGATGATCCGCAGCAGCGCCAAACGGACACTGCCACTGGCACCAGCGCCTAACGTACCTGACGCGGCATATAGCCCGCCATGCCGCTTGGCCTGTGTACTGAGCTCCTTCATTTGGTCACAGATATTTTGGGGAAGATTGGCAATACCACGAGCCGTTGCCCCATCCTCAAAAACTGCATCCACCCAGAGAGCACGAAGCATCTTAACCAGGTGTGATTTACCGGATCCATAAAAGCCGCTGACCCACACCGCAGGCTGCTGGGCCTGGTCGATGTTCTTCAGATAGGTCTCGAGGATGTGGGCCATGCCTTTTTCATACTCGCCGTCGCAGACAAAGGTATCCAGCTCATAGCGAAGGACTGCCAGCGCCTGGCTGGTTTTGTCGTCGTTAACGCTTGCCACACCTTCATTAACCAGTTTGCGGGTGGCTGGATCTTTTTGGTAAATGTCACGATTGTTCATCATCAACCCTTTGTTCAAAATTCCTTGTCGGCAGTGATGGGCACAGCAAGGTAGTTCCACCCGTCATAACCGTCCAGCAATCTGTAATTGTTGTTCTCGTAACTCCCCGGGAAAAAGATGAGGAGCCGTCCTTTGACCAAGGGTGCAAACTGATCAACGACTTCTTTGACCTTCTGAAATCCGAAGAGCGAACCCACGCCCGTTATTGCCACTACTGAGTCTTTACCAATTTCGTTTTCCCGGAGAAAGGTTGCTAACTCTTCCGTAATGAACGCCAGGTATTTTGGCAGCAGAGTGGAAAGCAGATGGGGCTTCTGAAAATAACTCTTGGCGTATCGCTGAGAAGCCAACCAGATCGCAAAGGTGTCAGTCAGATCAAAGATGGCCCAGTCATGGCCCGCCTGACGGGTAACGATTTCGAACTCATCAATCTTGGCTCGCAGCCAGCGTTCTTCGGTTTCATTGTAAACACAAAAAATGACGCGCTGGAGAGCTGCGGCATCATCTCGCCACGGCACCGCGATGTATTTGCCATAGGACTGAATCAGACGTTTAATTCTGCTCACGAAGCCACTCCATTTCTTGTTCGTTAATCAGGTTCGGAAAGAGTACCTCAATGACATCGCCGACCCGTTTGAAAACGATCCATCCCTTGCGCGAGGCCTCTGCCGTGAGCTCAATGGCCTTTTCGAATGAGCAGTCGAGGAGTTTCGCGTAATCGGTTTTGAAAAGAGATTCGCCGCGAACACCAGTCAGGTACCCGAGAAGCAAGGCATAGGAAACGCTGCCAGCAGTCGGTAGAGCACGGGCCCTGATCTTACGGATCCGGCCCATAAGGTGGCCGGATTTGGTCCACGTTGAGTTGATATTTTGGGCCGTCGATTTCAGTGTCGCCTTGCTGAATCGCCCAGGCTCTCTGTCATCAATAAATTCTTCCAGAGCTTCCCTGGTAATGGTTGAACCTTCGGGAAATTTCAGAATAAAAGACGCTGTAGATCTGAAAATTGCATCGCGAGCATAAGTACAGAGCAGGGCCAACAGCGGATGACCGGCAGGATCTCGTTGCCAAAAAAAGAGCAGCGCTCGAAAGAGAATAATTGAAGGATCGAGAGAGTAAAGATCAACCAGGTGGCGGTATGTCAGCAGGCGTGTTTTCCCCGAACGTTTGCCCAGGCAATTTTCCTCATCAATCGCACGCAAATAATCCGCTTTCTCAGCTTCGGGCCGGTCGACATAAGACAGCAGCGCCCCAAGCTCCTCAAGCATCATCGTGCGAGCAGTATGGGCGCCGCCTCGTTGAAAACTGAATCCGAGGCGCGTTAGATTATTGTTATTTGCTTCCGTCATGCTCACCACTGATTTTACCTGCTCCGCCTTTGCGCACCCACTCGTCGACCTCGTCTTTCTTGAACTTCCAAAGACGACCGATCTTGTGGGCAGGCATGGCTTTTTCACCGATCCATTTGTAGACCGTATCTCGCTTAACTCCGAGATAGGCTCCGATCTCATCTACGGATAGCCATCTGTCTTCCATCGTCTTAACTCCAGATGCTTGCCACCTACTCAAACGGGGACCAAGCCAAATGTTTAAAGTTTGGGTTGTCTACACT
Source organism: Desulfocapsa sp. (assembly GCA_013792135.1). Taxonomy (GTDB): domain Bacteria; phylum Desulfobacterota; class Desulfobulbia; order Desulfobulbales; family Desulfocapsaceae; genus UBA2270. The sequence goes on along the minus strand of VMSP01000122.1, from coordinate 52,244 downwards.
TATTTTTGTCCAGTTTGATCGGACCAATAATAGAATATTACTACGTGGCAGGGGGGAAAATGTCAAGGAAGAGGTTGCCTTTCAGACCTATTTTATCCGGATTAAGCCCCTGTCCAGTCCTATCTGGGACTACCGATTAAAAGATCAGGCTTTCAATGGAGACCTGTCATAAATCTGGAAAATTATGTTCGCATTTAGATGGAGGCAAGTACAGAGGGAATTCCCAAACTGCATACATAGTGCATACATGAAAAAACAAAAGGGGTAGCGACAAAATCGCTACCCCTTGAATTTATTGGTGCCGGAGGTCGGAGAGGTTACGGGAATCGAACCAGCTCACAACGTCTTGTTATTATTGACTATTTCAACACGCCTACTTTTCGAGTGTGCAAGAGTTTGTGTAAAAAGTGTGTAAGCTCACAGTAGTCGAAAAGTAGGCAGATGTACAGTGCAACGACGTATTATTGGAGATAATGCAATGTTATTTCTGGTCGTGAGTGTCCGAGCTGCTCCGAAACCATCTTCAACGCGTGTTCATACGTGCCGCCAGTCTCTTGGATCTCAGCAAACATCTTTTGTGCAAAACACCATCGCAGTCCGTGCGAGCCCGTGTATGCCTGCTCGCTCTCGAAGGCGGCGCTCTTGAGCGCGCTCCTGTACTGGTGATAAACAAAACGAAAATCTCCCTCACGTGCGATGATCTCGCTCAGCCTCCTGTGCAGCTCCGGCGGGACGGTTATGTCACGCCTGCGTCCGCCTTTCGTGTTGGTCAGGTGTATAACACCGTCGTTACCCATATGCTCCGGCTTTAATCTTGTGATCTCGTTTACCCTGGCTCCGCCATAAAATTGCAGTTCAGCCGCCAGCCTGTGCGAGCCTGTGAGGTGCTGGAGCATCGCTTCTGGGCGTGTATACGCTCTCGGTTTTACTTTGACCGGTTGGAATTTTTGCATTTCTTGCCTTACCGGTCTCAGGGTCTTCTCATACTCAAAATCTCTTTTGTAGATGGTCGATAGTCCGGCAGACATCTTGTTCAGAGCTGCGCCGTAGGTACTAACCGTCTTTCTAGAAGATCCGCTGGCCACTTTTAACGATAGCCATTCGGCTGCCATTTCCGGCGGGATTATTGCCGCGTCTTTCATGTCGTGAGCATCACGACACCACGTCAAAAACTCGGTGCAAATTGATTTGTACTGGTGCATGGTCGCAAAGGAAAAAACACCAACAGCTTGCGCAATTTCTTGGACGCCTCTAAGGCCGTCCGCTCTTGCTTGCCTTTTTGCCTCGTGTCTTGACTCACCGAGCCGGTTTAAGGCTCTAAAAATCTGTCCGGCCTGATTTTGTGGATTTCCTCGCATGGTGTCTCCTTGTTCCTAAGTTTACCGACTTTCCATCTATGAGGGGGTAACCCCTCAACTGGCTGTGTTTACTTCCTTTTCGTCAGCTAAGGGGGTAACCCCTCATCTTCATTACGTCCTATGTTAGATAGTTTGAGGAGACGAGATTTATATCAGCGAAAAAGTCTACAGTTCTGCCAACCGCAACGAAAATTCCGCTAAAATATTTCCGCTAAAATTCATGTTTCCTGACGTAGCCGAGGCATTCGATGACACGTGGCTTAAGCCTCGGTTTCGAATTCCTAGTTCGAATTCCCAGTTCGCGTGCCGTGGTTACGAAAGCACGCATGGTTTTGGCTCTAAAAGTCCATGAGCAGTTGGGTTTATCTTTTTCAGATAAAACCGACTGCGAGATATTTTCACCTTCGCGACTCCTCAAGATATCTACTCCTTATAACGCACCATCCAAGAAGACTAAGTTTTCTTGGCGACGTACAAAACTAAGTTTTGTGCGCCGGTTACAAAGTCTAAGACTGCGTAACCACAAGTTTCCAAAGAGCCTCAGCATCTCTATAATCGTGCTTTTTGTTCAAAAATGGCATGAAAAAAGAAGGATTTACAGCGGTTCAAAACTTTTACGACGAGGTCACGACATGGAAGATTTACAGCCGATGGCAGCAGAAGAACTAAAAATTTTTGAAGCAAGACTTCAGCTTCAGGGAGAAACGCGCATTGATCTTGATGTGCTGAAAAGGTTGCAAAGTATTTCGCAGGAAAACTGGGACGTAATCCTGCAAGAATTTCAGCTTGGAATGACCTTAACGAATGTGGCGAAATTTTTACAAGTTTTCGAAATTGAGATAGACCGCAAAGCGTTGGCGCGTTTTCTACGACGGACACAGCCCGTTTATCTTCAAACCGAGACTGACCGACGATCCAAACGTGTTTCTAAGCGGTTAGATGCCATGTGTGAAAAACTGGACTTCTGCGGTTCATCCGTTTCTAGTCTGAGTGACCTGAACACGTCGTCCCTAGATGGCTCAGGTGTCGCGACCATGGGCGTCCCGCAACCGTGAGCCGTCTAGAGCGTACCGGACGGGCCGCGCAGGGGCGACCGCATGAGCATACTAACTTTTGACGAGGTGGCATGATGTATACGACACAACAACAGGTAGAACAGCAGATGCTCAAATTTTTTGTTGGACAGCCGCTCGAAACTCGGCGTCTAATTCTATCCGCTGTCGGTGCGGATTATGACGGCTTCATCAAGATGATCTTGTCGTTTTGGGAAAAGGAAGCCGACTTGCCTACCGACGAGCTTCTTGAGCTCCGCATGAAAAAGGTAAAAATTCACCTCAAGGCCCCGAGACTAGGCGCACATGGCCGTCTTTTTACGCTGAGACACTGGCCGGAGGCCAAGCGATTGCATGGGCAGGGATACAAATACACGGAAATCTGCGAATATCTCAAGGTCTTCAGAAAATACGTGATTTCTGCGGCGTATTTAAAACGATTGATGGAGGCGCTGTCATGACTTTACGCCAAAAAATTAAGATTTTCGGTGATACTTTTGCAACTATGCCGTCTCCGTTCTGGGGTTTCATCATAGGCTTAATTTTCGTTAGACTTTATGCTTCGCTATCACCAACTGACGCACCGGAAATTTTGTTGCGGTTGGCCGAGCAGCTAAAGTTTCATTCCTGGGTAGTGGCTGTCCTCGGCAGTGTCCTCATCTGTACCGTGGTAGGTGCCTGGTTTGCTCTAAACTTTTTCGAACGTCGTGACAAACTTGATTTTGAAGACTTACACCGACAACTGGAAAAATCTTTTACAACGGTTGATGCCTATAAGAAACAAAATGAGGCGTTGCAAGACGACCGACGATCCGTTCAGCAGTTACAAACGGATAGCAAGATCTTTTTGGGCGAAATTCGGGCTGCGTATGTTCAAGTTTCACAGTGTCACCAAGACCAGCGCAAAGAGCTCAAAACGCTTGCGATGTACCTCTATAAAATCGGCTCCGAGCTTGCTTCTCACAGTGATCAAATGCGCATACAGTGGGAGCATCGTCCAGATCTCTTAGCGAAACTTTTGAAGGCGGATGCGGCTGCAATGTTTAAATTTCAAGTTATCATAGGTGATATGCGCTACTGCTTTCCGGCGGAAATGGTGGACGTGCCGGACATTGATTTGCTGACCGTTAAATCGCTCATGGACGAAAACTTTCAGATGGAAACTCAAGCATTAGACAAGGCCGCATCCCCGTGTATGCCAGTTGATCCGGCTACTGAAGAGGAGTTATCACCGTTACCGTGCGTCGAGACTTTAGAAACCGTCGAAGTAGTGGAAGAGTCGGAAGTCATCAAAGAAGCAGAACCGATTGCTCCGATCAAAAGAAAAATCGAAACTCTCCGAGATCCTAAAACAGTTTTTCTAAGAGGGCACAAGCCAGTCAAACCGGTCGAGGCACTTCAAGAAGTCAACGAGGACGAGGAGTTTACCTCTATGGAGTTCGATATAGAGGAGAAGACGGAGCCGACACCAGAACGCGCGGCAGAGCACAAAGTAAAAAGGCTTGTAAGAACCGGTGTACCTGCTTGGCGAAGAGATGCAGAAGCATCATCTATAAAAACCACGACGAGGACTCATAATGCAAAAAAATAACGAAGTCGAAGACGGGCAGCACGAGAAACAACGGCACGCTGAAGATGAGAACCGTCAACACTTAACCGGTAGTCTAGGCTCCGCGATGCTGAGGTACAGCGATTCAGCTTTTTGGCTGGTACTCGGCGGTATGGCTGTTCATACCGCTATTCGCTTAACTAAAGACCACATGAACAAGACTAAAAGCAAGTCAACAGATGATCAGTTAAACCCACCTTCAGGAGGTAGTACCGTGACACAAGAACACAAGGCCGGGATGATGAGCACACTTTTTTCGATTACCGGAGCAGATGGAAAATTTGGTTTCGCAGATGTTATGCGGCTCGGAGGCATGGCAATCGCCGCTAAAGTTGGTTTGTCGAGTGCTGGAGTCGAAACGCCGTCTTTGTCCAGCAGTGTCAAGATCGGCGGTATCTTTGCGGCTTCTTTTGCACTGATTAAGACTTTGATGGAAGTAGCAAAGAAAAACAGCACACCTGAAGAGTGGGAAAAGACGACTGGGCCATTCCGTGACAGTATGGCCAATTTTGGTACGCATTTGGGTCCTCTCGGTTCGCCGGTCAACAGAGTGGTAGAGTCGTTATTTGCGATGGAGCCGAAAGCCTATGCAGGTCTTTCAGATCACGAAGCGGGTCGTATGGCACGAGGTATCGAAGAGAAACTGTCAGTGTTACCGGCAGCCGTTCGTGATACAGTTGAAAACAAAATAGTAACGGAAGGATCAACGATCAGACTAAACAGCAACCGAGATAAATTTACGCTTTCAGAGTCATCGGCAGTCAAAACCTACGCAGCCGAAGAAATGCCAGTTGAGATCGCGGCCCACATTAACAGACAGCATGAAGACCTCAAGCATCTTCACGAAAAGGCTAAGGGTATGGCGGCGGTACCTGTGGATAAAGCGGCAGACATCCTTAAACCTAAATTGAGGCAAAGAGGCGATGCCATGAGCGTACTAAAACTGAAAAAAACGAAATCAATCACAGAAGGCGTAAATCAGCGGCCAGAAACGGCAGAGAAGAAGGACCAGCAGAAGGCAGAGTTTGATAAATTGTATCTCTTGGCTGTTGCGGTATCGAGAGAAGTTAAGAAAATTCCAGGCCTCTAGTCGTGATTGTCTGAGAGGTAAGAAAGCCGGTGAGACTTGAATAGACTCACCGGCTTTTGTTGTCTCCGAGTCTCGTAGAAAACTCAAACTTGAGAGAATGGCCGAAATGCTGTTATTCGATATAACATTCACATTGGAATGTTATACCAAAAACTTGTTATCACTTGCTTAAATGGTCTGATATGCTATTGTTAAAAAAAACAATATAAAATTCCAGAGAATAAGGTACATATATTATGCTAAAAACGCAAACAATGAAAATAGAATACACGAAATCGAAAAATTACGTGACTTGTCCCATAACTGGTGTTGTAGGCGGTTTATCTCCCACTGGCTTCGTTCAATGTGAAATTTTTACTGAAACAGCTAAAATAACGTCTGATCATGAGCTAGTAATTAACGAATCCGGTATTCCAATGCAGCCAGAAATGCATATAAAAACGTTTAATAGGGAACTACAAGCACTATTACTATTAACTCCTGAGGTCGCAAAAAATATTGGTAAATGGCTCATTCAAATGTCAGAACAGGCTGAATTAGCGACAAAATAATAGCAAAGCAATGAAACAATCTGAATATACAACATGCAGCTTGCCAAGCAGTCGTTATTATATACTTGATAATGTCAGTACACTACCGCAACCTGTTACAAAGCATGGCAATTTAATCTCTTCTTGCTCACATACTGATGGTGTGTTGTCCGTGTTTCTTAATGATAATTTAGTCTTTAGTGACACTGTTTCTCGATTCACATCTAAAGTATCTTTTGAATTTGAAAGAATTCTTAATGTATTAACTACTGCCATTAGGTCCTTAAAATTAACTCAAGATTATAATGGAACTTATATTGCATATTTGTCAGGCCAGTTATCCGATGAGGATTTTCTTAATGAAGCAACGCACTATGCATATTCGCCATTAAAAAAGCTGGATCTCGAAACAATAAAAGACATAAAAATATTGTTCGAAGCAACTAAAATTGAATTTACGTCATCGGATATTGCTGAAATATTCAAGATTGAACATGATCTATCGGTTGATGCCATTAGACAGTTAGACATTCCAAGTATTAGAGAGATAAAATGACAATTGCTTATACACTTCCTGCATCAATTGAAGCTGAAAAAGCAATGGCAAAAGCAAGAAAAGTTAATCCCTTCAGACCCTTATTTAATTCAACACTAGCCTGTATGACTTTCCCTTTCAAGCTAGACCGCAACTGCGAAATTCACATAAAAGAAGAGTTAATGCCTAAAAAGGCAATAATTGATGTGTCCTCATTACTCAATGAAAACGACGGGCTTAAAGGATTTATAATTTCTGGTTACTCTAAAAAACCTTTTCCTTCTCCCCTGATAAAAAAGGGTTCTAGCACACACCAAGCCAGCTTCATGGAGATTAATAAATTTGTATTTGCTAGGTTGGAAAAATCATTCAAAGCAATAGAAGATATTTCACACAAATTTAGTTTATAGCCTATTTCTTCTCGATTTATACTAGGGCGAGTACTCTTGATCTTTCATCTATCATGAATACCGTCGATATTATCGATGATATATTCTCGACATCTATCCAGTTCTAGCCGATAGCCGCCGCAGCCACCGTTCCACCGCAACGGAGACCAGCGCCACTCCAAAAGTGGCGGCATCTGGGTGACGTTCGGGACGGTGGCGGTGAGCGGCTCACGAGCTAGAAGAAAGCCTACAAAAACCTACCCCTTAGACGCGGCGCGGAAATACGTGCACTAAGGGTTTCGATAATACGCGCGCGTGCGCGCGGATCTGTTGGCTCCTTGTATGCTACACCCAGACACGAGCCACGCTTCCCTGTACTGTGTGCCTTGGCGCGGGGAGCCTGCTGTAACCAGCTAATGTCCTTTAGTATCGAGCGGTGAGGCGTGCGAAGCGCACTTGATGAAGACTGGGGCTAAGTTTGGAAGCACAAGAATACAAATAGACGGAAGACCAAAAAACAAACACAATATATGATAACTACTGAGTCGACTTACCTGCGCCTCATTTTTTCATGGTCGGCAGCTCCGGCAAAAAACGCAATACTCAGCAATAGCAACAACAAAAAAACTTTAGAACGCGCTCTCGCCTAAAAAACAAAAAAATCCATGTAGAGACCGATATCCTCCTCTTTCGTCAGCCCAAGCACCTTTCGCACTCTCCGCCGTGCCACCATCGCCACCAACATCTCTTTTGCCTTATCGTGACAGACTCAGCTTTCTTTGCACTCTAGCCTCAAGAATCCTACATCGTAAAGTTTCCAAAGTCGACGTGGAGCTGCCTTGCTAAAGCAGGGTATACAAAGCATATTTTTCGAGGAAGGAGCTACGTCGTAAAGTAATAACCGGCCATAAAAAAAACGACGCGCCGGATTCCTAATAACTTCACTGCGAAGAGCAAAATGAACTCTTTTTCATCACAAACACCTTTCCACATTCACCAACACACATTTTTTATGGGATGACATATCTTGATGATTAGACCGTCTTCTCTTTGTAGACAGAGTAGACACTTATAGACATGGAGTAGACACGACACATGTTATTGATAATATATATTTTATTGTCAAATAGTCTCATTATTGTTCTTTTTGTTAAATTCCTCATTTCTAAGAAATTCTTTTTCACTTAGGTCATAAAGAAGATCTTCTTTTGATGACAAGTCTTTATTCTTAAACTTGTCTTGATATTCTCTCTCCGCTAATGCGGTTAAAATATAAACCCGCGCTTTGCTATTGGAGCTACCCCACGATACTCTAGGGTTCGGTTGTCCGTCTCCATCCAACTCGAGCCATTTCCGCGTTACGAATTCTCTTACGATATTCTCAGGAGAAAACTTAGTTCGACCAGTCATCAGTGCAGAATCCCACGTTTTCTTTAGGAACATTAATTTTCCGTCACGTATCTTGCCGAGCCGTTTACCCCAGTCCTTTTCGTTACTAAATTCCGCCTCATGCGTTGAATAAAAGTCCATTAGCACACACAACGCTTCTTGCGCAATTTGGGCTTCCAAGTGACTTTCAGAGATGTTTTTCCAGTGCTCCATCAAATTGAAATGTATGGCTTCAAGACTGTCTGCATATTCCGGTATAACGTTCGAAAGTAGGTCTATCGATAGTACCATTGCCGAGTACGCACTTGCTTTGCGCTGTTGAAGTTTGTCCGTATCACTCACCATGCGTTTCAGCTCTTTTTCAATAAGAAGTTGTCTCCGTACCAGGTCTTGAGCGTCATTACTTTTTAGGAAGTCTATCCACTTAGGCCCGATCCATCCGAAATTATTATGGATCGTTGATTCTAGGACTTGCACCTCTGCACCGTTCATACCTTCCAGTGTCATACCTGGGACGGGGACGATTCGCGCGTCCAGACCTGCGTAAACGGTGGGTATCAGCTCTAAAAGTGACGCCTCGCCTGTTGAGAGTAGGCACGTCTTCCACTGTCGGGTAATCTGGGTTCCTCCGCCTGCCGCTCCTCGAACTTTTCCCATACCGTTGGCGACGTTGTAAACCGCCGTGCCGATCATCTTGGGATTTTGATTCAACTGCGATTCATCAAAGAATTGGGGCAAACACGTAAAAGCTGCGACGTTCTGTTCCAGTCCGACCGCCGTCGTATCCCAATTTAGCTTTAATTTTTCACCATTACCCCAGATGCTCATAGCCATAATACAAGCCACTGTTTTTCCAGAACCGCTTGTATGAAAAACGTCTACAACGCAGTTTGGAACTTGCACAATTTCCAATAATGGTGCCGCGAGTGATGCAGCAAACGGGACACACGCCAAAGGATTTTTCACTAAAACAGGTATCACCGTGCTCAGCCACACACTTTCGTCGCCTTTACTTTTTAACTGCGCAAACCGCTGTTTGATACCGTCTCCTACGGGATCAACTTCAATTTTTCCGAAAGGCACAAACTCCGTTTTCCCGTCAGGATACTTTTTCCAACCGGACGTCGGTGAGTAAAATGTCACTTTTGTACAGACTTGATCTGCTTCCCATAAGTACATCCTCAGCCCTTTACTCTGACTCGGTGGCACTGGAAACTTATGCAAACCGCCGAGGTGTACGAACCACTTTTGTGTATGCAGATCTTCCCGATCTATCATTATCGACTGAACTGTTCCATCCGCAAGATAGCAAATCTCAAATTGCGATTGTCCACTCTCAATATTCACTCGCTGTCGGTTGAACCATAATGGGGCCTGTGCTACCATGCCATATGAGTCTTCATTGACCACGAAGAAGAGTCCGCGCTCGTTAATCACATAGCCTTCCGGCAGCACTGCATCGGCCCACGGTACTGTATCAGCACTCGGTTCTACGAGTTGTAGTTCCTTGCCGTCCACTGTTGCTCTATAATCTTTGCTCATTTCGGCCAGCTCCTAACATGGTTCAAGACACCGATGTACTGTAATGTGTTAATCGCTTCAATTAGTAGCTTTAGTTCTCCGCTTTTGGCATACCGGCCATACGTCGTCTTCCCTTTTTCATGGCCGACAATCTCTGCAGCGACTGTCTCTGCAATACCAGCTGTCCGAAATATTGTTTGAACGTTATGTCGAATTGAGTACAGTGACACTTTCCGAATCCGTTGGACTCGACCGCTAGTAACAGTTTGTGTGCTCTCAACATTGCATTCTGTTTGATGGGTTTCGTTCCACCAAGAGGATACGGCTCCCGCCGGTTTGGATCGGTCACTATTAAGTTCAGAAAAAAGCCGACGATCTTTGCTTTTTGCCTTGTCAATCGCCGTTCGGCGTTCCTCAACAAAACGGAAAAAACCTAAAAATTTAACTCGATCTAATAGTGGTATTGTTCTTAAGGCATTGACTGTCTTGACTTGGTGGTTTTCGTTGATCGACATGCAGTCAATGCCGTCGACCTTAATAATATCATCGACAGTCAGTTGTGCTAGTTCTCCAGGTCGAGCACCAGTAAAGGCCATCAAGACCGGTATCCAGAACCGCGATGGCTTTGACTTGTCTGGAACAAAGTGCCTTGGTTCAAAAAGTACTAATAATTCTTGGTCTGTATAGGCGTCGCGTTCCTGGTCAACTCGGATGTGTGTCTCTTGTTGCAAGTCCTTGAACGGATTAAAGGTCGCAAGTTGGTTTTGGATGGCGTATTTATACAAGCTCGACATTGACCCAATTTTTTTGTTGATCATCGACACTGACAGTTTGCCACCGTGAGGAGATGGCATACTTTTCAAGGTTTTCAGTAGTCGGTTCGCATCTTGTCGGCTGACCGTCTCAAGTGCTCGATCTCCAAGCAAGCCGATCATTTGACCATATGAGGCTTTCATTTCCTTTTCAGTTGCTGGCCGCCAGCGACCGACGTCCACTCGCTCGGCTGCCAGTTGGTCTACGACAACGGATAAGAGTTTATCCGAGGGTTGTGCTATTACTTGAGTCGGTAGATTTGGTTGACCTTGGGCACACTTTTCTCGAAGCCAGTTGAGTGCCTTAGTGTCTTCTCCAAGGTTGTCAGGGTCAAGGTTAATCTCATCTGCTGTGAATCCGTCAGCGCTTGTTTTAAAGCCTTTTAAGGTCAATCCTATGAATGTAGGGTCGTCATCATACTTCATTTTGAGCTCCTCGAAAGAAGATTTCCAATAGTCAGCAAGCGCAAGACATCGTAAAATGGCAGTGCGCTGGTCGGTAGTCTGTAGAGATCGTCTAATCTCGCGTTGGCCGAGACGATACCTCAATTTTTGAGGAACAACAATGCGGAAATAAAATCGGGAAGAAGTGCTACTTTTGAGGAGATAAGGAAGGTTCATCATGTGCCGCCTTTTGGGTTGGCACACTCGACTTTGTGTAAGAAGTGTGTAAGACAATGTGCAACCGGCGAACCGGTTACGCATTTTATTCAATAAAAACAAGAACTTGTTTGACAATTGGTGCCGAAGGTCGGAATCGAACCGACATGGGATTGCTCCCGCGGGATTTTGAGTCCCGTGCGTCTACCAGTTTCACCACTCCGGCGATAAAAGCTACAACTTAAGGACCGTTACGGATACTTAAATGCCACTCTGAATATCCAAATGGTCATGCTATTTATTTACACGGCTTAATACCGTCCTTGTCCTCACCTGTCAAGAGAAATGGATACACCTCTCTTATGGTTTGACTGTTTCCTGGAATATATTTCGCAAATTATAAAAATAATCTATTCCCGACCAGATAGCCATTACCAAACTGATATAGAGCAGTATCAAGCCTATTTGATGGAGATAAGGAACCGGCAGGACACCAAGAGGAAAGATCAGGAACCCAATCCCAAAATACTGAAAATTGCTCTTAATCTTTCCCATTTGTCCGGCTGCCACTACCACACCGGTCGATGCGGCAAGCCCCCGGAAACCAGTAATAATGATCTCACGGCAGATAATCAACAGACAGACCCAGGCCGGCACCCGTCCCATGGGAATAAGCATGATCAGAGCTGTTGCAACAAGCACCTTATCGGCAAGGGGATCCATAAGCTTGCCAAGAGTCGTCTCCGTCTTGTATTTTCTCGCAAAATAACCATCCACAAGGTCAGTAAGCGCGGCAAAGACAAAGACAAAAAAAGTCACCAGGCCAATGGTAGTTGTCTGTTCTACTGAAAACAAGACAATGAGCACAGGAATCAAGGCAAAACGAAGTCCGGTCAATATATTTGGCAACGTCACCAGTTGATCCATTTTTTACTCCTCAACACAGACAGGATAATTCTTATCTAACCATCACCAGATCACCCACACTCACTGATGAGGTTACAGAGGACAATTTACGTCCAAGTCCTTTATACCCTTTATAGTGCAGGAGTACACGCTGAACATATTCTACCGTCTCAGGAATCTGGGGTATTCCGTTGGTGCGTTTCACCAGATTTGGCCCGGCATTATAAGCAGCAAGACTCAAGGGAATATTGCCGTTAAAAGTATCCAGCATGGTGCGAAAATAACGGGTTCCTCCATCAATATTGGCCCGCGGATCAAAAGGATTGGAGACATTAAGATCTTTAGCTGTGCCCGGCATGAGTTGCATAAGGCCCTGGGCGCCATGCTCCGATCTGGCATAGCAATCAAAATCAGACTCTGCCTTGATGATTGCTTTAATAAGTCGAGGATCGATATTATAACGGTAACCGCTCTGTTTGATGTGTTGGTCGAAAGCGGTATTATTTTTTCCGAAATTCCGCCGGCCACCAACCCGTACCTCAGGCAACGACCGACTTGACGGTTTACTGATTGTAACTCTTTCGTGCTGATACAGACGGGACTGGCCGGCAGCAGGGACATTTGTATAATAGCGCGTCCCCTTATTATCGACATATGTATACATATCAGCCATGGCCAGTGACTGCCCATAAATCAGAATGGCCACCGCTGCCACCAACAACATTCTACCAGTTATTCCCAATTTTCACCCTTTTTGGTCCCTGAACTTTTATAGCCACTCGCCCGGAACTCTCATGCCATTATATTCTTGAGCACCATGTGTGATTCAGATAAATATTGAACGATTAGTTACGAATCACTTTGTTCTTTTTTCCCAATCCGCCAGGAACTGTTCCACACCAAGGGTGGTTAACGGATGTTTGGCCATCTGCTCAATCACCTTGAGCGGGATCGTGGCAATATCAGCACCTATCATCGCCGCATCCATAACATGAAGTGGATTTCTTACACTGGCTACAATAACCTCACTCTGGTATTCGTAGTTACGATAGACTGTCATGATCTCATTGATAAGCTCCATTCCATGTTGGCCGATATCATCAAGCCGACCGACAAAAGGGCTGACATAACTGGCACCAGCCTTGGCGGCCAGAAGCGCCTGCGCTGCTGAAAACACCAGAGTCACATTGGTATTGATACCAATGGCTGTAAGTTGCTTGACAGCCTTCATCCCTTCCATAATCATGGGAATCTTGATCACAATTTTATCACTCAAGGCGGCAAGGACTTTGGCCTCTTTGACCATACCATCCGCCTCAAGACTGATCACCTCGGCACTGACCGGGCCATCCACCACCTGACAGATCTCTTTGAGAATCTCCTCAAACGGCTTCTTTTCCCTGGCAATCAACGAGGGATTGGTGGTGACGCCATCGACCATGCCCATGGCAACACCTTTCTTGATCTCATCAATATTGGCGGTATCTATAAAAAACTTCATTTTTGTTCTCCTTTTTCACTGATAAACCGGCTGCAACATGCCTCGCTGCAGAAATAATAGATCTGATTTTCATGCTGCAATCGTAGCGCCTGTCCCTTGGGTACAAGGGTATGACAAACCGGATCCTCAACTAACGCATCGGAAACCGGGGAGGAATATTTTTCATTCAAGGGCTTGGGTTCAGATTTTTTCTTTCCGATTCCGGCAAGCAAACGATACAGGATATAGAACAAAATGGCCAGGACCACCAACCTTAAAGGAGTCACGTTGCCAGTCCCATTCTACTACTGGTCATTCTATAAAAAGAAAAAGCCATGTGTTTATTATAGTCGTCCACAGATAAATGTCTAATTATTCTTTCCCGAATCAAAGTACCTTCACGTCCCTGAGAACACAACACAGGCCCCTGTCACTCTGTCCGCTCAATTCTGGAGATGGGCTGTGGCAATATTTTTCCCTGCTTAATTCGAGCGAGAAGCTGTTGGTACATTTCCTCAGCTGTGAGTCCAGTCAGTGGATCCTGGAGCCATGGGGCAATTTCGACCAGCGGGGCCAGGACAAAAAGACGATTAGCAATATGGAAATGAGGGAGCACCAACTCTGGTGAGTTCCACACGATCCCATCAAAATAGAGCAGATCCAGATCAAGAAAGCGATCCTGATAGCCCTCTGCATCGACATCACGCAGGCGTCCATGCTCCGTCTCTACCTGCAACAACAGCTGTAGCAACTCTGTTGGCTCAAGTACTGTTTCAAGCATGCCCACGGCGTTGGTAAAAAGAGACCGGCTGTTCATGCCCACCGCCTCCGTAACATACAGTGACGACAAACGAGATGGAAAAACCCTTTCCTCAACTGCTAATCGATTCCACGCACTCAGAAGCAGTTGCCGACCATTGCCAAGATTTGAACCAAGGCCAATAAAGGCCCGGGCTGTTCTCGCCGACCTCACATTCTACAGATCCTGTAAGCCCAGGACATCAAACATGGAATAGAGGCCGGGTTTCTGACCGACAACCCAAGCCGCTGCAGTAGCAGCTCCCTTGGCAAAATTATCGCGACTGTGCGCACGATGGATAATTTCGATGCGTTCACCAGGACCGGCAAAATAAATGGTGTGTTCACCGACAATATCTCCACCACGGATCGTCTGGATGCCAATCTCTTTTTTGGTCCGCTCGCCTATCATCCCATGACGTTCATAGACAGCGACTTCAGCAAGATCTCGATTCACACCCGATGCGGCCATCTCGGCCAGCTTCAGGGCAGTACCGCTGGGGGCATCTTTTTTCTTGTTATGATGGGCCTCCACAATCTCAATATCATAGTCATCACCAAGGATAGCGGCGGTGCGGGCGGCCAGTTTAAAGAGGACATTGACCCCAACTGCCATGTTCGGAGACTGGACACAGGGAAAATGACGGCTCAGCTCTGCCAGCTCTACCAGGTTTTCCGGGCTCAGGCCCGTTGTGCCGATGACCATCGCCCTGTTATGCCTGGCTGCCAGACGGGCGAATTCCATGGTGGCCTTGTGAAAGGTAAAATCGATCAGAACATCCCCCTGGTCAATCACCGCCTCCAGTCCTTCAGCAATGGAAATCCCGGCTCGGCCCCAGCCAGAGATCTCACCCGGATCACGGCCAATGGAGGGACTGCGGGCAGCCTCAAATGCCGCAGCATAGTGCAAACCAGGATGCTCACTTACCATATATCCTACCCGCTGCCCCATACGACCGGAGGCCCCGGCAACAATAACATTGATCATTTTCTCTTCCCTTTCAATGAAGATGACACTCATCAAAGCAATCGGATTCTAGACCGAATACTCCTTATACCAATCCTGCGTCCTTCATCGCTGCAGTCAATTTGGCCAGGGCCGCAGCATCAATTGCCGACAAAGGCAGCCGGGGCTGGCCATCTTTTATCTTGCCCATCAACTCAACACCTTTTTTGGCAGGCACGGGATTCGGGGCATAGAACATGGCATTCATGAGCGGAAACAAGCGGTAATGAATCTCGTTGGCCTTTTTCAGATCTCCAGCCAAAGCGGCCTCCATAAGATCTGCCATGCCCCTGGGCTCCACATTGGAGGTCACTGAGATAACCCCTTTGCCGCCGATTAAGACCGTGGGCATGGCGGTAAAGTCATCGCCGGAGAGAAGAATAAAATCAGTTGGACAGAGCCGGATCACATCGCTGATCTGCTGCAAGCTGCCGCAGGCCTCTTTGATGCCGATAATATTTTTCACCCCGGCAAGACGGGCCACTGTCTCCGGCAACATATTGATGGATGTCCGACCGGGTACATTATACAAAAACATGGGGATATCTACGGCCTCAGCGATGGCCTTGAAGTGCAGATACAGACCTTCCTGACTTGGCTTGTTATAATAAGGGGTCACTGACAGAACCGCATCGGCACCGCTATCCTTAGCGCTTTCCGTAAGTTCAATGGCCTCTTTGGTATTATTGGCGCCTGTTCCGGCAATAACCGGCACCCGGCCGGCAACCGTTTTAACCGTCAGCTCAATGACCCGCTTGTGCTCATCAAAATCAAGGGTTGCCGACTCGCCCGTTGTGCCACAGGGAACAATACCATGGGTTCCAGCCGCTATCTGAAATTCAATAAGATCCACTAAACCCTGTTCATCCACTTCCCCATTGATAAACGGGGTCACAATGGCAACGATCGCACCATAATATTTTTTCATACTTTTTCTCCTGATATATCTTTCGTATACTTAAGAGCCGTTACGAAATAACTTGGCCCTTTATAACTATTTCGTAACGGCTCATTATGCCGGTCTGATCATTCAAATGACCATGTTATTAATTTATAACGGCCTAACTCAGCTTTTTGAAACTGTAACCCGTCAGGGCTGAGAATTCATCCATTTCGTTTTTGAAGTCTATTATGCACCTGACCTCCTACAGACTATCAAACTTTATCAAAGCAAAGCTTCCGCCGTCAGACTCCCTTCGTAGATAATTCTGGCCGGACCCTGCAGAAAAACATTCTCAGCCTGTGGTCCATCCTGCAGATCAAACAAAATCGTCAACCGCTCCCCGCCGGATGTGATCACTGCCACTGGCGACTGGACCATCCCGCTGACTGCGGCAAAAAGAGCAGATGCCACCGCTCCGGTACCGCAGGCCATGGTCTCATCCTCCACACCCCGCTCATAGGTGCGCACGCGAATGGTATTCTCACCAATTTTCTGCACAAAATTCACATTGGTGCCTGCCGGTTGAAACAACGGATGGAAGCGAACGATCTTTCCCCACTCTCGAACCGGAACCTCATCGTCTTCCTCCATAATAAGAACGGCATGGGGCACTCCGCTATTCACAAAAGAAAGAATTCTCTCCTGACCGTCCAGGACAACTGACAAGTCCTTTTTAAAATCACAGGGAGCCGTCATCCGCAGACGCACACTGTCATCATCAGTAATCTCAGCCTTAATGATACCCGCCAGAGTCTCAAACGACATGGAGGCACCGGCGATTCCTCTTGAATGAGCAAAGCGGGCCGCACAGCGGGCCCCATTACCGCACATCTCCGCCACCGAGCCATCACCGTTATAAAAGCGCCAGCGAAAATCAGCAAGCTCTGAGTTTTCAATCAATATCAGACCATCAGCTCCCACGGAAAACATCCGCCGGCACACTTTTCTGACAAATTCCGCCTGTTCGGCCTCTGGAATCAATGAAACACGATGATCTATGACGATAAAGTCATTGCCCGCCCCGCTCATCTTGGTAAAAGGAACCGGAAAATTAATGGCCATGTCGGACGCCGCCTGGAATAGTCTCACCCTCAACAAGTGACTCAAAGGTCTCCCGGCGACGGATTATCTCGTAATGACTGCCATCCACCAACACCTCCGCCACCCTGGGCCGAGAGTTATAGTTGGAGGACATACTGAAGCCATAAGCCCCGGCACTCATCACCGCCAGCAGATCACCCTGCTCCACCCGTGGCAGATCCCGATCCTTAGCCAAAAAGTCTCCAGTCTCACAGATCGGGCCGACAATATCCACAACCTCGCAGGCAGCACCTTTCTCAAGGACAGGGACAATGGCATGATACGCACCATAGAGACTTGGCCGGGTCAGGTCATTCATGGCCGCATCCACCACCACAAATTTCTTGACCTGCTCAGTGCCCCGATTGCTCTTGGTGTATTGCACCTCGGTCACCAGGATGGCCGCATTACCGACAATAACCCGCCCCGGTTCAAGGATCAGAGTCGCCTTGAATCCCTGCAACTCTTCCTTGATCGCCTCAGCATAATCCCGGGGATGGGGTGGTTGCTCCGTATCATAGGTAATGCCGACACCGCCTCCCAGGTCGATAAAATCGATGGTAATACCCTTGGCCGTGAGCCGTTCCACAAAGATCTTCACCTTCCGCAGAGACTCTATAAAAGGTGAAATCAGGGTCAACTGGGAACCGATATGGCAGCTCACCCCTTTAACCGAAATATTTTCCATAGTCATGGCCCGTTCATACAACTCCAGGGCCTCTTCAATGGGAATTCCGAATTTATTCTTGGCCAGACCGGTGGAGATATAGGCATGAGTCTGGGGATCTACATCCGGGTTGACGCGAAAGGAGACCGGGGCCATGAGTCCCATGACTGCCGCAATCCGCTGCAGACGTTCAAGCTCTTGGGCGGATTCCACATTGAAAAGGAGGATGCCAGACTCCAAGGCATAGCGCAGCTCCTGTTCGGTCTTACCCACCCCTGAATAAATGATCCGTTTGGGGTCAACACCCGCGGTCAGAGCCCGGTACAGTTCGCCACCTGACACGATATCAGCGCCACCGCCGAGGCCTGAAAAAAGATTGAGAATGGCGATATTAGAACAGGCTTTGACGGCAAAACAGGTCAAATGGTCAATACCGGCAAAGGCAGAATCAAAGGCCTGAAAATGACGAGTCAGAGTGGCCTGAGAATAAAGATAAAATGGGGTTCCCACGTCCCTGGCAATTTCTGCCACCGACACTTGCTCACAAAAGAGTTCCCCGTTTGTTGACACAAAATGATTCACAGCAACCTCAAAAAAATAAAAGATAATAAGTCAGGTTGCTTCGTCCCTGATTATTTAGGAGCCGTTACGAAATAACTTGAACCGTTATAACTATTTCGTTACGGCCCCTTATACCGCTCAGATCAAATAAGTGGCCATGTTCTTTACAACGGCTTAGCAAACAGCCTAAAAGACTACAGTTATCCACATGGGGTATTCCTTCTCAGTGGCGAACGGTTGCCTCAGCCGAAGGCTTGCTCTCATTGGCCGGATTCATGCTGTCGTAGGCAGTAACAGAATAATAAAACTGCCCATCTGCCGAAACAGTAGTATCCTCGAAGATGGTATAGATTGCCTGAACATCTCCGATCCTCTCTTTCTTCTTCTGATCCGCCGCACGACGATAGACATGATAGCCCTGAAGATCACCCGCTGTGCCCTTTTCCCAGAAGACCTTAAAACCATTTCCGGTGGAAATAACCGTAACGCCTGTTGGTACTTCCGGCGCAGTCAAATCAACCGGCACAGCTGTTGCAACCTTGCTCATGCCGCCAGCAACTGCGTTCCCATCGACCTGAAGGACCGATTGGATCTTATAAAAATATTTCTGACCATTCTGCAGCGAAGCATCAGTATAGCTTGTCTCGGACCCAGCCGTAGCAAGTTCCTCAAAGGATTTCCCGTCAAGACTTCGTAACACCTGATAATGAACAGGAAGATCAAGCTGTTGCCCATCCATCAATTGAGTCGCGGCTTGCCATTGTAGACTGACAGAGCGATCACCACCCTCAGCCTGTAGAGAGTCCGGAGCCTTGGCAGGCATATGCCAGACAAAGGTGACAATATTGGAATCAGCACTTGCCGCCCACCAACTGGTACGAGAACGCACCTTGAAAAAATATTTTTCACCCGAACGCAAAAGCGCACTTTCATAGATTCCCTTCCGTCTTCCATCGGTGTTAATCATACCACCAGGAATAACCATAGGCTCACCGAAGGGAATGGGACAGGTAGAGCAATAACTGTCGAGTGCGACCACTGCCCGGTAAAGCTCAAAAGAGGCGATATCAGTAAGATCAGTCCCTTTGATTGTTTCCACTGGATATGACCAGGTCAGGGTGACACCCTTTTCATCCACGGAATAGCGAAGATCCTCAATGGCCTTTGGCACAATAGTTTCAGGAGGCACCGGCAATGTCTTGTATCCACAACCCCCAAAAAACAATACTCCAACAAGCATCAACGCCCCGGCATGACATGCACCAAAAGAAATTTTCATAATCTTATCCCTATGTTATATTCAGCAAGATCAAGAGCCTCTTCCACGCGCTGCAAGGCTGTCCCGCCGGCTGAGATCCGACTGTTAACAGAACCTTGCACGCTCAACACCTCAAACACATCTTTTCCGATCACCGCTGAGAATTGGCCCATATCTTCCAAGGTCAGATCGACAAGTTCACATCCCTTTTCAATACAAAACGCCACTACCCGGCCCACAATACCATGGGCCTCACGGAAAGGAACATTTTTCAAGACCAGATAATCGGCAAGATCAGTGGCCGTCATAAAACCGGTCCTGGTCGCCTCTTCCATGCGCCTGGTGTTGAAAACAAGATTGGCCAGCAGTTCGGCAGTAATGGCCAGCGATGCCGAAACCGTATCCACTGTATCAAAAACCGGTTCCTTATCTTCCTGCAGATCACGATTATAGGTGAGCGGCAGACCTTTCAGCAAGGTACAGAGGGCCACGAGACTGCCAACCACCCGTCCGGTCTTGCCCCGAATCAGCTCGGGGATATCCGGATTCTTTTTCTGCGGCATGATGGAGGAGCCGGTACAGAAGCGATCGGCAATATCAACAAAGGAAAATTCCTGACTGGACCAGAGCACCAGCTCCTCAGAGAGCCGGGAGAGGTGGAGCTGAATCAGGGTGCAGCAACTGACAAACTCGACGGCAAAGTCCCGGTCACCGGTGGTGTCCATGGAATTGGCGGTAATAGCGGCAAAGCCAAGGAGATCCGCCACCTGCTGCCGATCTATGGGCAGACCGGTTCCCGCCAGGGCCGCGGCGCCCAAGGGCATGATATTGATCCGCTTCCGGCAGTCAAACAGACGTTCCCGGTCCCGACCAAACATCTCATAATAGGCCAGCATATGGTGCGAAATCAACACCGGCTGGGCCCGCTGCAGATGGGTGTAGCCGGGCATCACCTGCCCCAGATACTTTCTGGCTAAGACCACAAAGGCCCGACGCGTGGCATCCAGCAACTCCATGAGACGATCACACTCATCCCGCAAATAGAGGCGCATGTCGAGTGCAACCTGATCATTGCGACTGCGGGCGCTGTGCAGCCTCGCTCCGGCAGCACCGATACGATCCACCAGGGCCTTTTCAATATTCATATGAATATCTTCCAGATCCTGCCTGAATTCAAAGGTGCCGGCCTCAATCTCGGCCTCAATGGCCGTAAGCCCTGAGACAATAGACTCCAGCTCTGCAGCAGACAGCAGGCCATGAGCAGCCAGCATGGTCGCATGGGCACGGCTGCCGGTAATATCGTATTTATACAAGCGAGAATCGTAATGAATGGAGGCGGTAAAGGCCTCAACCGAGGCAGCCGTTGCCCCTGCAAAACGTCCCCCCCAAAGTTTCTTGGATCCACTTTTTTTGTCTTTGCTCATACGTTCCTGCCCATAAAGAAACCTTCAAAACTCTGTGAGGGTTCAGCTACTCACGGATTAAAGAAAATCTCCCGTAGAGGCGCTGAGACGCAGAGAAAAACTTTTTTTGTCCTTCTCTGCGTCTCAGCACCTCTGCGGGAAAAATATCGTAACATCAATCACTCTGCGGAATAATTACCACTTACAACTGCTATTTTTTCTGCATGGCCTGAATGCGCAGACGCAGACCATTAAGACGGATAAATCCACCGGCATCAGCCTGATCATAGACCTGATCCTCCTCAAAGGTGGCGTAACTTTCCTGATACAAAGATTGATCAGACTTACGGCCAACCGGGATACAATTACCTTTGTACAATTTGAGACGCACCGTGCCATTCACTGTTTTCTGGGTGGCATCCATGGTGGTCTGCAGCAGTTCACGCTCAGGCGAGAACCAGAAGCCGTTATAGATGAGCTCAGCATAACGTGCCACCAGAGAATCCCTGATCCGCATCACTTCCCGATCCATGGTGATGGTTTCCAGATCACGGTGCGCCGCGCGCAGGATGGTGCCGCCCGGGGTCTCATAGACGCCATGCGATTTCATACCCACAAATCGATTCTCCACCAGATCCAGTCGGCCGATACCATTGGCCCCGCCCAGTTCGTTCAGCCGCATGAACAGGGGCAGGGGATCCATCTTCACCCCGTCGAGCGCCACCGGATCACCGTTCGCAAACTCCATCTCCAGATAGGTGGGAACATTCGGTGCCTTTTCCGGGGAGACGGTCAGTTTGAACATAGCCTCGTCCGGCTCGTTCCATGGGTCTTCCAGGATTCCACCCTCAAAACTGATATGGAGGAGATTCTCATCCGAGCTGTAGGGTTTTTCCTTGGTCACCGGCACGGGAATCTTATGCTCCTGGGCATACTCAACCAACTTTTTCCGGGAATTAAGATCCCAGGTCCGCCAGGGGGCAATGATGGTCAAACTGGGATCAATCCCCAGGTAGGCCAGCTCAAAACGGACCTGATCATTCCCCTTGCCGGTGGCGCCGTGGCTGACTGCATCCGCTCCCTCGGCATGCGCAATCCGCACCTGCTCTTTAGCAATAATCGGCCGGGCCAGCGAAGTTCCCAAAAGATACGAGCCCTCATAAATGGCATTAGAGCGAAAGGCGGGAAAGATATAGTCTTCCACAAATTCTTTTTTCAGATCAGAGATAATGACCTTTTCGGCGCCGGTGGCCAGCCCTTTGGCCCGCACCGCATCCCAATCTTCTTCCTGACCCACGTCCGCAGCATAGGCCACGATGGGACACTGATATTCTTCGGACAACCACTTCAATATCACCGAGGTGTCAAGCCCGCCGGAGTATGCCAGCACAATTTTCTTCACATCCGCCATCTTCAATCTCCGATCAGTTTTTCAAGAATCGCTTTATGCATATGCATCTTATTTTCTGCCTGGTCAAAGGCCACGCAACGGGCTGACTCCAGAACCTCTTCCGTTATTTCTTCGCCACGATGGGCTGGTAGACAATGGAGGACAATGGCTTGGGCCGGGGCGCTGGCGAGCAAGGCGTTATTGATCTGAAAGCCATCGAAGGCCGCCAGACGCGCATCCTCTTCACCTTCCTGTCCCATGGAGGTCCACACATCAACATTGATCACATCGGCCTCGGCCACGGCCTGTTCCGGACTGCGAACCAGAACAATGGGTTTGGCCGCATTGCTCCGCCCTTTATGCAGGATCTCAGGATCAGGGTCATAGCCCTCGGGACAGGCCAGGGTCAGTTCAAAACCAAAGAACTCAGCGGCCTGAATCCAGGAATTGGCCACATTATTGCCATCTCCCACCCAGGCAATCTTCAGATTCTCAATGGGGCCTTTCTTCTCGATCACGGTCATCACGTCACTGAGGATCTGGCAAGGATGATGCAGATCGGTAAGGGCATTGATCACCGGCACCGATGAATATTGAGCCAACTCCTCCACCACATTCTGGCCGAAGGTCCGTACCACCACGCCATCCACATAACGGGCCATGACCCGGGCCATATCCTTCAAAGGCTCAGAACGGGCAAGCTGGGTATCACGTCCGGAGAGGAAGATAACCCGGCCGCCCAGACCATACATGGCGGCTTCAAAAGAGACCCTGGTTCTGGTGGAGGGCTTTTCAAAGATCAGGCCAATAGTCTTTCCGGCAAGCTGCTGATGCGTCACTCCGGCCTGACGTTCTTTTTTTAATTCCAGGGCCCGCTCAATGAAAGCGCCCAGTTCTTCCTTGGTAAAATCTTCTAATGACCGTAAATGCCTTAACATGGAGATCCGTCTCTATATCAGGCAGAAAAAGAGTTTTCTGCCAAATTCACTCTGCCCCCAAGCCCAATGCTTATTTATATGGGGAAAAGACAATATCTACAAAAAAAAAAGATGATTTGCAAAGAATTTCCCACTTTCAGGCAATTCAGGCCTCACATCTCCCCTAGAACCTCGGTCAGGATCTGGATCATCTGGTCAATCTCCTCCCGGCTGACAATCAGCGGCGGCAGAAACCGCAGGGCCACGTTACCGGCGAAATTAATCAGACACCCTTTTTCAAACATCCGAGTCACTATAACCCCACCATTTTCCACCCCGGCCTCAGTCAGCACCAGCCCCTGGATCAGCCCAAGACCACGAGCTCCGGTGGCAAGTGCTGGAAAACGTGAAGCCAAAACCTGTAGCTGTTCATGGAGATAGTTCCCCTTTTCACGCACCTCAGCCAGAAAGCCATCAGCAAGCATCACCTTCATAGTGGCTACTGCCGCAGCCGAAGCCACAGGATTCCCGCCAAAGGTGGAAGCATGGGTGCCTGGAGTAAAGGCAGCGGCGATCCCTTTTCGAGTCACCATTGCCCCAATGGGCAGGCCATTGCCAAGGGCCTTGGCCAGAGTCATGATATCCGGCTCTACCCCCAACTGTTCATAAGCAAAGAGAGTACCAGTCCGCCCCATGCCGGTCTGGATCTCATCAAAGATCAGCAGCAGATCATGTTTATCGCAGAGAGCCCGCAGCCCCTGCAGATAGTCGCGATCGAGGGGACGCACCCCGCCTTCTCCCTGCAGGGGCTCACAGAGGATTGCACAGGTCTGGTCGGTGATCATGGCCTCAAGTACGGTCAGATCACCAAAAGGGGCATGGGAAAACCCCTCGGGCATGGGCTCAAATCCCTTTTGAAATTTAGCCTGACCGGTGGCTGCAACCGTGGCCAGGGTCCGGCCATGGAAAGAACCGGCCAGGGAAATAATCCCGTACCGCTCTCCTCCCCAGATCCGAGCCAGCTTGATGGCCGCCTCATTGGCCTCAGCCCCGCTGTTGGCCAAAAAGACTCGATCAGCAAAGGAGTGGGCCGTCAACAGCTCGGCAAGCTCTGTCTGCGGTTCGGTATAATAGAGGTTGGAGACATGCACCAGAACGCAGGCCTGGTGGCAGATGGCCGCCGTCACTGCCGGATGGCAATGTCCAAGGCCGCAGACGGCAATACCAGCCAAAAAGTCCAGATATTCTTTACCCTCCGCATCAGTCAGACGACAGCCGGCCCCCTTGACCATGACCGCCGGATACCGGCTATAGGTTCCTATAAACACCTGATCGCTCCTTGCCGCTATTTCCTTGTTTGTCTTGCCCATCATACAATCTCCGTCCCGACACCCTCACGGGTAAACATCTCCAGCAGAATAGCATGTTCAACCCGGCCATCAATGATATGGGCCTTGGTGACCCCACGTGCCAGCGCGTCTCCACAACAACGCACCTTGGGGATCATGCCGCCGACAATGGTCTCGTTATCTATCAGCTTCTCGATATCCGCCCTGAGCAGGGAATGAATCAACGACCCCTGACGATCCTTGACTCCCTCCACGTCGGTGAGCAGAATCAGCTTGGCCGCCTTCAATTCAGCGGCTATGGCCCCGGCCACCAGATCGGCATTGATATTAAAGGCCTGACCATCCGCACCCACACCTACCGGGGCAATCACCGGAATAAAATCCTCACGCTCCAGGGTCCTGAGGATCTCGGCGTTGATCCGGGTCACTCGACCCACCCGGCCCAGATCGATGAGCTCTGGAGGCGCATTTTCCATGGCCGCAGCATCCGTTTTTTTACTCACCTGCAGTTTTTCCGCGCAGACCAGATCGCCATCCCGTCCGGACAGACCCACTGCCCTGCCCCCGCAATGATTGATATTGCCGACGATCTCCTTGTTGACCTTACCCACCAGAACCATCTCCACCACATCCATGGTCTCGCCATCGGTCACCCGCATCCCCTGGACATAACTGGGCTTGATCTGCAGACGATCCAGCAGGAGATTGATCTGCGGCCCGCCGCCATGCACAATCACCGGATTGATGCCGATATGCTTCATCAGAATCACATCGAGAGCAAACTGTTTCTTCAGATTCTCATCCACCATGGCATGACCACCATACTTGATCACCACCGTCTTATGACGAAACGTCTGCATATAGGGTAAAGACTCAATGAGCACCTTGGCCCGTTCAATACTTTCTTCTTTCATTATTGCCCATCCTCTATCTATTGGAATGCCATGAATAATTTGATGATTATTTGTTAAAAATAAGCAGATATTACTTTATATTGTACTGACTTGCATACGCTAAGTAAAGTACTCTTTCTCAATGCTCGACAACCTTTTACCAAGCCGCACCTTTACAATTTATTCGGCTCCGAGTATCATAGGCTCAATAATTGCATTGTAATTTCAACGTATTTTTTATACTTCCAACCTGAACAGGAGTCTCTCCATGCGCATGTCCCTCCTCGCCACCCCTTATCCTTTCACCCGCGCCCTGTTCCTGCTCGTGCTTTTACTGGCCGCTCCCGCCTGGTCTGGCGACAAATCGCCTATCAATATCGAGGCAGACCGGATGGTCTCCCTCGAACAGAAAAACAGTGTCCTCTTCTCCGGCAATGTGCTTGCCACCCAGGCAGATGTAAAGATTCGCTCCAACGAAATGACCGTTTATTACAGTCAAGCCGCCAAAGGCAAGGGTCAGGGACAGGAGGTCAAAAAGCTTCTTTGTGTCGGCAATGTGGAGATTACCAGAGGAGACTGGCTGGGCACCGGCAACAAGATGGATTATCTGGCCCCTGAAAGAAAGGTTGTTCTCACAGGAAATGCCAAGGCCTGGCAGGGGAAGAATCAGGTTTCCGGCGATACTATTGTTTATTATATCGACGAAGGTCGATCCGAGGTCGTCCCTTCCAAATCGTCTGCCACTTCCGGAAAAAAAGGCGGGCGGGTCAGGGCCACCATCATTCCTAAATAGTATCCGACCCGGTATTCACCTATGGCCCAGCTTGAAACCAAAAAAATTGTCAAACGCTATCGCAGCCGCACCGTGGTCGATGGTGTCAGCCTGCAGGTAAATACCGGTATTGTGGTCGGCCTGCTCGGCCCAAACGGTGCCGGCAAGACCACGTCATTCTACACCATTGCCGGATTTATCCGCCCGGACAGCGGCCAGGTGCTGCTTAATGGCGAGGACATCACCGCCCTTCCCATCCACAAACGGGCTCTGAAAGGAATCTCCTATCTTGCTCAGGAACCATCCGTCTTTAAAAAGCTGACTGTTGAAGAAAACGTGCGCATCATCCTCGAACCGCTGGGGCTCTCTAAAAACGAGATCAATAACCGGATCAATGAACTGATGGCGGATCTGCATATCGAATACCTGCGCCACAATAAAGGCCATGCTCTTTCAGGAGGGGAACGACGGAGGGTGGAAATCATGCGCGCCCTTGCCACTCGCCCTAACTTTATTCTCCTGGATGAACCCTTTGCCGGCATTGATCCTCTGGCGGTGGCCGATCTGCAGAAGATCATCATGGGGCTGAAAGATAAGGGCCTTGGTATCCTCATCTCTGACCACAACGTCCGGGAAACCTTGCAGGTCTGCGACTTTGCTTATATCATGAACGCGGGGCAGATTCTCACCAGCGGGGTGGCCGACGACATCATCGCCAGTGAAGTTGCCAGGAAGATGTACCTGGGCGAAAACTTCAGTATGTAACCGCCATGGCTCTGGAACTAAGACAACAGCTCAAACTGAGCCAGAAGCTGGTGATGACCCAGCAGCTGCGTCAGGCTATCAAGCTCTTGCAGCTCAACCGCTTGGAGCTGAGCAACGCTCTGCAGGCGGAACTGGAACAGAATCCAGCCCTCGAAGAAGACTTCTCTCTCCAGGAAGAGATCTCCAATCCCCAGAGCCTGACCGCAGTAGAAGAAGCACAGGGAAGCGGCCAGGAAACAGATTTCACTGCGCCCGTTACCGCGTCAGACACCATCCCCGAGACCAACTGGGAAGATTACGCCAACAATTTTGACGATAATTTCTCCTTTTCTCACGAAACACCGGCGGCCGACGCCCCCAGTCAGTTTGACTTCATTTCGCAGAAGCCGGGACTCTCCGCCTATCTCCAGTGGCAGCTGGCCCACAGCAACCTTGATTCAGAAGGATGGGATGTTGCCCTTTTTATCGTCGGCAATCTCAACCGTTACGGTTTTCTGGAAGTTGACCTGCCGGAGGTCATGGCGGAGACAGGCTGCGATCAGGATACGGCCGAATATATCCTGGAGGTCATTCAGGATCTTGATCCCCCAGGGATCGCCGCCCGAAACGTCAGCGAATCTCTCTTTCTCCAACTTGAACGCAAAGGGATGGGAGATTCCCTGGCCGCCGAGATCGCACTCCACCATCTGAACCACCTCCAGACCGGCAACCATGCCGCTATTGCCAGGGCAACCGGACGCAAGAAACCTGAAGTTGTAAAGGCCATTCACTTTATCACCACCGAGCTCTCTCCCTACCCGGGTCTTCCCTACGCTGAAGAAAGCACTAATTATATCGTTCCAGATATCTATGTGAAAAAGATTGACGGCGAATATGTAGTGCGGCTCAATGACGATGACCTGCCCAACCTCAAACTTTCCTCTCATTACCAGGAACTGCTCCAGAACAGCGGTGACATAGAGAAAAATTCCCGTGCCTATCTCAAGGAAAAGCTTAAGGATGCCGAATGGTTTCTCAAGTCCATCCAGCAGCGACAACGTACCATTCTCAAGACCATGGAGAGCATCCTCCGTTTTCAACATGATTTTTTTGAATATGGCCCCACCCGGCTAAAGCCCCTCATCCTCCGGGACGTGGCCGAAGACATTGAGATGCACGAATCGACAATCAGCCGGGTCACCTCCAACAAGTATGTCCATACCCCACAGGGTATCTATGAACTGAAATATTTTTTCTCCACTTCCATTCCCCGGGAAGGTGCCGATCCCTTGGCCGCTGAATCCATCCGCGAACGGATCCGTCAACTGATCAGGGATGAAGATCCACGAAAACCGCTCAGCGACGATGCCCTTTCTAAAAAACTGGCAGAGACCAATGTCCAGATTGCCAGGCGTACCGTGGCCAAATACCGGGAACAGATGAAAATCCTGCCGGTGAAGCATCGCCGGAAAAGCTGATTATCAAACGCTCATTCCGGATACTAGCAACTTCAGGGAAAGGCAGGGACAATGGGAGAAAGTCAATCCCAGACCAGGATGGCCATCCTGCAACAATTCAAGATGATTCTCCCTGCATTTCTATCTATCCCCGTATCTCTCCGATCACGTAGCTATCTATAACAAGAAAGGTTTTCAATGGAACAGCACCAAAAAACTATTGCCCGGGAGCTGAATGTCCGTGTTGAGCAGGTGGCGGCCACCGCGACTCTTTTCGATACCGGGGCCACTGTCCCCTTTATTGCCCGCTACCGGAAAGAGGTCACCGGTTCACTGGATGAAACCCAGATTACCGCCATTCGTGATCGGTTGGCACAATTGGCCGAGCTTGATAAGCGGCGGGAGGCCATCCTCTCTTCCCTTGCCGAACGAGAGCTTTTAAGCAAGGAACTGAATACGGCAATCCAGACCGCCACCGACCTGACCGCACTCGAAGACCTCTACCTGCCCCATCGACCCAAACGGCGGACCAGAAGCAGCATTGCCAAAGAAAATGGGCTGGAAGCCCTGGCCCGTGCCATCTTTGCCCAGGACAGCCGCCCACTGCAGCCGCAAGATTTTGTTAATCCGGCCAAAGAGGTACACAACGCAGACGAGGCCTTGGCCGGGGCCAGGGATATCATGGCGGAATGGATCAGTGAAGATCCTGCAACCCGGGCCCGATTGCGCCGTGTCTTTACCAATCAGGCCCTGATTATCTCCTCGGTTGTAAAGAAAAACAAGGAAGCCGGCATCAAATTCCGGGATTATTTCGACTGGCAGGAGGCAGCGGCAAAGACACCAGGACATCGATTTCTGGCCATGCTGCGCGGCGAAAATGAAAAAGTGCTGACCCTTTCCCTTCGCCCCCCCGAAGATGCGGCCCTGGGCTTGTTGCATCAACACTATGTAAAGAGCAGCAATGAATCCAGCCGTCAGGTCGCGTTGGCAGTTGATGACAGTTACAAGCGGCTGCTGGCGCCGTCCCTGGAAAACGAACTGCGCACCACCCTCAAGGAACGGGCAGATAGGGAAGCGATCCAGGTCTTTGCCGAGAATCTACGCCAGTTGTTACTGGCACCACCCATGGGCCAGAAAAGCGTCCTGGCCCTCGATCCCGGCTTTCGAACCGGTGCCAAACTGGTCTGCCTCAATGGGCAGGGCAAACTCCTCCACTTTACCACCATCTATCCGACCCACTCCGAACGGAAGAACCAAGAAGCCGGCCAGATTATCATTGAGCTGTGCGAAAAATTTAAAATTGAGGCCATTGCTATTGGCAACGGCACGGCAGGCCGCGAGACAGAGGCCTTTGTCCGTGAACTGAGCCTGCCCCATGAGCCGCTTATCACCATGGTCGATGAAAGCGGCGCCTCGATCTACTCCGCCTCAGAGACGGCAAGGACTGAGTTTCCCGACCATGACCTGACAGTACGCGGTGCGATCTCCATCGGCAGACGACTGCAGGACCCTTTGGCCGAATTGGTGAAACTAGACCCCAAGGCCATCGGTGTTGGCCAATACCAGCACGACGTCAACCAGTCGGCCCTGAAAAAAAGCCTGGAGGATGTGGTCGTAAGCTGCGTCAACAGCGTGGGGGTGGAGGTAAACAGCGCCAGCATGGAGCTCCTCACCTTTGTCTCCGGGCTGGGTCCAGTCCTGGCAAAAAACATTATTGCCTTCAGAGATGAACATGGCCCGTTCAGCAGCCGGCGGCAGTTATTAAAGGTCCCTCGCCTGGGGGCTAAGGCCTTTGAACAAAGCGCCGGGTTCCTGCGCATCCGTGGGGCCCAAAATCCCCTGGATGGCAGCGCCGTACATCCGGAGCAATATGCTATTGTTGAACAGATGGCCAAGGATTGCGGCTGCCGGGTTCTCGACCTGATGGAGCAGGAGGAATTCAGGAAACAGATAGATGTGAGCCGCTATGTCACGGATGCGGTGGGATTGCCGACCTTGTCCGACATTATGGCTGAACTGGCCAAACCCGGCCGTGATCCCCGCGCCTCTTTTGCCCTCTTTGCCTTTACTGCAGGAGTCAACAGCATCGACGACCTTGAACCCGGCATGAGACTGCCGGGAATAGTCACCAACGTGACTAAATTCGGGGCCTTTGTCGATATAGGAGTGCACCAGGATGGCCTGATTCACATCAGTCAGTTGGCCGACCGCTTTATAAAGGACCCGACAGAGGTGATTCAAATGCGGCAACAGGTGACGGTGCGCCTGCTCGAGGTTGACCGTCAACGAAAACGGATCGCCCTTTCGCTCCGCGATGTTTGATGCCTACATCGGATTAGCCTTTCTCCAAGCCATTGGCATATTTACATGCCTGCCTGTTTCTTGAACTCTGCCCAAACTCTGCCCCTTGACAGGGATCGCCTAAGGATACATTCTTTCTTGCACTATCTGCAGCCCTTCTAAATTCTTTTACAAGAGGAACAGAGTCATGAATACCTTTATCGTCACCTGCCCATCCTGCTCCAGTAAAAACCGGATTCCGGCCGATCGTCAGCATCTGCGTCCCAAATGCGGTAAATGCGGAACTCCTTTGGAGCTTCGGGACAAAGCCCAGCCCATCGAATTGACGGATCATGAATTCCAAAATTTTCTCAAGGGTGCCACCCTGCCGGTAATGGTTGACTTCTATTCCCCGACCTGCGGCCCATGCAAGGCCCTGGCTCCCCTGGTTTACCGGCTTAACCGGGAATACCTGGGCCGGGTCCAGATAGCCACCCTGAACACCGCCCTTCATCCGGGTACGGCCGGCCACTACCAGATCAGGGGCGTGCCTACTCTTCTCTTTTTTCAAAATGGCCAAATGGTTGATCAAGTGGTGGGCGCCCCCCCCGAACCACAACTCCGGCAAAAGCTGGAGCAGCTGACCAGAAAGCATGGGTAATTTCAGAAATAGACAGAACTGATCTATCCCTCTTTCCTCTATTGAAGCCTGATTTTCATATCATCTCTACCTTGTGTAACTGCATTGCTCAATTCTGGAGAAAAACAAAGGATGGCAACGGCTCAATTCTATCAAGCGAGTCGCGCTTGAATTTTGTTTTGCGGAGTACTTAGGAAATAAGACTTACATCAATTTTTGGAGTATTTCGCTCAGCTTGGCCAAGGGAAAGGGCTTGGCCAGGGCAGCCTGGAAACCATACTCGTGAAAGTTGGCCATGACCGGATCCTCTGAGTATCCGCTGGACACGATGGCCCTGACCCCGGGGTCGAGCTCGATGAGCTTGGCAATGGTCTCCTTGCCCCCCATACCGCCCTTGATGGTCAGATCAAGAATGACTCCGTCATACACTCGCCCTGATGCCATGGCCTGTGCATATTTGGCAAGGGCCTCTTCACCGTTCACGGCCAATTCCACCCTGAATCCCAATGTTGATAACATGCTCTCGGACATAGTCCTGATTATCTCATCGTCATCCATAACCAGAATTTTGCCACTGCCGGTCTGCAGCATGCTCTCTTCCTGAATTGCAGGTGAGATATTTTTTTCGGAAGCTGGCAGATAAATGGAAAAGGTTGCGCCCTCTCCAAGTTCCGACTGCACCTCGATGATGCCGCCATGTTTCTTGACAATGGAAAAAGAAGCAGCCAGCCCCAGACCATTCCCTTTCTCTTTTGTGGTGAAATAGGGGTCAAATATTTTTTTAATATATTCTTCCGGAATCCCTTCCCCGCTGTCTTCGATGTTGATCAGCACATATTTACCAGCCTGGATAAGAGGTAGTGCATTTTCATCATTGCTTATATTTCTGACAACGATATGAATGGTTCCACCTGTGGGCATGGCATCTGATGCATTGATCACCATGTTCTGCATAACCTGGCTTAACTGACCCTCATCCGCCTCAACAGGCCAGAGGGGATCGTCAATAGTAAATTGACAGTCAATATTAGATCCACTCAGGGCTAACCGTACAGAATGCGTAATAATCAGCGGGAGCTGAACCACCTTTTTGATCGGCTCTCCCCCTTTCGAAAAAGTCAGGAGTTGCTGGGTCAGGTTTGTCGACAAATTGAGCGCCTTTTCGGCATGCTCGAGCATTTTATACACTTCGCCATCAGAGGCGGATTTCATCTTTGCCAGGGAAATATAGCCGAAAACACCCTGTAACAGGTTATTGAAGTCGTGAGCCAGACCGCCGGCAAGTGCCCCTACGGACTCAAGTTTATCGAGTTTAAGAAGTTCATCTCTCATTCTTTCCTGCTCGGTGATGTCAATGGCGACACAGGAGATACCGCTCACCATACTTCCTTCGGTAATCAACGAGCCGGAAAAAAGCATAAGAACCTTTTTACCGTCTTTAGTCCTATACGAGGTGTCCATATTGTTGACAAAACCCTTTATCAAAATCTCGTCGAACAGGGCTTTGCAATCGGCCTCACCGTTATAAAAGATCTTCTCCAAGGGTTTGCCGATCAGTTCCTGCGCATCATACCCCAATAACCTGCAAGTGGCGGGATTGACGAGAACGATCTGGTTTTCGGGTGAGAGAACCACCAGGGAATCCATCATGCTGTTAATGATGTTGTCGACATATTTTTTGGATACAGTGGTGGTATTGAGGTTCTCGGCCATCTCATTGAAAGAGTCGGCCAGCATCTGAATCTCACCACTGCTCTTGATGTCCACCTTAGACAAAAGGTGACCCGCAGCCAGACGACTGGTTGCCCGGCTCAACACCACAATGGGATCCAGAATAATCTTCTTCGTGGCGATAAACAGGGCGGTGCCAAGTACCAGGGCAATAATCAGATTAAGAGCGACCACAAAGAGAACAGTTTTTGTTATCTGTTCTCTGATCCGTGTCTCCGATAAGCCAATCGTGACCTTACCCATGAGGTCGACGCCAAGCATGATGGGCAAGGAAATTTCCCGCACATACCCGTCTTTTTTAAGGGCCTCAAGAATATCTGGCAGATCGATACCCTTGGGAAGTTTTGGAAGAATTTCATTCAATCCAGGCCAGTTATAATTAATACTCTCGAACTGACTGGTCAGGAGCTTCCCCTGATTGTCCGCGATGGTGGTGTAGGCTATTTCTTCATCGGTGATCAGTTCAGTCAATACGTTTTCCAGGCGGGTATTGCCGCTGATCATCATTGCGTTCTCGTTGCGTTTTACTATGTTGGTGGCCAGACTTCTC
The DNA here is from genome assembly GCA_013792135.1 of Desulfocapsa sp. Taxonomy (GTDB): domain Bacteria; phylum Desulfobacterota; class Desulfobulbia; order Desulfobulbales; family Desulfocapsaceae; genus UBA2270. The sequence continues at coordinate 18,534 of VMSP01000122.1, read as the reverse complement.
CCCTTGCTGGTCAGGGATTCCTGCAGCATACTATCAACATTATAAGCCAGAGTACCACTCAACAGGCAGGTGCTGATAAACAGAATGAAACAAATTCCTTTTAAAAATCTGTAACGGATACTTGTTTTGAATGAGGGAGCAGGGGATAAATCCATTTCAGAAAAAGTCTCCAGCCCAAAGGGTTCTTGGCTAATCTATGGTTTTCGTAACCTTGTTTATGAAAAAAGGTGAAAGGGCAAATCTCCCTCCTACCTCCGTCTTCCTGTTCAAAACAATATCAACTTTTGTCGGGATACCCACTGGTATGGATGAGGGTTTTGCACCTTTCAGAATCTGCACTATTTTCTCCCCCGCCATCCGGCCTTCCAGATAGGGATCGGCACAAATACCTACCAAAACTCCCTTCCGGACCAGATTTTCTAAATGAGTAATAGTTATCAGTTTTTCCTTACCCGCAGCATCGACAATGAGGGGCACGGTTGCATTCACAATGCTGCTGCCGGTAAGATAGATGGCATCCGAGGTATGGACTACCTCCCGTAAAATCTGTTCAAGGTCCTGTTTTTTGGAAACTGGAACCGGTTCTACCTTAATCTGTAATTTTTTTTGGTCCACTGCCTGCAGTGCCGAAAGCTGCGCCTCGGAATTTTTTCGCCGGGCGTGTAGATCACCGCCAGTTTGTTCACTGGTGCCATCTCCTTCAAGGTGTTGAAAATGTTTTCCATGGGAATTTTTGTACTGGTACCAGTGGCATTGTGGCCGGGTTTTTCCCAATCCTCAACAATTCCTGCTTCCACCGGATCGTAGACCACACTGAAAACCACCGGCACATCTTTAATCGCCTTAGTGACAATGACGCTGGCCTGAGTACCGAGACTAACAATCAAATCCATACGTGCCATAGCCAGTTTGTGAACCAGTTCTTCGGCTTTAACATAGCTGTTCATGGCATTTTCAATCATGAAAGTGGCGGTATCAGCGCCCAAACCGTCTTCTTCCAGTTGATCCATGATGCCTCGCAGGGACTCGTCATAAAGTGCTTGGTCAAATAATTTGAAAATACCAATACGAACCTTGACCTTCTCCTGTACTTCCCTTCCATAAACCCCGGCGCCAATCCATATGCCATCGTCTATTTTCAGGACATAGGCCATCTTGTCTTCGATTTTTTTGCTGATCGGATTCGACCATTTATAGTAATACCAGCCGCTTCCTTTCTGGGCGGTATCAATAAGCCCCCGGATGAGATATCTACCATCTGCGTCCTGAAAATCATAAAGGTTTTTGCCGACAAGTTTGGGATTGGCCCCGTGCGCCAAAACCACCCCATTAAAATCATAGGCAAAGATATAAAGGTCGTGATTAATAAACTCGCCTTTTTTTTCAGAACCAGCCAAAGTAATTTCAGTCAGGGTTTTTTCCTTGCCATACTTCTGGAACCACACCGCCGCGTTTTCGATCATGGCACGCGCTTCTTCCTTGGTGCCTTGCACGACTTTCTGCTCGGCAAGGGAATCCGTTAGCAGCGAACAAAAAAAGAAACTTGCCAAAAGAACGAGAAAGAAATTCTTCATTGTCCAGTACCTCCTGCCTGCCCCGGGTATAAACAGGGCCGACAGTTAATTATTTTTTTGGATCCACCGTCCAATTCAACGTCGTAAAGCAGGACTGTAACCTCTAGGTGAAGACCGTCCACCTGTCACTTTAAGATACAAGATTTGATTCAGAGGAAATTTTAGTCACTCATTCCTGAGGGATTCATGATATGTGAATTGAAAGTCCGAGAGCAACTCATCTGAGTTGGCGTGAAATACTAACTATGGTAAATTGTATATAATTACCCTGTGTAAAGTCAATTAAATTTTACATTTCCACTCAGTTACAGCTATGTAAAGGAGTGTAGAGAGAAAGAGTCAGGCTTTGCCTTGATCACATCAAACAGGGAGTAAAAACATGACCTATTTCCTAGTTGTTTATCTGTCGGTCTATTCCCTCGCCCACTACTATACTTTCCACAAGATCAGGGCGGCTTTTTTACCGGGCAGGAAAGCCAATATAAGCATAGTCATGTTCATGGCGGTCATGATCACGGCACCGATACTGGTCCGACTGGCTGAACGTGCCGGGCTTGAAACAGGGGCGTGGTTCTGGACCTATACCAGCTTCACTTGGATGGGGTTGCTTTTCCTCTTCGTGACCCTTGCAGGCACGGTTGATGTGGTTCGTTCGGCCTGTCTAGCAACTGCAAAATTTCTAAAACGACAACCTGACAAGGCAAAGGTATCGCCACGGCAACTCTTTACGATACAGGCAATCATAGTGCTTGCCGTTTACGACTACGGCCTCTTTGAGGCAGCAAATATCCGACTGCAACACATTGAGATCGCCAGTCCCAAAATTCCAAAAAACAGTGGTAGGATACGTATTGCCCAGATTTCAGATGTACATTTAGGACTCATTGTTCGGGAGGAACGGCTCAACAGAATTATTGCCAGGATAAAAGAGATAAATCCCGATATCCTGGTATCCACCGGCGATCTGGTTGACGGCCAACTCAACCACCTCATCACAGAAGCAGGTCTGCTGGTGGCGGTCAAGCCGCCTCTGGGCAAGATCGCCATTACCGGCAACCATGAATTCATCGCCGACCTGCAGGATGCCTTGAATTTCACGGAAAAGGCAGGGTTTACCATGCTGCGCCATCAAGGGATAATGATTGGCGGCATCAATATTGTCGGTGTGGATGACCCGGCAGTCAAATCATGGGGAAAAGGGCATGCGGAATCGGAACGAGATCTTCTTTTGGCCCAACCCAGGGGAAATTTTACTGTCCTTCTCAAGCATCGGCCTGATATTAACCCGAACAGTCTTGGGCTTTTTGATCTCCAGCTTTCCGGCCATACCCATAATGGTCAGATCTTTCCCTTCAACCTGCTCACCTGGTTGTTTTATCCCCAACGAGCCGGTCAGCTCACCAAGTTACGTAGCGGTCTTCTCTTTCTGAGCTGCGGCACCGGCACCTGGGGTCCGCCCATCCGCTTCCTGGCACCGCCGGAGGTGACCATAATCGACCTGGTCCCTGCTAAATAAGAGACCATCATCTTTCTTTGCCGGTAGCCTCGATAGCACTTGTACTTGCCATTGTTGCCATAAGATGAGTACCACTGAGGAGATGAGTGTCTGTCAATAATTGAGCATTGATGGTTACATTTTTTCATTAAATACTATAGCATATTATTTAAAAGCGTCCGACGTAGACAGAACATTCTAAACAGAAATTATGAGTAGCGCCTGAGAAACAACTATTGTCCAAAATCCAACCCACATGTTATCGACATGAAAAATATCACACCCTTTAAACTGTTTTTTTACCTGACGCTGCTTATTGGCATAACAGAGTATGGTATCATGTCGTTTCTTGTCATGTTTTCCTTTTCTCCCCTTGCGGCTGGCCTGCTGGACTCCGGTCTACTGATTCTGACCCTTTTTCCCTTCCTCTATCTGCTGGCATACAGACCATTTCAAAAAAACATCCTGCAGTTGACGCAAACAAAGGAAAAAATTGAATCCAGCCATAATCGCATGATTACTGTTTTAAACAGCATTGATGCCATCGTCTATGTGGCAGACATGGAGACCTATGAAGTTCTCTTTATCAACGACTACATGAAGAAAATATTTGGCGATATTACAGGACAAATCTGCTGGAAAGCGATCCAGATCGGACAGAGTGGTCCGTGTCCATTCTGCACAAACGACAAGCTGATCGGGGAAGACGGAGTCCCTCTCGAAATGTACCGCTGGGAATTTCAAAATACAACAAATGGCCATTGGTATGATATCCATGACCGCGCAATCCGCTGGATTGATGGCAGAGTCGTCCGAATGGAGATTGCCACGGATATTAGCCAACGAAAAGAATCAGAAGAAAAAATCCAGCAACAGAACCTTTTCCTGGAAAGCGTGATCGAATCACTCCCCTATCCTTTCTATGTTATAGATGTGGATTCCTATGAGATTGAACTGTCGAACACCATGGCCGCCCAAGCCGGAATCAAGACAGGGAAAAAATGTTTCACCGCCACTCACAACAGTGAAAGTCCCTGTAATTCTAAAGAGCACGAGTGCCCCCTGAATCTTGTTAAAACAAAAAGAGAGCCTGTGATTGTCGAACATGTCCACCAGAATAAAGACGGTGAAGAAGAATATGTTGAGGTTCACGGCTACCCCATCGCCGATAAAAACGGCATTATCAGCAAGATGATAGAAATTCAGATTGACATTACCGAGAGAAAAAAAGCGGAAGAAAAACTCCAACAGATTTCGATCACTGACGAAATGACGGGGCTCTACAACAGGCGGGGATTTTTTATCCTTGGCGAGAAACAGATTCAGCTTGCCAATCGAACTCCAGGTGAAATCTATGTTATCTATGCCGATTGCGACAAACTGAAATTGATAAATGATACCCTTGGGCACAAAATGGGAGATGAATTCATTCAGGAAACAGCCGCTCTCTTAAAAGAAACCTTTCGCATGTCCGATATCATAGGACGATTGGGCGGTGATGAATTTGTGGTTCTTCTCGTAGAGGAAGCGGGAAAAGAAAGTGAGGCTATCCTTAAGGCACGCCTGACAGAGGCTATTGCCCGGAAAAATCAACAACAGGGACGTAAGTTTCCATTCTCCATCAGTTACGGTATAACTCGCTACGACAGGAGAAAGCCCTCCTCCCTTGAAAAGCTTCTCTCCCAAGCCGATCACCATATGTACCAAGACAAAAAGGGATTTGCCGTTTAAATGTGCTTTTTCAATATACAAAATGCTGCTCCACATTATCCTATGCGGCAGCAATCCCTAAATGGAGACCTTTTACAATGATGACAAACGAAGAGTACCTCGCTCTGACAGCTTAATGATGCGGGTAATGCTGATCACGCAGCCCCGGAAATCGAGCCGACCCTGGGTCGCTCGCTCAAAGGGTAACCAGCCGGCAGGAAAAGAAAAAATAAGCGGGAACAGATAAGATAATAAGCGTGCCCCCTTTTATTTCACCTGATCAACAACCAACAAGGGAGAGTTCAATGGACACTAGCAGAAAAAGGTCACTACCGATTCTTGTCTTTCTTCTTTTACTGATAACAACCCAAGGAATTTGCCGGGCAGAAGGAACATCTACACCGGTTTCGCAATCTCTGGGGCAAGTGATCTACGTGCCGATTTACTCCCACATCTACATTGGCAACAAGGAGAGTCCTTTCAACCTGGCGGCCACCATCAGCATTAGAAACACGGATCCGAAACGATCAATAACTCTCGTAAGAGTTGAATATTACGGCTCTTCAGGAAAATTGCTGAAGAAATATCTGGAGGCCCCGATCAGCCTGGGGCCAATGGCCGCCACCCGCTATGTGGTGAAAGAGGCCGATACCACCGGCGGTTCAGGTGCAAGCTTTCTCGCTACCTGGCAGTCAGATAAGCCGGTAAACCCACCCCTGCTTGAGTCGGTCATGATCGGCACCCAACTTCAACAGGGCCTCTCTTTTACCTCCCGGGGCCAAGTGCTCAGCGAGATCTCCCCATAAACCCAAAACCGGCCATGAAGCAATGCCTCATGGCCGGAAAACTTTCAGGAACCGAAACAAAAATAACCAAAACCTTTTCTAATTATTTCGTGACTTCTTATACTGTTATGATCATTCAGCTAGTTATCAGCAAAAGTTCAATGAGCAGCCTTTGCCATGGCCTCCAAGGCCCTGGCCGGATTCTGCTCAACCTCTTTTAAAATTTCACTCACTTTAGTCTCTGGCAGCCACTCAATCTTACCGGTGGCCACATCATACATTGCCCCAACCACCTTAGCCTTACCGCTTTTCACCTGTTCACGGACGGCAGGACTCCTCATGAAAAGGTCATCGATTCCCTGCCAGACATTTTCTTCAATGGCATAAGGGATAACATCCTTGCCATGCTTGTCCGGATGAGCAGCCATCGCCTTTTTGACCGCCGGCTCGATATTATCAACCAGAGGCGGGATGTTGAGTTCCAAGGCATGACCATGGCCTTCAACTGCGTTGGTAACTGCGGTCACCGCCCCGCACTGCGTATGCCCCAATACCACCAGAACAGGGGTATTGACATGGAGCAGTCCATATTCAATGGAACCGGCCTCATCGACATCCACCACATTACCCGCAACCCGGACCACAAAGATATCCATGACCCCGGCATCAAAGATCCGTTCCACCGGAACCCTGGAATCTGAGCAGGTAATGACCGTGGCATAGGCATAATTTCCCTGATCTTCCTTGCCGGCCTGGATTAGACGCTGGGTGTCGCTATTGGGATGAATGGACTTATTGGCCACGAAACGGGAATTTCCTTCCTGCAGCATCTTCACGACCGCATCCGGCGTAGGCTTCTGGGCGCTGCTGCTTGCATAGGTCTGCACCGCTGTGACTGCCAGCAAACAGCATCCAAGGGCTAAGGTCCTGATCACTTTCTTCATTTGCTACTTCCTCCCTTTTTTGAATTAATAATACCACCCCCTTTGGGGGTGGTATTGAGTTAAGCCCAGAGGGCATTTGTTTACTAGTCATTGAGCACACTGGCAGTTCATGATGCTTAAAACAAAAACAAGAGACATCTTTCTCAATTTTTAGATCTTGCTTCAAATAACTGCCGTTCCTGAATGGCAGTCTTAATGACCTCGTAAAGATTACAACTTTCGCCCTTTCAATCTACTGAAATAATTATGGAATAATTTGTTGATTTTGATTTTTTACGAAACCATTACATTTAACTGTTCAACCGGCAGAACCGTTGAACTCTGACCACGCCCAAAGGACATGGTTTTTTACACATGAATAAATCACTGCTGTCTCATAAAAGATCAATCATAAATGGCTTGGAGAGCCTCTTGTGGTTTAATGAATTTGCGAAAACATTAACCATAACAAGAGGAACCGAGCCATGGCCTATTATAGGCACAATCACTGCTGTCTCGTAAATTTTCCCAGAGCAATTTCTGTGGTGAAAGCACATGTCGATTGCATGGAGGTTTAAATAGTTCGTTGAACGGGCGACGGTCAAACAGGTTCATCTGCAATACCCGAAGAAGTTGATATCTTCACCTGACAGACAAAGTGACATATCGCTGGACACAAAAAAAAGCCGAGCTGCCTATTTGATATGGCAGCCCGGCTAATTCACTTCTGAATCCCGAGGCATTCCGTCCCTGCTTCACAACAGGTTTGGCTTTATTTCATATTGGTGAATGGAAAAATCTTGTCACAAGATTACTACACATTGTGATATTTTTTTAATATATAAAATTTTCTTATTAACAGCAATAAAAAATGAATTTCAATTCATTTTTTATTGCTGTTAATAACGTCTCATATCAATATTATTGCACTGCTGTCTTATAAAAGATCAATCATAACAAGAGGCTCCGAGCCATGGCCCATTATAGACAAAATCCTTAATCAGATTACTGCAATTATTCCGAGACATGAATTTGATTCCTTGACCGAATAGCATCTCTCCGGTCTGAAATTCCGCTCTTTCAATCGTTGGAGTCGGTTCATGGCGATGATTCCTATCTCCTCAAACGAGCCGGTCGAAAATCAAAAGGCATCACCAATGCTCAGCAAATTTGCTTGCAGAGCATCACTGAACCGTTGCGTCTGGTTGCCTATACTTATCAGGAAACCGGCCAGGAATATCCACATCATCAATCTGTTCCGGACTCATAGAGTGAGCGGTATATTCTTTATAGATCCTAGAACGCAAAGGCAGGGCAAACAGATCCAGGCCTTGTCTGGTCTAAGCCGTTATCAAAAAATAAATGCAACATTACAGTAACGCTCCCTAATTATTCTGTATAACCATAATCTCTGCGGCCAGTACATGGGTTGCCCCCGGTTGCAAAACAACAGGTGTTTGGGGGGCGATGGCGGTCTCCACACAGACCATCTCCCGATATTCTTCACCAATCATATCGGCCATGGCTGATGCTTTGATCGGACCGGGATTCCAAACAACCGTGGCGGTGCTTCCCTGTTGACGAATCTGAAAATCCCGGCCGCGCTCCGGGATTTCAATCCGGCAGGCGGCATAGGGGATAAGATAGATCCGATCCGTTTCCTGTTCAAATGTAACCTTTCCTGATTGCGTTTTACGGGCATATCCCTCTACCTTATCCAGATAATCGACACCATCCAAACCGTGAATCCGACAGGTCTGCCAGTCGGCAACGCGAAAATAACTGTGCAGGGCGCAGCTGAGAGTCAGCGGTGACGCGCTGCTGTTTTTCATGGCCAGCAACAGTCGCAGGCTGGTACCAAAGACAATGGTCAAGGTCAGAGAAAAGGGATGAGGCCAGATGGCATGGGTCTGCGGGCTGTCATTTAAGGACAGGGTAATAACGGTTTCGTCCTGGCTATTATGGCTGGTTGCTACCAGATTCCACAGGGCGGTACGGGCAAACCCATGGGCCGGTTGCGCTGGATCTGATGGATGATTGCCGAACCAGGGCCAGCAGACAGGGATACCGCCGCGGATAGCTTTATCTGGATGATAGAGGCTGGCGCTGCTCGTCCAGAGCACCGGAGCCTGCCCCAACGGCTGATAATCGGTGACATGGCCGCCCTGCAGATAGACCCGGCCCCGGCACCATGCATTGCTGATCTCGGCGAATATCAGCCCCTGAGGGGTAGCGGCAAAGCTCAGCCGTCCGTCTCTGCCGTACTGCTCATTCAATACCTCCACGAAATTTATCACTGCTCTATCCATATCTCAGTCTTACCCTTTTTCTCGGACAGCAGCGACGGTCTCTACCGCCAGTTCGGTGATCGCGTCCCAATTTTGCGCCGCAATGAGATCAGCGGCAACGATCCAGGAACCGCCGACGCAAGCCACATTCTTCAGGGCCAGATAGTCGCGATAGTTGGCAGCGGAGATGCCGCCGGTGGGACAGAAGGTCACCTGGGGAAAGGGTCCGGCAATAGCCTTGAGCATTTCAATGCCGCCTGCGGCCTCCGCCGGAAAAAACTTGAACTGACGATAACCTTTATCCATCCCCTGCATCAGCTCGGAGATCGTGGCTATCCCCGGAATAAGAGCAATTGGCCCCTGCAGAGCGGCATCCAGCAGTTCCCCAGTCAGACCGGGACTGATAGCAAACATGGCACCGGCCTCGGTGACTGCTGCCAGATCATGGCTATTCACCACGGTTCCAGCACCGGTGATGGCCTCCGGCACCGCACGAACAATGGCCCGGATGGCCTCAATGGCCACCGGTGTCCGCAGGACAATCTCCAGCACCCTGACCCCGCCGGCAACCAAGGCCCGGGCCAGCGGCACTGCATGTTCAAGTTCATGGATCACCATGACCGGTACCACCGGACCAGCCTGGAAAATCTCCAATGGTGATATCTTCCATTGTGTTTGTATCATATCTTCCTCATCGCAAGATTCAAAAGCAACTATTCACCATACAGCTTCTCATTCTCGTACAGAATGAGGAAACCAGTTTTCTATCTTTCCATGCATCTCAGCATATCTGCACGAGACGTCAATCTTCCACAATCTTCCTCAGTACAGGTAAAGATAGAACTCGCTCCCTCTTCGGCACCGGCCAGATTTTTCCGTAAAGGAGCAAAGATCTGCCGCCCGAAACCGGAACGGGCCTCCCGGAGATCCGGCCGGACCAGAGGCCGGGCGGCCAGCTCGTCATCACTGACATGAAGATGTAAAACGCCGCTGCCGCTCATGGTTATCAAATCACCATTCCGGATCTTGGCGATCATCCCGCCGGCCAGGGCCTCAGGAGTCAGATGGATGGCAAATGGTACCTTGCCGGAAGCACCTGACAGCCTGCCATCGGTAACCAGTCCCATGGTAAAGCCCCGATCCATGAGGATGGAGAGATAAGTAATCAGCTTATGCAGCTCCGGCATACCATTGGCCCGTGGCCCTTGAAATCGGACGACTGCAATCATGTCCCGATTCATCTCCCCGGCCTGAAAGGCCGCGGCCATCTCCTCCTGAGAGTGAAAGATCATGGCTGGGGCAGTCAGCTCAGTGTTGACCCCTTGGGCCAAGGCAGAAACTTTGATGATGGCCCGCCCCAGATTGCCCTGCACCAGCTTGATTCCGCCGGTGGCGGCAAAGGGCTGAGGGGTGGTGGTAAGAGTCTCCGGATCAGAAGATCCGTCAGGGATATTCTCCCAGACAAGTTTCCCCTCTTTTTCCTCCGGCATCCGCATATACCGTTCCAAACCTCGACCAACCACCGTCTGTACATCTTCATGAAGATAGCCATTTTCCAGCAGCTCCTTAATAAAGACGGTCATGCCGCCAGCCCGCTGAAAGGAGTTGATATCACCGGAACCATTGGGATAGATACTCACAATCAGAGGGACGACATCGGAAAGATCGGAGAAATCATCCCAGTTGATCCTGATCCCCGCAGCTCGGGCAATAGCCACCAGGTGCATTGTCTCGTTGGTGGAACCTCCGCTGGCCAACAGGCCGACGATGGCGTTGACCACCGACTTTTCACTGATGACATGACCAATAGGGACATACTCATTTTCCTGCCTGGCCAGCTCAGTTACCCGCCGGGCCGCGGCCATGGTCAGCAGGTCCCGCATCGGGGTCCCGGCATTGACAAAGGAGGCACCGGGCAGATGCATCCCCAGCATCTCGGCCATCAGCTGATTGGAGTTGGCGGTCCCGTAAAAGGTGCAGGTACCCGGACTATGGTAGGCATGGCTCTCATACTCAAGCATCTGCTTCCGGCTGATCTCGCCCTGAACAAACCGTTCCCGGGCTCGGGCCTTGTCTTTGTTGGCTATCCCGGATTGCATGGGACCGGATGGCACCAGAAGCATGGGCAGATGTCCAAACTGCAGGGCACCCATGAGCAGGCCGGGCAGAATCTTATCGCACACCCCAAGCAACAGGACGCCATCAAAAACATTGTGAGACAAGCCAATAACCGTGGCCATGGCAATGACATCCCGACTGATCAGGCTCAAGTCCATACCAGGTTCGCCCTGGGTCACGCCATCACACATGGCCGGGACTCCGCCCGCCACCTGGCAGATGCCGCCCGCCTCCACCACCGTCTTCTTGATCAGAGGGGGGTATTCGCCATAAGGGTTGTGGGCCGAGACCAGATCGTTATAGGCGGTGATGATGCCGATATTGGGCATCTTATCGTCGCGGATGATCATGCAGGCACCGCCCGAGCAACTGGCCACATGGGCCAGATTGCTGCACGGCAGGTGATGCCGGAAGGGGATGTCGCTGCGGGACTCTTCCAACCGCGCCAGATAGCTGGAACGATGGGCCTTGCTGCGCTCAATAATTCGCGCGGTTATATTCTGCACCACTCTATTCATGGGGTACTCCCTTAGAAAGGGTTGTTTATACTGATAGCCTCAAGAAAATATCTCCTCACCCAGCCATAAAAACCCTTCCATTCATCGCATCACTTTTCCCGGCTCTTTGTTATTGCAGGCAAAAAAAGATTCCACGAAAATGGGACTGGAACAAAAGCGTAATGAAGCGAACCTTCACCGAAGGTAGCATAACTGATATGCGGATACCCTTTGCTGTCAAGAACAAGTGAAGCCGCCCCCACTTCCTCTGTAAAACCGCTCTCTACAGTCTCTTTCACCCAAGCCGTCCCAGTCCAACGTGCGTATTTCAAGGCATTATCAGTATGGGTTGCACTTGAGTAAGCATAACTAATGTGTGGTCGATCGTTATTATCCAGCGCTATGGAGGTATAGGTCCCTACTCGCCCATCCGAGTCCACCGACTCTATAACCCAGGAGGTTCCTGTCCAGTGGGCATACTTCAAGTCTTGATTTGTTCCATCATAATAACTGATATGAGGATATTCATTGCTATCCAAAGCAATGGAGCTACTCCAACCAACCTCATCTGCAGAATCAACAACCGATATATTCCAGGCCGATCCAGTCCAACGGGCATATTTCAAATCATAATGATCATGATAATCCTGATAACTAATATGCGGATAACCATCACTGTCCAGGACAATAGAGGTCCAATACGCGCCATCATCCACATCATCGACTGTCTCTATTACCCAGCTTGCCCCTGTCCAACGTGCATATCTCAGAGTGGAATGAGTATCATCCGTATAACTGATGTGCGGATGATCGCTATTATCCAATACCAGAAAAGGAAATCTGCCCACTCCCGCAGTATTATCAACAGTCTCACTCGCCCAGTTTGACCCTGTCCAATGGACATATTGCAAAACTCGACTCGTGCTATCATAATAGATAATATGAGGATAATTGGCGCTGTCCAGGGCCAGAGAGGTATGCTGGCCAACATTGCCATCCGCAACAACTGTTTCTCCAACCCACGAAGACCCGTCCCAATAAATATATTTTAAGTTCTTAGATTCATCACAATAGCTGATATGAGAATGACCATCAGTATCCAGAGCTATTGACGTAGCATACACTTGGCTTGGATCAAGAGTCTGTAACGTCCACGCCCCTGATGCCGCCACCACAAAACGTGGAGAAAAAAGGACAACCAATCCTGCAATTAATAGTAACGACGTTATTACCATGTTTTTATTCATTTTCATGATTTTCTCCTAATGCAAATTACACAAATGTCTATAATGACGACTCGTTACCATCGCTACAAACAAAACAGACAAGACGTTACAGCGACAAATACACAGCCAGGGGCGCTGTCTGCTGGCGCAGGACGTAACGGATGGGCATCTCCGCGGCATCACCATCCTCCTGCGCCTGCGCCAGCACCTTTTTCTTCTCCGCCCCTTGCAAGTGGAGAATGAGCTGACGGCTGTTCAAAATGCTGGGCAGGGTCAGGCTCATCCGCTCGTGGGGTGCGGCAGGGGGCTGGATGGCCATGCAGATCCGCCCGGAATGCAGGTCAACTGCCGCCGCCAGGTTGGCCGCCCCGGGAAAGAGGGAGGCGGTGTGGCCGTCATTGCCCATCCCCAGGATCAGGCAGTCCCAGGGACAGGGAAGCGTCTGTAACCGGGCCGCACAGGCCTCCTCCCCGGCACGGGCCGTGGCCGCATCATTCTTCATCCCGACAAAACGGGCCGCCGCCGCCTTTTTCTGCAGGAGGTGGCGGCGCACCAGGTTTTCATTGGAATCCTCGCTGCCTGTATCGACCCAGCGTTCATCCACCAGCGCTATCGTCACCCTGTCCCACCCCAGCTCCATTTCCGACAACCGAGCAAAGAGCGGGAGCGGGGTGCTACCGCCGGACACGGCCAGAGTTGCCTGACCGCGTTCCCGGATTCCCGCGCTCAACAACTCCTCAATTCGGGCCACCAGCGCCGCCACCAGCTGGTCGGAGGCAGGAAACTCCAGCCACTCCATCACTCCCATCTCTCCTATTCCTCCCACTCCCGGCCGTCCCTTGCCAGAAGGGCCACCGAGGCTACCGGACCCCAGGAACCGGCCGGATAAGTCCGAGGCGGCTCGTTAGAACTGGCCCAAGCCTCTTGGATAGAGTCAATCCAGACCCAGGAGCGCTCCACTTCATCGCGGCGGATAAAGAGGGATTGATTACCGATCATCGTCTCCAGAATGAGACGTTCATAGGCGTCAGCAACGTGCTCACCCAAAAAGGCATCGGAAAAACTCAAATTCAACATGGTCTTCTGCAGCTTGATCCCCTTGCCGATCCCAGGCACCTTGTTCAGCATCTCAATTTCCACCCCCTCATCTGGCTGAAGACGAATCACCAGCTTGTTGGGCGGCAGCTCCCTGTAGCTATCCTTGAAGATGTTATGAGGCAATTGTTTGAAAAAGATAACGACCTCTGAACGCTTGGTCGTCATCCGTTTACCGGTTCGCAGATAAAAAGGGACGCCCGCCCAGCGCCAGTTGTCGATATCCACCTTAATGGCCACAAAACTTTCGGTAGTGGACCTGGGATTCCCGCCCTCTTCCTGCAGATAGCCGGCAACCGGATTACCTTTGATAAAACCGCTCGCATACTGGCCGCGCACAGTTTTATCGTCCACATTGTCAACGGTAATTGGACGCAGGGCCTTGAGCACCTTAAGTTTCTCGTTGCGGATGGAGTCTCCATCCATATTGGCCGGCGGCTCCATGGCCACCAAAGTGAGGATCTGTATCAGATGATTCTGCACCATATCCCGCAACTGGCCGGATTTATCGAAATAGCCCCACCGCCCCTCAATGCCCACCTCTTCCGCCACGGTGATCTGGACATGATCAATAGTATCATGGTCCCAGTTGGTGGTGAAGATGGAGTTGGCAAAACGCAGAGCCAGCAGATTCATGACCGTTTCCTTGCCCAGATAATGATCAATCCGATAGACCTGACTCTCAGCAAAGACTCTGGCCACCACATCATTGATCTCCTGGGACGAGGCCAGATCCCGGCCAATCGGTTTTTCGAGTACCACCCTGGTTTCCGGCGTGATAATGCCGGCGTGATCAAGCCCTTGGCAGATATCCTCATAGAGATTGGGAGCAACGGAAAAATAATTGACCAGCACCCGCCTGCCCTGATCGGTTGCAGCCAGCAGTTTTTTATAGTCCTCGGGTTGATCAATATTAATCAGGACATAACTCAGACGGGCCAGCAGACGCTCCACCACCTCTTCATCCAGGCCGTTTTTGACAAAGATTTCAAGCGCCGCCCGCATTTTTCCGACAAAATCAGCATGACTGAGATCATGGCGGGCAATACCAATAATCCGGGTTTCTGGATGCAGCAATACCTCTCGATCCAACTGGTAGAGCGAAGGGATAAGCTTGCGGCGCGACAGATCACCAAGAACTCCGAAGATGGCAAAGTCACACACTATATTTTTCTTTTCCGGCATACTACAACCTCTCCTGGTATAAGATTGAATCACTGTTCAAAAAGATAATTAATCGTATCAGCGCTCCGACCTGAATGCAACTATTAGCACCACTTTTACTTCAGGATGTCTTTACAATCACCTGGAGACACTTCACTATACCGTTGCTCAACAAGGCAGGAGGGCGCATATCCCATGAACATGTTTACACACCCTTTCGGATCATTGGATATCCCATTAATTTTCTCAAAGCGAGAGGGGCACAAATTGAGACAAATCAACTGCTCAAATTTTCACGAACGAGAGCTACAGGGTTCTTAAGGAACACTCTTGTGCATGTGCAGAATACACCCGCAGAGATATATTATCGCTATCGACAGACAAGTTAATCCCTAAAAACCCCACACCAGTGACTTTTTGATCCACCCTTCCAGACCTGATTCATGCTTTACCTTGCACCACCCTTTTTTCTCTTTCTCTTTTTTAATGACGACGCCGTAATAAGCCTGACCTACAATATCATATTTCAGTCCAGGGCCACTGCGTATGTTGATTTTTTTATTTTTCCCCTTGTTTGCTGTAACAATTATGTGAGATTCCTTGTTAAGCAATGAAGAGTATATCCAGCCGCGGTCCTTTTCAAAGTCTTGAACCTTTACCCATTTTCCTTTTCGGGAGATAATCTTTACCGGGAAGCCATCATCATACACCCACTTCACACTATATTTTTCACCTGGGCCCGCCCGCAGATTAACCTTGTCACCACTTATGCTTCTCATTTCCGCAAATGCGGATGGAGATAAAACGAGAAAGAGAATGCTTGTCGCAAGACAAATAGCTTTTATTTTTGTTAACATTCTTTTTTTACCTAAAAAAATTCATAGAACATTTTTCATATTCATTTATGTGACTCTTAAGGATTCTCAGCTCAATTTTCTGAATAGCCCCACAAGCACGGGAAGATTCAGTGGAAGCAGTCTCCTGACCAGAATCCAGTGTCAATCACGCCGAGGACAGCATGACCACAACAAACGGGGCTGAGAATTGTTAATGGCCATGATTCAATATAATGCCCCATCATTCTTCAGATCTTGCCATTCGGCCATTGACCGGCGACGAGGCGACTCCCTGATGATCCGGAAGTCGTCCCGTCGCGGTAAAAGGTAAAGAATCAACAGCCCTCGATGGCCGGGGCCTTTTTTACGGCCTGGTCAGCAACGGGTACAGTATCCGATACCGGAGTGTCGGTTTGTTTTGCCTCCTGGGCGCAGCCCCACAGCATCAGGCCAGCAACTATTGCAATAAGACAGAGTTTCTTGTTCATAGTTTTCTCCTTTAGTATTAGGAATGGAAAGGGGACGGGAATGCGTTTTCTTTCATCCCGCCAGAGTACTCAGAACCTTTTTTAAAAACTACCGCAGTGGCCGATCAGCCTCTTTATGATCTCGATTCCTTGCCTATCGAGGTACGAAAATTAGACAGGCCTGCAGAGAGGTTGCTCGGATGCTGTGTAGCATAAGGGCGCACCCGATTGGCCACCAGCGTGCGTACCAGAGACTTTATGATTCCTGGACTGTCGTTCACGCCGGCCAGCAGCACCGCCTGATTCCCCAGGGAAATACCGGCATCAGCCAGGAGACGCAGCGCCCGCCTGGAGGAGGTGGTGATCTCCCGCGGGTGATTAAAGTGCGTATTGATCCAGACGGGGTGGTTTTTTTTCAACACCTTCACCAACTCCGGGGTGATGCGGCAGGGAAGCACAACCGGCATGCGGGTACCGATACGGATAACCTGCACATGCTCAATCTGGCGCAGCTCGGTGAGGATCCTTCCCAGGTACTTGTCCGAAAGCATCAACGGGTCCCCCCCGGAAAGCTCGACATCCAGAACTCCCGGCTTATTGCGGATGTATTCCAGCCCTTTGGGGATATCATTGCTGACGGGGATGGTGTCGGTATCGCTCGCCTTGGGCTTTCGGGTGCAGTGACGGCAGGACATGGAACAGATGTTGCTCACATGAAAAAGAACCCGGTCCTGATCTAGATGGATGATCCCAGGAACCGGACTGTCCTTGTCCTCGCACCGCAGATCAGCTATATCGAACTTTTCTATTTCCAGCTCCTGGGAAGAGGGGAAGGCCTGTTTGAAAACCGGGTCGTTGCAGTAATCTTCGGCAGCAATCAGGGAAAGGTTGTAAGGGGTAATCGAGAGGGGAAACGTATCAAGGGTCCGCTTCACTTTTTTCCGTTTGTCTTCCTCGAACTGGATCCCCAAGATGGATTCCACCATCGAAATTTTTTTGATCGCGTGTTTTAACTGCCAGCGCCAGTCTCTCCAGTGGGCAAGATCGACGTTTTTGGTGCTAATTCTTTTGGCTATGTTTTGCTGGTTGGCTGTATAGATGGTCATGAGACTCCTTTGTGGTTGAGCAGTGCTTCCTCTCAACATTCAGGGACGATACTCTTCCCCCCTGCCGGTCAGGTTCTTCCTGCCAACATTCCCAGCGGTACCGTTTTCTTGTTTTGCTCCCTCTGGTGATGCCCAGAACACATTATTGTGATTTGTAACCGTATGGCCTTGAACATTATCGATCGGAACAGAATCCGAAACCGGTTCTGCTCCGCTTGTAATAACAATCCTCTTTCGAGGGGTGGGTCAGAAATTGAGCAGAGAGACTTGATACAGCAGTCAGAAGGCTTCAGAAGGGGTGGTACCGTTGCCGGTCCGAGAAGAGATGGGGCCGACCTCAAGAACCGGAGATGCTTCAATCTTTCGGGCCTCCATCATGTCAACTACCTTTTCCAGGGCCAGGGTAATGGAAACCTGTTCCAGCTCAGGAAGGTTTTTCAAGGACTCGGCGAGGGTTTCCTGCAGAGGAGAGGGGGCGCTGGCGATCAGCGCTTCACCTCCCTCTGTCACACAGACCTGTACCTGACGCCGGTCCTTGCTGCCCCGCTGTCGGGCCGCCAGCCCCTTGTCTGCCAGGCGGTCAACGATTCCCACAATCGTACTGGGGCTCAGGTAGACCTTGCGGGCCAATTGGGTAATTGTCAATGGCCCGCCCTTGGCAAGAGCGAGTAAACAAGCCAGCTGCGGCCCGGTTATCTCGTACCCTTGGACCAATTTATGGGAATGGATTTCGACAGCCCGTATGATGCGCCGAATGGATTGAAGAATGCGCAGTTCATAGCTGTTCTTCGGAACCAGTGGAGTTATTCCAGGCCCTAACAGAATCTCTCCTCCCCCTTCTGCAATAGATCTTTCATCTTTTTCCGGTAATAAATTGTTCATCAACTCCCTGCCCTTATTATTTCGATTCAAATAATTCGCACACGAACAATCAGAACACAAACAAGCACCGTTGTCAACCCGGTGTCAGGATCTGGGTAAAAAGCAAATAAACTATCTGGAGTTGCCGCAGATAAGCCGAACAGAGTTATTTACAATAGAGCCGAAAGACATAATTGGAGGGAGGAAAAGAAAGCGTGCAGGCTGATCGTTTGACGCAGGCAAAGAACACTAGTACAATGTAAAATTTAAGTCTTCGCATTCTGTGTAATGTTTGCTATAATTGTCTTTAATAGACAAGGAGGTCAACATGGCACCAAGATACAGAGTGACACTTACAAAAGAAGAGCGGAAGGATTTGGAAGTTATTT
>VMSP01000025.1 GCA_013792135.1 Desulfocapsa sp. | reverse complement strand
CGGAATGTCATCCCAGGTTTTATTCAGCACCATGGTGTAGAAAAATTTCAGGCCATACAGGTCGAGTTTGACCGAGCTCCAGGAATGAGAACCCAGAAGTTCGTTGAAATAGTCAAGTAACTGGTCAGATGTAAGGTCGTTGATTCGGCAGTCGAAATAGTTCCCGATACGCCTGATCGCCCTGGAGTACGCCTCAATGGTCTTGGGCTGTAGTCCACCCAGTTTCAGACACTTCAGGTGTTTTTGGTAATACGTGTTGAATTGCGGATCAGTTGGCATGTTGATGTTCATTGTAACCTCCTCTTTGTAATAATTGACATAAAAGGCAAATGCTCTTGCATTACCATTTTGTTTTTATTACTACAAAAACAGGTTGTTACAAACAACAAATAAAGATTTACTCGGTTTGTCTGCCGCAGAGCGGCTTCGTCCAACGAGCGGGTGAAGCTGACTGACCGGAAGATGCTCTATCATTTTTTCTGCTAACAGGGGGGGCCGGCAGCTCACCCTTAACGTTCGGCGGGGTGGTCTCGCTGAGTCCAAACAAATAATAAAAGGAGAAACGACAATGGAAAAAAAGTTAGCTACGGGAGACATTCAGTTTTTTCCCAACCAAACAAGAGGCAATATGACGAACAATCCAGAGGCCACGAATTTTCCAGACCTTAACCGCCGTGATTTCCTCCGCGCATCTACAGGTGCAACGCTATTGTTTGCCATGGGTGGATTTCCCGATAACGTGCGAGCAGCCACCGTACATACTTTGCCGCCCCTGCCTTACGCAGAAAACGCGCTTGTCCCTGTAATATCAGCAAATACCGTTAGTTTCCACTACGGCAAGCATCACAAAGGTTATGTCGCCAATCTTAATAAGCTCGTGGCAGGGACAGAGTTTGCTGACCTTTCCCTGGAGAAGATCATAGACGCTACGGCTGGTCAAGCTGAAAAGACCGCGATTTTCAATAACGCTGCCCAAATATGGAACCACACATTCTACTGGCGCAGCCTGAAAGTAAATGGCGGTGGTGCCCCCCCCGCAGCGCTAAAGCAGAAAATCGAGGCTTCGTTCGGCAGTGTTGATGTGTGCAAGAAGGAGTTGGTAACTGCGGCGACAACCCAGTTCGGCAGTGGTTGGGCCTGGCTCGTGCTGGATGGCGACAAACTTAAAGTGGTCAAAACCGGCAACGCGGACCTACCTATGACAAAGGGAATGAAACCGCTTCTGACCATCGACGTGTGGGAGCACGCCTACTACCTTGATTATCAGAACCGTCGCGCAGACTACGTCAATGCTGTGCTCGACAAACTGATCAATTGGGATTTCGCTGCAGGCAATCTCGGTTCGTAAAGTCCTATCTTTTTTATATCTATTCGGTGCAAGTCACCGAACAAGCTCATTAAGGCGGACGGTCGGAAATGGGCAGCGGCGCTTACGCGGGAAGGTCTTGACCGCCGCCGCTCAGCTTAACGTTCGGGCGCATGATGAAAAAGAAAAAATGAAAATATTTTACTGAAGTGAAATCCTTGGAAGGATTAACAACATGAACAAGAAAACATTCGTTATTTTCCCCTTATTGGTCCTGGCTTTTTTCTGCCTTTCCGGACATATGGCGACAGCCGAATCACTCGAGACACCTGTACCTTATCGCGTAGGACAATGGCTGCCATCGGATCAGTTGTTTTTAGATCAATGGATGGCAAAGCTGACTGAGGAAACAGAATCCGTAAAAGAACCATTGTTACCTGTTATCCAGGAATTCAAAGAGATAATAGAAAAAGACCCGCAACTATACATGTTGTTCAATCAAATGTTTGATCAAGTACCGCATAATCAATCTTTCAGCACCGACCCTACCGGGAAGCCCCAGATAAAAAATTATCGTCAGATGCTGCGGGTAATGAACCGGATTTTGATCACGGCACCTGAATTCAACAAAACCGGTCTGGTTGGTTTTCCTATCAATGCAATTATCAACTGGCCCATGGGTACGCCTGCCGGAACCTCAGTTTTCTTAAATGAAAAGGTAAACCGCCAGTTGAAAAAAATATTGAATCAATGGGCCGTATTCTTGAGCTCCGCGGACTCCCGCTATGTGTTAAATGACGATCCCGAGAAAGGATGGTTCGGCCGGGACGCGAAAGCGGCGATGCCTCACTTTGCAGAGGATTTTATATGCGATCCCGGTTCGCCCTATTATGGATTTTCCTCATGGGATGATTTTTTCACCAGAAAGTTTCGGGAGGGGCTGCGTCCAGTGGCGAGTCCTGACGATGATGCGGTTATCGCCAACGCCTGTGAATCGGCTCCATACAGGGTCGCAAAAGATGTGAAACTTGTTGACCCGTTCTGGATTAAAGCGCAGCCTTATTCGCTACAGCACATGATGGCGATGGACCCCCTTGCCGGACAGTTTGCGGGCGGCACGATTTATCAGGCTTTTCTGAGTGCGTTGAGTTACCACCGCTGGCACAGTCCTGTCAGTGGAAAGATTGTAAAGACCCGCCTGGTTGACGGCTCCTATTATGCGGAAGCTCTGGCTGAAGGTTTTGATCCGGCAGGTCCCAATAATTCCCAGGGCTACATTACGCAGGTGGCGTCGAGAGCATTGATCTTCATCGAGGCCGACAATCCGGACATCGGCTTGATGGCCGTCATGTTTGTCGGCATGGCGGAAGTGTCAACCAACGAAATAACCGTCCATAAGGGACAGCATGTGAAGAAGGGGGAGCAACTGGGGATGTTCCACTTCGGCGGATCCACCCATTGCCTCATCTTCAGACCGAACGTCAACGTGAAATTCGACTTACACGGACAATCCCCCGGACTGCATTCCACGAATATACCGGTCAGGGCTCGAATCGCAACCGTTGGTAAATAAGACTATTGGTGAGGCGACAGGAATCAGTTGGTGATAACGTTAGGTGTATAGAGGAGCTCCATGATAAGATGCGCTTGGGTAACAGATGACCCACTCTATATAAAATATCATGACATGGAAT
Organism: Desulfocapsa sp.; assembly: GCA_013792135.1. Classification (GTDB taxonomy): domain Bacteria; phylum Desulfobacterota; class Desulfobulbia; order Desulfobulbales; family Desulfocapsaceae; genus UBA2270. Next base: position 85,731 of record VMSP01000025.1, on the reverse strand, counting down.
GGGGCGTTCCTCTTCATGAGGATACAAAACTTTTTGAAATGCTTATTCTAGAAGGGGCTCAAGCCGGATTGAGTTGGCTTACCATTCTAAAAAGGCGGGAAACATACCGAATTGCCTACGATGGTTTTGATCCAGCTAAGATTGCCAAATGGAACAGCACCAAGATTGATCAATTACTCAAAGACCCTGGAATCATCAGGAACAGACTTAAAGTCGAATCGGCAATAATCAATGCCAGAGCTTATCTGAAAGTCAGGGATGAGTTCAACAGTTTCGATGAATTTATCTGGTCTTTTGTTGAAGGGAGACCAATACAAAATTCGTGGCAAGAAATTGGGCAAATTCCAGCCACCACTGCTGAGTCAGAGAGAATGAGTAAAGAGCTCAAGCGTAGAGGTTTCAAATTTGTTGGATCGACAATATGTTACGCCTTTATGCAAGCTGTGGGAATGGTGAACGATCATGTTACAGATTGCTTCAGGTATGCGCTTGTCAAAGACAAGCCATAGAACAATGTGCTCAAAAACGATGTACTCGCACCGCTTTTATCGATTTTTATCTTAGTCGTTGCCCCTACAGAAAGACAAACATGAAAACCATACAAATACCAAAGATAATAAGAGCATCTATTGCAGCCTTAGTGGCGATATTGCTATTCATTTCCGCCGGGTTAAGAATCCCCCTATTAGACAGCACAACTGACGATTACTTTCGTGAGGCAATAACTAAAGCTGGCGTTGCTTATGCAACATGCAGGCTTATTAACGCCTCTGTTTCAATTGTAAAGGATTCAAGCCTGAACCTGGAGCCCGCAGGTGTAGGCGTGACATTGGCTGTAGGGCAGGCCTTAGACCCGATTGATGACATGACTGAACGTGTGTCTGATGTGCTCGTAACGGCGATTACATCATTAGGGGTTCAGAAACTGGCCTTTGAGATTGGCGTGTCCATTGCGCCGCCGATACTTGCCATATTTCTCATGATCTTCTTCATTCTCAGTTGGTTCGAAAACGAAAGATTGGCCGCCATTCAGAAAACCATAATGAGGATCATATTATTGGTTTTCATTGCCAGATTTGCCCTTCCGATATCAGCTTTGGCAAACAATTACCTCCAAGAACATTTTTTCGCAGACAATATATCGAATGCCAATAAAGAACTGGCGGTCGGGACTGCGGAGCTAGATAAATTGATGGATTTTTCACTTCCGGAGATTGACGGTCTTTTAGGAACCATCAAGAATAACACATCATTCATTCAGCGTAAATCAATGGAGTTTAAAGATGCAATTGTCGCCACAGTCAGCAATGCGGGTAGCATTGTAGATAACCTCCTGAAACTGACATTTCTCTATGTTGGGGTATTCCTGATTCAAGTTATTGCTTTGCCGATAATGGTGTTTTGGTCGCTTGTAAAATTTGCAAACAGCTTATTTGACACCAACTCCCCAGTAATGCTCCATCATTCAAGGGTCTCAAAAAATGAAATTGTCTCAACAAGCAATCCAGCGAACGGCTAATCCCGGCTGCTGAGTTTTAATGTTATGGTTCATATTGTTGCAATGGTAATCTTGAGCAGCCCCTTTAAATATGCAAAAAAGGATTAGAAAAAACATGACAAAAGAATACCGCACAGAATTTCTGGAACGAAGAGAAAGAACCCTTACGGCTGTGAGTTATCGATTCAAAAGACCCGAGGGTTTGGACTTTACTGCCGGTCAATATATGTTGGTAGATTTAGGTAATGAGCTGATTCATCCCTTATCACTCAGTAACTGCCCCGATGACGCCGAGTTCGTTGAATTCACCAAACGGATGACTGGCAGTCCTTATTGTGATCGACTGAAATCCCTTAAAAAAGGAGAAACTATCAGCATTAAAGGACCGTTTGGACAATTTTGTTTCGCTGACTCAAAGGGGCCCCTTGTCCTGATCGCTGGCGGCATTGGTATCACACCGATCAGAAGTATTCTTACAAGCCTCGAGAAAAAGAAAGGAAAATCCGGCACGATAATCCTCATCTACGGAAATCTGAATACGGAGGATATAGCTTTCAGGGATGAATTAGAAAATCTAAAGCTGCCGGATTACCATCTGGTCCATGTTTTATCTGATACCACCGGCATGGAAAACGCCTATCAAGGATTTATCAACGCTGATATAATTTCAAAAGAAGTTCCGAAAAGCAGTAACGCCCATTATATGATCTCAGGCCCTCCGGTCATGGTTGAAGCGATAAAAAAGGCCTTAGCCTCAATTGATGTTGCAGAAGACCAGATTCGTACCGATATATTTCTTGGATATGATTGACAGGTTGCGCAGTGCCATTTTGATTCGGGGAATATAAAATGCTCTCAGGGGGCAGCAATAAGGCTCTACCCAAGAACAGCAGCCGAACCGACGATTCCCCCATTACACTGAAACATGCATTATTGCAGCTAAGGAAATAAGATGCTATCCACTGAGACCATCATTACATTTTTCACAACATCTCTTCTTCTGGCCCTCGCACCCGGTCCCGACAATATATTCGTACTGACGCTGTCCATATTACGCGGAAGGCTTGCAGGGATAATTGTCATACTTGGTTTATGTACGGGATTGATCATCCACAGTAGTGCTGTAGCCCTGGGAGTTGCTGTCATTTTTCAGATATCAACAGTTGCATTTTCTCTTCTCAAATTAATTGGTGCCGGCTACCTCGTATATCTCGCCTGGCAAGCCTTCCGTGCTGCTGCAAAAAAGATTCAAAGTAACTCTGACGAAGAGGTCAATTACTGGAAGCTGTATAATCGTGGAATCATCATGAACATCACAAATCCTAAAGTTTCAATTTTCTTTCTGGCGTTTCTACCACAATTCGTTGACCCGTCAAGAGGATTGGTATCGTTACAGATTCTACTCTTAGGATGTCTTTTTATCCTTGCCACAATAATAGTTTTTGGAAGCATAGCGCTCCTCTCCGGCACTCTTGGACAATGGTTCAAGAGAACCGATCACATTCAGACGGTACTGAACAGGATTGCCGGCACTATTTTTCTAGGATTGGCAATCAAACTGATAACAACAGAAAGGTAGGCAGAAGATTAGTGGGAAATTCACTCCAGCAGATTCACATAGGAGATAAAGCAGAATGACTAAAAAGAACCTGTCGTTGATAATGGAATGGCTTCGGCCAACCGGCATAGGACTTGCCATTTTTTTCGCAGACTATCTGGGAAAAGATGCAATATCACAATTTCACATAATGGGGCCATTCGTAGTCATTCTCATGTCCGGCACAGTAGCCTTTGAATCTCTGATATTGGGAGAAGTGGCCTCTGAAAAAATCGGTTATAAACCCAATCGTGCATATCAAATTCAATCGGGTCTGGCCAATGCGGCCACAGCCATCACAGCTTTTCTTATTTATGTGTTCAATTGGGGACGATATGCCGATGCCACCATCGTTACATCGATGTTGGTATTCTTTACTTTCTCAGCTGCAAATCACGCTGCTACAGCCATCATGGAACAGAACATGAAACCTGTCAATCTACTCCGTCCGGCTATCACCTTATTATTGATTGCGTTCCTGCTTCCCCCCATGATCAAAGCGCTGACTCAGTAGAAGCCTTTTGCTTAAAATAAACTGATCACAGAAACTCAACAAATAACTTCACCCTGCCACCCCACTTCTTCCTTTAATATTTTTTTCTTCCCCTACCCTGATACTTCCATTCCTTGGAGAATGAACGGAAAGAATTGACAGAAAGAGTGTTTCTCGGTAAACCATAGGCTCTCTTTTCTCTTATTACACTTTTGTGACAACCATACCGGATACCCGGCATACCGAAGGATAAAAAGCGTTCAGCTTTCGGCTACGGAAAGAGGCCGCCTTCGGACATTCGAGACGCTCAGGGCTCGGACAAATCCCGGCCGCTAGAATTATTTATTACTCTTAATATTTTCATAAAATACCATGACCACAACACAACAGACCCCTTTTAGCGCTAACGGCCTGCCTCTGCTCATTGGCAGCCTGCCGGTCAGTGACCCACAAGTCGCCATCAAAGAATGGATCCTGACAGCCACCCCTGAAATCCCTATCTGGCCGCAACTGCCCACCAATCCGTATGAACACATGCTGCACCAGTTTGCCGAAGGGTTGCCTGGTGTGGTGGAAGAGTCCATTGAAACAACGGAAAACCGCATCTTCTACGATACGGAAGTCGCCGGTTTTGAAGAGGCACAGCTCGCCTTTTACGAGGAATACCTGCAGACCGTAGAAGATCCAGAACTCCTGCTGACCTCACGTTTTGCCGTAAGCCGCCAGCGGGCTCAAGGAATCTACACCCTGTGTGATGGTGTCGGCGACTTCTCCAGCCCAACCGCACTCAAAGGACAGATCACCGGCCCCTTTACCATGCTCACCGGGGTCCACGACAAAGAAGACCGGATCGGCTATTACAACCCCACCATCCGTGATATCGTGGTCAAAGGGCTGGCCATGAAGGCAGCCTGGCAGGCATTGTTTCTGCAAAGACAATCCCGCCTGCCGGTTCTGATCTTCATCGATGAACCGGCCCTTGCGGGACTGGGATCCTCGGCCTTTATCTCAATTGCCGCCGAGGATATCAAAGAAGACATCAATGAGGTCTGCACTGCCATCCACTCTGTGGGAGCCTTGGCGGGGGTGCATGTCTGCGCCAACACCGAATGGGACATCCTGCTCAGCTCGGAAATCGACATCCTGAGCTTTGACGCCTACGGCTATTTTGACCGTTTGATACTCCTGAAAGAGCAGCTTCACGCCTATCTGGATCAAGGAAAGATTTTGGCCTGGGGTGTTGTGCCCACTTCTGACCACGAGGCCATTGAAAAAGAGAGCTGCGAGGCACTGGTCAAACTTTGGGAAGAACAGGCAGAACAGCTGATACGGCCTGACCGCAATCTGGCCTCCATTCTGAGCCAGACCCTCATTACTCCCAGCTGCGGCACCGGTTCGCTGCCACCTGTACTGGCCAGGAAAGTGCTGGATCTGACCCGGGACGTGTCAAAAGTACTCAAGGAAAAGTATCAGGTTTAGCTCCAACAGACCGGTTACCAGTTACCACTCACTACTAACTCCCACACCCTACGCAATTTATCATGAGTCAAGAAAATCAAGTACTGAAACAACGACGGGAAAAAGCTGAGGCTCTGGCCGCGCTTGGCATTAATATATTCAGCAACAGCTTCAAACCGGCAAATCATGTCAAGGAATTACTGCCCAAGGGCGAACACATGGCAGCTGAGTCCTTTGATGAAACCAAATTCACCTATTCCATTGCCGGACGGATCATGTCCATGCGTAAATTCGGCAAGGCGGCCTTCTGCCATCTGGCCGACGCCTCGGGACAGATTCAGATCTATGTCAAGAAAGACACCGTAGGAGAAGAGCAGTTTGCCGCCTTCAAAAAATGGGACATCGGCGACATCGTAGGCATTGAAGGAAAACTGTTCAAGACCCAGACCGATGAGCTCTCGGTCATGGCCGACAAGCTGGTCATGATCACCAAATCACTGCGTCCCCTGCCCGAAAAATGGCACGGTCTGACCAATGTGGAGACCCGCTACCGCCAGCGCTATGTAGACCTGATTGTCACCCCTGAAAGCCGGGCCATCTTCCGTAAACGCGTTGAAATCATTCGCCTGATCAGGGAATTCCTAGGCAACCGCGGGTTCATGGAGGTGGAGACACCGATGATGCAGCCAATCCCAGGTGGTGCCACTGCTAAACCCTTCAAAACCCACCATAATGCCCTCGGCATGGATCTTTACCTGCGCATTGCCCCGGAACTCTACCTGAAACGACTGCTGGTAGGCGGTTTTGAGAGAGTCTTCGAGATCAACCGCAACTTTCGCAACGAAGGTCTCTCCACCCGGCATAATCCCGAATTCACCATGCTGGAATTCTATCAGGCTTATGCCACCTTCCACGACATGATGGACATCACCGAAGAACTGGTCTCCTGGCTGTCGCAAGAGGTCAATGAAACTATGGAAATCGATTACCAGGGAACCATGGTCAATCTGACCCCGCCCTGGAGACGTCTCACCATGAACGAGGCTCTGACCGAGATCGGCGGCATTAACTCAGAAGTCGTGGATGATGATGATCAGGTTCTGGCCCTGGCCAGGGCCACCAAAGGGGTTAAACTTGAACCGCTTGCCGGACCTGGTAAGGCCAGGACCGCCCTCTTTGAACTGCTGGTTGAAGAAAAGCTCATCGATCCAACCTTTATCACCTCGTATCCCATCGAGGTCTCCCCACTGGCCCGCAGGAATGAACAGGATCCCACCGTGACCGACCGTTTTGAGCTCTTCATCACCGGGCGCGAGATCGCCAATGCCTTCAGCGAGTTGAGTGACCCCATTGACCAACGCCAACGCCTGGAACAGCAGATTGCGGAAAAAGGTGACGATGAAGAGATTCACTCCGAGATGGACGAAGATTTTGTCCGAGCCCTTGAATTCGGGATGCCCTCAGCCGCAGGCCAGGGTATCGGCATTGACCGTTTGATTATGCTGCTCACCAACTCTGCCTCCATCCGCGACGTCATCCTCTTTCCGCACATGAAGCCTGAATCAGATGACAAAGGCCAGAAAACAGAGGGGAAGCAGCAAAATAAACAAGGCGGCACGTGTAAAAAATGCAAAGAATAACCTTAGCGCCATCCATCCCTTGCCAGCTGATATCCGTCTCCTGATATGTACGAATGGTTTATCAGCTTCCGCTATCTGCGGGCCAGGCATAAGCAGCGATTCATCTCGCTGATCTCGCTGATCTCCGTGGCCGGTATCACCGTCGGGGTTATGGCCCTGATCGTGGTCTTGGCCGTCTATTCGGGATTCACTGATGGTCTGCGTGACCAGATTCTGGGCATCAATTCCCATATCATTGTCCAGCATCCCGGTGGCTCCATTGACAACTACAGAGAAATACGTGAACAGATTCTCACCGTCGACGGGGTCACCGGTGCCACCCCCTATCTCTATACCCAGACCCTCTTAAGCGGGGCTACCGGTGGAAATGGCGTCATTCTCAGGGGCATTGACCCTGAAACTGCCAAAGGAGTTATTAAACTTGGCAATCAGATGATTCGCGGCTCCATCCATGATCTGGAGCAGGATCCACCCAGTCGGGTGCCGCCTATCATCCTTGGCAAGAATCTGGCGGAAGAGCTCCATGTCAACGTTAATGACAAGGTACGCCTTATCTCCTCTTCCGGACCACTCACCCCCATGGGTGTGATCCCCAGAATCAAGACCTGCAGGGTATCCGGCATCTTTGAGTCGGGGATGTATGAGTATGATTCAAGCCTCGCCTATCTGACCCTGACCGACGTCCAGGCCTTTCTTGGAAGTGGTGACGTAGTCCACGGTATTGAGGTCTCGGTCAAGGAAAAAGAGCTGAATCAGGCCGACCAGGTGGCCCGCAGGATCACCGACGAACTTGCTTCCACCAATGATTCTATCTTTATCGCCAAGGACTGGATGTCCATGAACCGCAATCTTTTTGCCGCCTTCAAGTTAGAGAAAATCGGTATGTTCATCTGCCTGACCCTGATCATCCTGGTGGCAGCTCTGAACATCATCAGCGCCCTGATCATGGTGGTGATGGAGAAAGAAAAGGATATCGCCATTCTCAAATCGATGGGGGCCACCTCCCGCTCCATCATGAAGATCTTCTTCTTCCAAGGTCTGGTTATTGCCTTTTCCGGCACCATCCTCGGGGTTGCTGGTGGCCTGAGCCTTTGCGAGCTGCTCTCCCGCTACAAGTTCATCGAGTTGCCCTCCAATGTCTATCCCATGAGTACCCTGCCGATCAAGGTCCTGCCCATGGACGTGACCATCGTTGCTATCGCCGCCATCATCATTACATTGGCCGCCACCATTTACCCCTCATGGAAGGCATCTCAGGTCCATCCCGGCGAGGTCCTGTCATGAGCGTTTCCACCATCCCTGACTCCCGCGGCATTAGTAGGATGTCCCTGTCCGACACCGCAAGCAAGCAACCACTGTTTACGGCCCGGGAACTCCGCAAAAATTATGGAGAAGGCGCCAGCACCATTGAAATCCTGAAAGGGGTTAATCTGGAAACCCGCAGCGGCGAAATGACTGCGATTGTCGGCGCCTCAGGTTCCGGCAAGACCACCCTACTCAGGATTCTCGGCACCCTTGATACACCCACCAGTGGCGAGCTCTTTTTCAAAGGCGAAAATCTGTTCCAAAAGAAAGACGCGGAGCTTGCTGAATATCGAAACCGCGCAGTCGGTTTTATCTTCCAGTTCCATCATCTGCTTCCTGAATTCACTGCCCTGGAGAATGTGATGATGCCCGGTCTTATTGCCGGAAAGAAGAAGGCAGAAATGATCGAACCGGCCACCAGTCTTCTGACCCAGGTGGAACTAAGTCACCGGACACATCACAAGGTGGGGGAACTTTCGGGCGGCGAGCAGCAGCGCACCGCTCTGGCCCGGGCCCTGATCATGAAACCAGCCCTGCTCTTTGCCGACGAGCCTACCGGCAATCTTGACAGCCGCTCCGGCGATATCGTCTTTGAATTATTGCAGAGGCTCTGCGCCGAGCTGGAATTGGCCACCGTCATGGTCACCCACAACATGGCCCTGGCCGACAGGATGAACCGCTGCCTCACCCTCAAAGACGGTGTACTGTTACAGGAATAGCGGCAACGAAGAGCTTGCAGCAATCAATCACCAAGAGCTTAATTCCCCAGCAGAAACAATCATTGCCTGACACACTTTACTCTCCCGTTCCCACATGAAAAACATGCTATAAACACCCCTCCCAAATTCTCAAGAAATTGTTGTTACTGTTAACCACACTTTCAGAGAAGGATTATAAAACTCAGGAGAGGTTTGTCCATGTTGCCCATCTTCCTGTTTTTTACACCCAAAAATAATGATTGACACGACCGCTCGCCATGGATATATAGTTATATAGCTATACAGTTATACAAAGGAGAAGCTATGAAATATTTTATCAAAGTCATGAAGGCCCTTTCCGACCCGAATCGGGTCAAAATCATCAAGATACTCCAGCAGAGAGAAAACCTGTGTGTCTGCGAGATACGGGCGATGCTAAACCTGTCTCAGCCCACCGTTTCTAATCATCTGAAGGTATTGGAAGAAGCGGGCTTAGTAGTCTCCGAAAAGGAAAAACTTTGGGTCAACTATCGGCTGCACTCGGCCGGAGGCTCACTTTACAGCGCAGCCATGCTCGCACAGCTTGAAAACTGGCTGAACGAGACGCCAGAGGTCAAGGAGATCCAACGGCTCCTGCCCACCATCAACCGCAATGTAATCTGTAAATCCTGAAGGAATACGCCATGCAGACCATCACACCCATAAAAATGCATAATCCTCCTGTCCCCCCCCAGCCCACACCGCAGCCTGTAGCCTCAGCAAAAATCAAATATCTCCTGATAGGCCTTATTGGAATTGCTCTCTGGTTTGCCTTGTATTGGCAATTGCACAGTCTTGCCGAATATCTTACCTTTTCCCTGCTCGGTCTGAAACCAGGCAGCCATCTGGGCGAGTCAGTCCTCTTTTTTTTCTACGATACCCCCAAAGTGCTGATGCTGCTCACCCTTATCGTCTTTGCTGTTGGCATACTGCGCTCCTTTTTCACTCCCGAACGGACCCGAAAGATACTGGCCGGTAAACGTGAATCCGTGGGCAATATCCTTGCCGCCCTGCTGGGCATCGTCACCCCCTTCTGCTCCTGCTCTGCCGTACCGCTCTTTATCGGCTTTGTCACCGCCGGCGTACCCCTCGGCGTTACCTTCTCCTTTTTGATCTCAGCCCCCATGGTTAATGAAATTGCCGTGGTGCTTCTTTACGGGCTTTTGGGCTGGAAGGTGGCAGCCATCTATATGGGGACCGGCCTGCTGATCGCCATTGTCGCCGGATGGACCATCGGCCGTCTGCACATGGAGAACCACATCGAAGACTGGGTACGGGAAATGCACGACAATGCTGTTAATATTCCGGACGAAAAACTGACCTGGGCCGATCGATTCAATCACGGTAAGACGGCGGTACGGGATATCGTCGGCAAGGTCTGGATCTATGTGGTCGCGGGGATTGCGGTGGGTGCCGGCATCCACGGTTTTGTGCCCGAGGGTTTCATGGCCTCAATCATGGGCAAAGATGCCTGGTGGTCAGTGCCGGTATCGGTAGTGATCGGCATCCCCATGTATTCCAACGCCGCCGGCGTCGTGCCGATAGTCCAGGCTCTGCTTGGCAAGGGTGCGGCGCTGGGCACGGTACTCGCCTTCATGATGAGTGTCATCGCCTTGTCACTGCCGGAGATGGTTATTCTCAGAAAAGTTCTCAAACCGCGACTCATCGCGGTTTTCATCGGAGTGGTGGGTGCCGGCATCATGCTGATGGGCTATCTCTTCAACATTATTATCTGATACGGAGGTCAACAATTATGGAAATTAAGGTGCTGGGACCGGGATGCGCAAAGTGTACGGAGGCTGAAAAAATCATGCGTGGTGTGGTCGAAGAAACAGGCATTGTCGCTACCATCGAGAAGATCAGCGATTTTCAGCTGATCGCCAAACACGGAGTTTTTTCGACCCCGGCAGTGGTGATTGATGGCGAGGTCAAATGCGTCGGCAAGGTGCCTTCAAAAAAAGAGGCCCTCGACTGGATAAAAAAATAAGCCGGAACAAGGGAAATATATCAAAAATGGGCAGCGAAAAACCATGACAACTTTCCAAACGGCACACCAAAAAAGGCACTGGCTGGGTTCGACGAAATGATCCATGCCCTGGCCTCGACAGTGGAAAAGAGAGTTCCCTACACCGCTGGACACCAGCAGCGTGTCGCCCGGTTGGCGAGCGCCATCGCCGGCGGAATGTGACTGCCGGCGGAAAAGATCAACGGTATTCACACAGCTGCCAGCGCCCACGACATCGGCAAGCTCTCCGTCCCGGCCGAGATTTTCAGCAAACCGGGGCGGCTGTCGGAAATCGAGATGAGTCTCATCAAAACCCATTCCCAGACAGGCTATGAAATACTGGCGGGTATAGATTTTTCCTGACGATGGCCGATGTCGATGAGGCAATGTCCTCATATCGGCCTTACCGGCCAACCAACAGGATTACCCCGGCCCTGGCGGAGATAAAAGAATACAGCGGCTGCCGTTATGACCCTGAAGTTATTGATGCATGCCTGGTCTTGTTCAACAAAGGATTCACGCTGGAATAAGTTTCAGACCTAATAAACTTTCACTGCGGGTGATTTTTGATGGCGCATAATCACGACCACCATGGGCACGACCATGCCCATGCCGACTTCAGCCGCGCCTTTGCCATCGGCACAGCGCTGAACATGACCTTTGTCCTGGTGGAGGGGGGCTACGGATTTATAGCCAACTCCCTGGCACTGATGGCCGACGCCAGTCATAACCTGAGCGACGTCATGACCCTGCTCCTCGCTTGGGGCAGCATGGTTCTGGCCAAACGTGCAGCCACGGCACGGCACACATATGGCTTCAAAAAAGGCACCATCCTGGTCTCCCTAGGTAGCGCCCTGTTTCTCTACGCCGCCATCGGAATCATCCTTTGGGAGGCAATAGGCCGTCTGCGCACCCCTGCCGAGGTCAACGGTATGGCCATCACCGTGGTCGCCGCCATCGGCGTGGTGATCAACACCGCCACAGCCCTCCTTTTCATGGCGGGCCGGAAGGACGATCTCAACATCCAGGGGGCCTTCCTGCACATGGCAGCCGATGCCGCAGTCTCAGCCGGGGTGGTGATCGCCGGATTCGCCATTATGGCCACCGGCTGGAACTGGCTCGACCCACTGATCTCGATTGCCATCGCCCTCGTAGTTCTTGTGGCTGGCTGGGGCCTGCTCAAGGATTCGCTCCACCTCGATATGGCCGGGGTACCTGCCCATATCGAGGCCGAGGCGGTGCTCGACTATCTCACTGGGCTGCCAGAGGTACAGTGCGTCCATGATCTGCACATCTGGGCGGCCAGCACCACGGAAACCGTCCTCACCGCCCATCTGGTCATGCCACAGGGCAGCAATGATGCCTTTCTGCACGAGACCGCCGAACATCTGCATCATGATTTTGCGATCCACCACACCACTCTTCAGGTCGAACAGGAGGACATGGGCGGCATTTGCCATGTCAACAATAAAAAGCAGGGACACTGTTGGCCAAAACAAAGCATTAAACAACTTGATCCCCAACATCCCACAACCCCCACCATTAAAGGAAAACATCCATGACCAGAATCTTCCTGCTGACAACACTTCTAACCCTGCCCCTTATCCTTCCCCTTCAGATCCATGCCCAAACCCTGGATGACTACCTCACCGGCTTCACCTATCAGGAACGCAAAGATATGAAAATCGACAGCATGGAACTGGTGGAACTGCTCAAAACAGGCGAGGCCCAACTCATTGACATCCGCTTCCCCGAGGAATTTGCGGTCTGGCATATGGGCTTTGCCAAGAATATCCCACTCAACGAGCTGCCGTCCCGGCTAAGCGAGCTGGACAAAAACAAACTCATCGTCACCGCCTGCCCCCACTATGACCGCTCCAGCATGGCCCGGCTCTATCTCATCACCAAGGGATACAAGGCCAGATACCTCAATGACGGCCTGCTCGGGCTGGCCAAATTGCTGCGGGGAGACGAAGCCCTGGATTTCTCAATGCCACAACCAAAAAAAATCAATAAAACCGATCGTTCTAGATAAAAATTTACAAGCCAGGTGCAAATATGAAAACATCAATCCACGTCCTCTTGTTATTCATCGCCATGACACTTCTCCCTGTCGCTGAGGGCAGGACAGCCGACACCACAGCGCCGGTTCCCGGTATGGTCACCATGGTGGATCTAGGAGCAAAATCCTGTATTCCCTGCAAGATGATGGCCCCAATCCTCGATGAACTGGAACAGCAATACAAAGGAAAAGCCGCTATCATCTTTATTGATGTTTGGCAGAATGAGGATGAAGGTAAACGGTTTAAGGTGAGCATGATCCCGACCCAGATCTTTTTTGACCGGAGTGGCAAGGAGGTGTACCGCCATAGTGGTTTTCTGGAAAAACAGGCAATCATAGACCGTCTCGACACCATGCTGGAAATGAAATAACATGCTTGACCAACTCTTTCTCACAGTCAACGGCTGGATGACGGGTTCCATCGGCCTGGCGCTTGTGGGCAGCTTTCTCTGGGGGATGGTAAGTGTCCTCTTCAGCCCGTGTCATCTCGCCTCCATCCCCCTCATTATCGCCTATGTGGGCGGCCAGCAGAAGATAGTTGAAGGCAGGAAGGCAGCCATGTTCGCCCTCCTCTTCAGCCTAGGACTCTTCCTGACTATAGCAATGATCGGGTTGCTCTGTGCCCTGCTCGGCCGGATGCTGGGAGATATAGGGCCCTACTGGACGATTCCCGTGGGTCTGCTGCTCATCTGGGTAGCCTTTGATATGGTGGGGGCAACGAATAAATGCTCCCTGCCCGGCGGCGGACTTCTGGCCAAAATGCGGATCAAAGGGGCGGGTGGCGCCCTGATCCTCGGGCTGGCCTACGGCGTTCTGTCCGGCTCCTGCACCTTCGGCTTCATCGCGCCGCTGCTTGCCATCATCACAGTCCAGGAAAAGATCGTCACCGGCCTGCTGCTAATCACCCTGTTCGCGGCTGGTCATTGCCTACCCATTGCCGTGGCCGGCAGCTCCACCGCCCTGATCAGGAAGTTGATTGAAAACAGCGCCATGCAACGGACCGGGGCCTGGTTCAAACGGGGAGCCGGGGTGTTGATCGGCGGCCTGGGGATTTATTTTATTACCCGACCCTTTGTGTGAAACCTATTAAAAATAAGGATAGACAGACATACATGGCTCGGAAAGTTCCAGACCTTACCCAATACATCTGAATCCAAAGAGGATTAAGAACACGATATCCAGTTAGAGATGGCCTCCTCTCTCAAAAACTGATTGCTAATGCTCCGCATTATTTGTAATTATTCTGAAAAGTGCCTCTATAGGAAACTCAGCTATCATACTTCTGGACTCCCTGTCTGCGGGAGTGACGAAGCTTTTAGTTGATGCCCATTTCCGCTCAGACGGAAAGCCTGGCTTTATGTGCTATCTAAGTATCTTTAGCTGAGTATTGTATAGAGTCACTTTCTGAAATATTATGTCATAAAATCCTCTCCCTATAACTCACTGGCAAACCTATGACCACATTCAGATGGTTACACCTGAGTTGTTGGTCATTCCAGGCAATCATGATCTCGTCCGCCCCGAAAATCAATCCGATCCGGCCCTGCTCACCCTTCTGTATAACAGGAGAACCTGCCGACAGTTCATCCCCCTTTCTGGGGTAAAGCTGATAGTCCACAGCGCGTTTTGATTTCCACCGCCTTTCAAAACTTTTCCATCTCCATGGGCCAGATCGCCAAATCGGTCTTTATCTATCTTGGCATCCCCTTTATCGCCGGGATGCTGACCCGCTTGGTGGGCGTCAAAGTCAAAGACGAGACATGGTACCAGGAAAAATTGATCTCAAGGATCAGCCCCTTCACCCTGATCTTTCTGCTCTTCACCATCACGGTCATGTTCTCCCTCAAGGGCGAATATATCGTTCAACTGCCGCTGGACGTCCTCCGCATCGCCTTGCCACTCACCATCTACTTCCTGATCATGTTACTGGTCTCATTCTTCCTATCCATGAAGGCCGGGGCCACCTGCGAACAATCGGCCACCCTTTCGTTTACCGCTGCTTCCAACAACTTCGAGCTGTCCATTGCCGTCTTCGGCATCGACTCCGGTCAGGCCTTCGCCGCCGTGATCGGGCCGCTGGTCGAAGTACCGGTACTTCTGGCCCTGGTGCATGTAGCCCTGCGCTTCGAGAAAAAGTATTTTCCATTTGCCAAAGAAACCCCTACCGGGGTCTGCCATGTTTCCTGTAAACTATGACAACGCAGGAGAAGCATAATCAATCTTGAAGATGAACTGAAAAAAGTTCAGTCTGAATATTCAGGACAAGGGGATATATCCATGGTGAATGGGGGAACAGGTAAAGTAGCCGGGTTAACTGTTAAAATATGGCTGCAGTCATTGCTGATTTTGAGAGTGAAGATATCCCCGATACACCGAGCCTTCAACATGATCAACCTTTTTTAGAAAGCCACACCCATTCCAGAAAAAATTAATCTCAAGAGCCATAGTCCATTTCCGACTGAGGCATAACCCTTCCGCATGAACGACGAGCAACTCTATTTTTTTCAGGACTGGTTTAAACATCATCTCTTGACCTTCCAGGAATCTGACCCCTTGCATCAGCAGAGTCTTGACTTGAAGGAGGAACACACCTTCCGCGTCTGCGCGGCCATTGACAGGATTGTCTCTGGTCTGCGCCTTTCGGAAAACGACCACCGGATCGCGGTCGTTACCGCCTTGTTCCACGATCTCGGCCGCTTTCCTCAGTATCAAAAGTACAGAACCTTTCGCGATCCAGATTCAGACAACCACGCCAAGCTTTCCCTCTCGGAGCTGAATCGGCACCACGTCCTCCAACCCCTGGATTTTTCCGAGCGCCAGATCATAAGTCGCGCCATTTTTTTTCACAACCGACTTCGTATCCCTGAAAATCAGGACCAGCAGACCATTCTTCATTGCCGGCTCATCCGCGATGCCGATAAAGTTGACATCCTGCGGGTTATGAACGAACACTTCCAAATAGAAGAATCCCGGCGAAATCCGGTGATCACCCTTGGACTGGGGAAGGAGAGGCTGGTGCGGGAAGAGGTTTACCGCCTGCTGTTCGAGGGACGGACCATGAGCTACACCAAGTTGAAAACCATCAATGAACTTAAAGTATTGCAGATGAGTTGGGTGTTCGATATAAACTTCCGACCAACTTTTGAGATCCTGAAGGAGGGAAACGATATTGGTAAACTCGCCGCCACCCTCCCCGATACAGTGCTTCTTCGAGAGGCACTTGACTTTATCAATGACTATATCGAAAGGCGTTTGCAGAGCGAGTAGTAAAAACCGGTTCTGCTCCATCAGCAGCTATCTCGGTCATTTCCAAAATCGGTGAGTATTTATTCAGCAGGAATGAGAAGTTGTTTTGTAATAATTTTTTCGCGCAAAGGTGCAGAGAAAAACTCTTTTGTCCTTCTCAACGCCTCTGCGCGAGATCAATTGTGACTCTGTAAACAAGGTGAATAGTTACATCGGCGACAAAAAACCTTCCAGCAGTCTTCAGCCTGAGAGTCCTGACTTGATCTTAAGATGTCGTCTGAAGATATCAGCCAGCAGCGGGGCCACCGAATAGACATCGAGCAGTTCATCACTCTGAACCCCGGGCACAGTATCAGAACCAATCACTCTGGAGATCGGGCTTTTCTGAAAACGTTCCCGGGCATCCCCTGCCATGACCAGATGGGTAGCCATGACCGCCACCTGCACGGCGCCTGCCTCCAGGCAACGTTTAGCCGTCTGGATGATGGAGCCGCCGGTACGGATCATGTCATCACAGACAATGGCCGTCTTTCCCTTGACCACACTGGAAATCTGGCCGACGATGGTCTTATCGGTGTCGTAACGATCCTTGTCGGCCGCAGTATGCGGACAATTGAGCAGACTGGCCAACCGGGCGATGCGCTTGGAGAATCCATAGTCAGGAGAAACGAGGACATAATCGGTCAGACCGCTGGACCTGATCTTCTTGATCACCAGTTCATCGGTCCACACATGTTCGGTCCGGATCTCACCGGCATGGGCATGGAGTACCGCCTCGGAATGCAGATCGACAAAGGCGACAAAATTTGGACGAGCCCGGAAGATCTGCCGGGTTCTGGTTACCCCTTTGGGAATTTCATAGGAATTAGGCTTTGTCCGCTCCATGGTGGAGTAGCCCAGATAGGGAATGGCCACATTGATGGTGGCCGCATTCCAGTACCTGCCCCCTTGGATCAGATCGAGTAATTCCTGATGCGAGCTGTCCGTATGGGTGGCACCAATGATAATCAGATTTTTCCCTCCCAGATCGGCGGGAAAGGCATGATAAGTCTCCCCATCGGCAAAACACTTGCGGATCATCTCCGAGAAGGGAACCCCCAAATCATCCGCCACCTTCCGACCAAGCTCCGTTGAGGCCTCATTGGCTACCACCATACATTCCTGCATCCGTATTTCACCTCAAGGCAGCAACGATGGCATCACCCATGGCTGCGGTATTAACGACCTTCGTCTTATCAATGGCAATATCCGCGGTATGAATACCGGCATCGAGAACGCTCTCAACGGCGCGGTCAATGGCATCAGCGGCCTCGTCCATACCAAAACTGTAGCGCAGCATCATGGCTGCAGACAGAATCTGAGCAATGGGATTGGCAATGCCTTTACCGGCGATATCCGGGGCCGAACCACCGGCCGGCTCATACATCCCGAATTTTTCGGCATTGAGACTGGCTGAGGCCAGCAGCCCCATAGAACCGGTGAGCATGGCAGCCTCATCGGAAATGATATCACCAAACATGTTACCGCAGAGCATGACGTCAAACTGATGGGGGTCACGCACCAGCTGCATGGTGGCGTTATCCACATAGATATGGTTCAGGGCCACATCAGGGTACTCCTTGGCGATCCCGATCACCACCTCTCGCCACAGCACCATGGTGGTGAGGACGTTGGCCTTGTCAACAGAGGTCACTTTCTTGCTACGCAGCCGGGCAGCCTCAAAGGCCATGCGGGCAATGCGCTCGATCTCGGCCCGGGTATAGGCCATGGTGTCAAAGGCCCGCTCCTCTGGACCGGAGCCCTCACGTCCCTTGGGCACGCCAAAATAGATATCAGAAGTCAGCTCACGCACACAGAGGATATCAAAACCGTCGCCCACGATATCCGCCCGCAGAGGGCAGGCAGCGGTCAGTGATTTGAAGATCCTGGCTGGACGCAGGTTACAGAAGAGGTCAAAATGCTTGCGCAAAGGAAGTAGCGCCGCCCGTTCCGGCTGCTGGGCAGGAGGAAGAGACTCCCACTTGGGACCGCCGACCGAGCCAAAGAGGATGGCATCACTGTTTTCGCACAGGGCAAGGGTCGAGGGAGGCAGGGCCTCTCCATGATTATCAATGGCAATCCCACCCACATCTGCGTACTGATAACTCAGATCAAAAGAAAACTTCTTCTGCACTGCGTTCAGGACCTTAATTGCCTCTGCCATCACTTCCGGACCGATGCCATCACCAGCTAATACTGCAATTTTTTTCATTTCATTCCCCTTATATTTTTCATGCGGAGATTGTACCGCATCTTCAAAAGTTCCCATCAAATTTCACATTGAGCAAAGAGAAACACTTTAAACCAACCTTACGGGGATTATCAACTGAAATCCTTTCTCTTCCTGTGCCATCATCTTGCAGTAATCATCCTTTTCCAAAATCTATTGACTTTTACGCCTTAACAATGAACTAAATGATAGGCATTATTCCTTAAAAAAATCTCCACTGGCAAGGTCTTACAAAGACCTCATGAAAATAAAAAAAACACTGACCCGTCCCGGGGATTTCTGCGCCCGATATGGAGGCGAAGAGTTCGTGGTCATCCTGCCTGACACTCCCCATATGGGGGCCTTACATGTTGCCGAAAAAATACGCCTGAATATCATCAAACTGCAGATTCTCCATGAAAAGTCATCTCCTTTACCAATCATCAGCCTCAGTCTGGGAGTGGCAACATCTATAGACCAGCACTTGATTTCCCACGAAGAACTCCTCAGAAATACCGATTCAGCCCTCTATGTGGCCAAGGCCAATGGTCGCAACCGAGTGGAATTTTACACCGATCATCACCACGACATAGAGCTATAACCGGGGCAAGAGAAGTTCATCAACCGCCGACAACCCGGTCAGGAATTCGACAATAGTGTGGACCAATGGCTCGGTTGAAGTGGGGGATAAAACATCTCCTGCCTGATCGTAGACCACCAACGTCTTCTCTTCCGCGCCAATATCCTCAATAACCGAACGAACCACTCAGGTGCGAGTCAACAGAATGAACCAGCTTCACCACTCCCATCATCGGCAATAAAGCGCGAACCGGACAGGAACTGGTCCAGTAAAAAAAGCCACATAGTGACACAATATTGACCAGTTAACGACAAGTATCAATCTGTAATTTTAGAGAGCATGAGATGGTGATTTTCAATAATTGGTTTGACAGAACAAAAGAAAATGAAGATATATATAAATATACCTTCATTGAAAATGAGTATCCATCCAACAACATTTTTTTTCTTTTACACGAACCATCTCCACCAAGAGGTAACAAGATGACAAAAAAAGATTTCATGACACCCTTCATGATCGCTGCTTTGGCAATACCCCTGACTCTGTGCATACCATCCAACAGTCATGCCGGAGATATCGGAGTCAACATTCACCTTGGGGTTCCCCTTCCACCAGTCATTGTCCCGCGACCTGTTTATCGGCGACCAGTACCAATCTTCTACTTCAACGAAAGTCCAGAGTTTATCTACTCGCCGTTCCTGAGCTTTTCTGTGGCAATAGGCTCACCCTACGATCTCTTCTACGACAACAACGCTTACTACATCTTCCATCAGGGTTACTGGCACAGGTCCTCCCGCCTCGATGGCCCATGGCGCATTGTGGACTACCGTTCTCTACCGCGGGCATTTCATCGACACAAAATTGAACAGATCAGAAGATATCGTGACAAAGAATATGATGTCTATCGCCACCATCGGCAAGATTCTCCAGACAAACGATATTCTCCCCGCTACAACAGAGACCACAGAGAGAGAGATCACAGGAATTATCGGGAAGAAAGAAGACCTCGCGAATACGAGAGACGCCACCACTGATCACCAGAAGCTGAGGCGATCGACACAAATCTTCTTCCATCACCTGGAAAAAGTCAGCAAGGCACGCCTGGCGTGAGAGTTGGGAAGCTCCCCTTCAAGGGTCGAGGTATGATGGAGCAAAATGGTTTGAGAGAGTTTCTGCATGGCCTGTAACTCCTCCTGCCATTTCGGCCCTTTCATGCAGATAACCGTTGTCCCCTCGCCGCACAGCCGACTGACCATTCTTAAGAATTCACCGATATCGGTGACCGCCCGACTGGTGATATGGGTAAAGACAGAACTGGACGGCAGCAGGATCTCGTCCTCTACCCGGCCAGCCAATGCTTCCACCCCGCTGATCTTCAAGGTCCTGATGATATGACGCAGAAAGGAAACCCGTTTCAGGCGTGGTTCCAGCAGGGTCACGGTTATCTCAGGCCGGGCCGCCTTGCAGACAAGTCCGGGAAAACCGGCCCCACTTCCCACATCGAGCAGATGGAGACCGGAGCCGTCCAGGAGGGGAAGCAGGGTCAGAGAATCGAGGAAATGGTTCTCCAGGATCTCCGCCTCCGCAGTTCCTTTGGCTATCAGATTGATCTTCCTGCTCCAGCGCATAAGTTCGGTGAAATAAAAAAAGAGCCGTTCCACCGCCTCAGCATCCAGCACAACACCCAAAGCAGTGCAGCCCTGCTGGAGCTGTTCCCGGAAATCAAAAGCTTTCACTGTCACCTTCTCACTACCCTTTTCCCTGCAAGCGCTCAGTGACAGAGGCGGCATGGGCGGTCAGACCTTCAAGGGTGGCCAGCAGCCGGATATGATCCGCATCTTCTGCCAAGGCCTGCTCCGAATAACTAATAATGGAGCTCTTCTTCAAAAAGGTCTCCACGCCCAGGGCTGAAGAGAAACGGGCCGTCCCCATGGTGGGCAGGACATGGTTGGGACCGGCTAGGTAATCTCCCGCGGCCTCCGGGGTATGATGACCCAAAAAGATGGCCCCGGCGTGCCGGATACGCGGCAGCATAGCCCAAGGATCGCTGATCATCAGTTCCAAGTGTTCAACGGCTATATCATTGGCCAGATCAATGGCCACATCCAGGCTGTCGGCAATGAGGATCACCCCGCGATCATCCAGGGATTTGCGGGCAATCTCCTGCCGCGACAAGTTTGCCAGCTGTCGTTCCAGTTCAACCAGGATCTCCCCGGCCAACCCCTCTTCGGTGGTCACCACCATGGCCAGGGCCATGGGGTCATGTTCCGCCTGGGCCAGCATATCCGCCGCCACATGACTGGCCTTGGCGCTTCTATCTGCCACAATCAGCACCTCAGAGGGTCCGGCAATCATGTCAATACGCACCCGGCCGGACACCTGAGACTTGGCCTCGGTCACAAACTGGTTTCCCGGCCCGACAATGACATCAACCGCTGGAATGGTCGCGGTACCATAGGCCAGGGCCGCAATCCCCCAGGCCGATCCCGCCTTGAAGATCTCGGTAATCCCGATCTCCTGGGCCGCCACCAGAAGGTGGGGGCTTATTTTGCCCGCACGATTGGGCGGAGTCAGCATTATCCGACGGCCGACTCCGGCAATCCCTGCCGGGATGCCGTTCATCAGCACCGAGGAGACCAGGGGCGTGGAGCCACCCCGACCGCCAGGCACATACAGTCCTGCCGCATCCACAGGGCGGACCAGTCGGCCGACAATGGTTCCGTTCTCTCTGGTCTGCATCCAGGAATCCTCCATCTCCCGTTCATGAAAGGACTGAATCCGTTCGATGGCCAGGGCCAGGGTCTCAAGAAAGGGTTCATCCACCAGATCATAGGCCTCAAGCATCTCGGCCAGGGAGACCTGCATATCCTTAAGCTCAAGATCCGGCGCGTCAAATTTTCTGGTATATTCGAGGACAGCCGCATCCCCATGCTGCCGCACCGCGGCCAGGATCTCGGCGACAATGGCCCGGCAGGAATCATCCGCGGGCTGAAAACGATGAAGAAGGGAGGCAATAACCCGTTCTCCTTCCTCGGTATTTATTTTCACAGGTTTGATAGGCATGATATCCACTTCCCTTCAAATTATATTCAAAATCAGATCGTTTCCCTCAAGAGAGCAACAACTGCATGACCATTACTATTCAGCAACCTTCGCAGATGGCTAGTCTGCTGTCTTTGAGACTGTCAGTTAAAGCCCTGAAGACTGTCCAACTGTTGCATCCTTCTTCCTTCCCCAGTGAATCCCAATGGTTCCCAGCATAAAGCGTTGATAGCCAACAGCCTCGAACCCGGCCTTGGCAAAGAGAGATGCCAGGGCATCAGCACTGTAAAAGTCCATGGTCGAACCGGTCAGATAGGCGTAAGCGGCCTCATCTTTAGCAATCAATCGACCCAGAAAGGGGATACCGAAACGAAAATAGAAACGGACAAAGGGATAGAAAAGGTTTTTCCGCGGGGGAGTGGTATCCAAACAGACCACCCGGCCGCCCGGCTTCAACACCCGATGCACCTCTTTGAGTACCGCCAGGGCATCATCAACATTTCTCAGGAGATAGCCAAAGGTCACCGACTCAAAACTATTATCCGCACAGGGCAGGAAATTGGCATCACAGGCCTGCCAGTCAATGTCGAGTGCAGCAAACCTCTTCCCGGCCTCCTTCAGCATATTCTGGGAAAAATCAGCGCCAAGCACCCGGCATTCAGGATAGGTTCTCCGGGTCAGAGCGGCAATATCGCCAGTGCCGGTAGCCAGATCCAGTGCCCAGCCCGACCCGGGATTCTGGGCTTTCCTGACTACAAAACGCCGCCAACGCTGGTCCTGCCCCAGGGTCATCACCCGGTTCATCAGGTCATACGACCCGGCAATGGCATCAAACATCCTTTGCACACCAGGCCCCTTACTCACACTATCGTTCTCCATTTTGGCCCTCAGACTCTATCGCATTCAGCATTTATAAAGATACACAACTCATATGTACAGCAGGCTCAGCAGGGGGCAAAACCGGGGGTGCGCGGAAAGGGGATCACCTCCCGGATATTGGCCATGCCGGTGACAAACTGCACCAAGCGCTCAAATCCCAGGCCAAAACCGGAATGGGGAACCGTACCGTAGCGCCGGAGATCAAGATACCATTCATAGCCACTCGCTTCAATCCCTGCCTCCTGCATGCGGGCCAGAAGAACATCATACCTATCCTCACGCTGGCTGCCGCCAATGATCTCGCCAATCCCCGGCACCAGGATATCCATGGCCGCCACTGTCCGTCCATCATCGCTGACCCGCATATAAAAGGGTTTGATGGCTGCAGGATAATCGGTGACAATCAGCGGCCGCTGATAAATCGTCTCCGTCAGATAGCGTTCATGCTCTGATTGCAGGTCAATCCCCCACTGCACCGGATAGGTAAAAGTCTGCCCCGACTGCAGGAGTTGCTCCACCGCCTGGGTATAAGTGATATGGGCAAAGTCGTGATCGACCACCTGCTGGAGACGGGCCAGCAGCCCCTTGGCAATAAAGCGGTCAAAAAGGGCCAGATCCTCACTGCATTCGGCCAGGACCAGCCGCAGAAGATATTTGAGAATCTCTTCCGCCACCTCTCTATTTCCCTGCAGGTCGCAAAATGCCATCTCCGGTTCCACCATCCAGAACTCGGCCAGATGCCGGCTGGTATTGGAATTTTCCGCCCTGAAGGTGGGTCCGAAGGTATAGACATTGCCCAGGGCCTGGGCATAGACCTCGGCCTGAAGCTGACCGCTCACGGTCAGACCGGCAGGGCGGCCGAAGAACTCACTACCGGCTTCCCCGGCAGAAGTGACAGAGGGAGTTGTGACTTGAAACATCTCGCCTGCACCCTCACAGTCACTGGTGGTAATGATGGGAGTATGCACCTGAACAAAACCCCGCTCCTGAAAAAAAGTATGCACTCCATAGGAAAGACGCGAACGAACCCTGGCCACTGCCCCCAGGGCATTGGTGCGGGGACGCAGATGGCTGATATTACGCAGGAACTCAAAGGAATGATGCTTTTTCTGCAAGGGATAGGACTCAGGATCTGCCCAGCCCAGAACTTTCACCTCAGTGGCCCGCAGTTCCACCGCTTGGCCCTTGGCCGGTGACTCCTGGAGAATACCGGTTACCAGTACACTGCAGCCGGCACTGAGTTTTTTGACCTCATCCCCATAATTAACAAGGGTCTGATCAGCAATCACCTGAATATTGGCGAGACAAGAACCATCATTAACCTCAATAAATGAAAACCCGCTGGCATCCCGCCTGGTTCTCACCCATCCCGCAATCTGCAACTGTTCACCTGCCTGCGGGAGAGCAAGGATATTCGCTATACGTTTTTTCATAAAATAAACTCTGGTGAAATGAGAGAGGGAAGCGCTCAGCAATCAGAAAAATCTCTTCAGTGTCTTCATACTACTGAACGCCACGAGCTGCCAGCTGAACGCTCCGGGTAATAGAGTACCATTTCCCCGTGACCGGGAAATTCATCCACAGATTTCCCGGTCAGACAAGCAAGATGGGCCCCAACCACCGGACACTTGATAGTCAGAAGAAAGAAGATATCCGCATCGCTCTCGTAAACGGCCTCAGACAAGGTCTCAAAATTCCCCTGCCCCTTGGAAAGAATAAGATCAGCCTGCCGAAAGGCATGCAGAAACTCAGGCGAACAACTGGCAAGGGGGCTTCCAGGACAAGCCGTCCCATTAGTGATAATGCGGGCATAGCGATCAAGACCGCAGGCTTGGGCATCAGCTAACAGGGCGTCGTTAATAATAGGCCCTTCCTTCACCGCCACAGTCACATCCAGCCCCAGGTCGACAAGACAACGAATAACCAGGAGGTCATAGACGATCTCACCGCAGTTATCGGCCAGGAAGAGAACCCTTGATTTCCCAGGCAATCGGCAGGCCAGCTCAAACAACTGTCGGCTGGCATCAATAGCCAGAGGAATCGTTCTGGCTTGAGCCAGAGCACTCCCCACATCAAAACTGCGCATGGCCCCGTAATCAATAATATTACCGGCAATGGCCAGACGGAGGGCCGCAATCAAGGGCACTTCGCTCTCTTCAACTTCCCGGATGAGTTCAGGAAGGATGGCAAGGGCCTGATCATTGGACGTTTTTTTTATGGCCAGATAGGGATCAGCACAGCCGGTAAGCCTGGCAATGGTCGCATACACAGCCACAGAATTCTCAGGCGGGGTCAACGACATCTCCATCTGCGGCAGCAGGGCCGCGATAGCACGGGCCACTTCCAGATGCACCGTCTCGTCAGTCGAACTGATCCGCGCCACCCGCAGGGCCTGGTCCATGAAACAAGCGAGACAATCAACAGAGGTTTTCATAGCAGGTAGCCTTCCCGTACATTGGCCATGGAGGCAAAAATCGAAGCCTTGACATCAGGGTCTTGGTCATAAAGGGCCTGCAACACCTTGCGCACCTGATCACGCCGTGTGTTCCCTGCCAGTGGGCAAAGATTATCAATCGGTGCAAGACCAAGGGTTATGGCAATCTTCTGCACCTCATGTTTTTCAATATAGGCCAGAGGGCGAATAAGGGACAGCCTGCCATCAAAAAGGTCCTGCTTCGGCACCATGGTTGAAAGATTGCCACTATAGAGCATGTTCAGGAAAAGCGTTTCAATGAGATCATCCTTATGATGACCAAAAGCGATCTTGTTACACCCATACTCTCTTGCCAGATTAAACAGCTGATGACGACGCTGCCGGGCGCAGAAAAAGCAGTTCCGCTCAGCCTCATCCATCACCCTGGCCTGTTCAACCAGCAAAGAAATCCCGAACCGGTTAAGTTGTTCGCGGATTTCTGCAACCGGATTGGCACCTGACTTCCCCTGTCCCCGAAACCCCATATCAATATGGACAACCCGCAGGGTGTAGCTGATGGGCGCCTTCTGCAACCACATCTGCAGCAGCCAGGCCAACACCAGACTATCCACCCCACCGGACACGGCCACCAGTACAGAATCACCATGGCTGAGCATGGAATAAGTCTGCATGGCTTGGCCAATACGCCTGTTGACCTGTCTGGAAAGAACCGTCTCTGATCTCATTGGGAGCTGTTACAAAAAAACCATCGCCGTTTTGATACTACTACATTTCCAACCATTTCGTTACAGCTCCTTACGCAGGCCGTGCATGGCCCACTGTCATGGGTGCCAAAGACGGCGCAGGAGTGACCGCCACAAAGGAAGTGCCCTGGAGGTTTGGAGGAAGAGCGACTGCCGGTCACGATACTTCACTGTTACGATTTTTTTGAAACAACAGCTTACAATAAAAAATGCCTGCTGGTTTGCTTCAAGCAAACCAGCAGGCAACCATAGCACGGGAACACCACAACCAGCTTTCTTATTGCTGCAAATAAGGACAGTCAGCCAGACGTTCCTTCACCCCTTGACTAACTAGTTCTTCCACCGTAATCCATTTAAAACCCCGGTTTCTAGCCTTGCCAAGGGAGAGCAGATTACTTGACAAGGCCTCCTGGGTCTCATCAAAAGAGGCGGCCCAGAGAACCATGCCACTGTCCACATGGGTGAGAACCATTTGAAAAGCGGCAGAGGCAGGAGAGTTCACCGACAGATCACTTCCATCCCGCTCATGAAAACGGGTTACCGTGATATCAAGAACCGCGTTGGAATCCAATTTGGCACCAAGGGCCTTCATCTGCGCCAGACGACCTCCAGCAGCATCAGTGGGCAAGGCGTCCAGTTGCCTCTCAGTCACAATGTGAACTTTATCATTTTTCCCCAGTTCAGAGGCTATCACCCCATCAATAAATCCCGCCCCCATATCAAGGGCAGAACTCCCTTTGCCCATTGCTCCCAAGGCCTCTTTCGTTATCACTGTCGGCATCACTACAATACCTGTAAGGGGCTGCAGAGTTACCGCCTTCTCTTCTGTTTGATCACCCATTTTCCCAGAGCAAGCTGAAAAAAAGAGAGAACAAAAAAGCGCCACAATTAAAATACTGGTTATATTTTTCACAAATGACCTCATTTAAAATTTACAGGGACATACCAAATCCCAAAGAACCCCAATGAAATATCTTACAATAGACCTTTTGAAGACAAGGTTCCAGTCACTAAACGATTTACGCCGGTGGCCTGATCCATTGCCCGAGCCAAGCCCTTGAAAATCGCCTCTAAAATATGGTGACTATTTTCACCATGCAGGAGATCAATATGCAAGGTCACCCCGGCATGTTGCGAAAATGCTCGCATAAATTCAAGGACCAGGGCAGTGTCAAAATTCCCGACCTTCTGCTCAGGGACTGCGGCGACATAGTGGAGAAAGGGTCGATTAGAGATATCAACCACAACACGCACCAAGGCCTCATCCATGGGCAGATAGCTCAGACCATACCGATTTATGCCGCTTTTATCTCCCAAGGCCTTGGCAAAGGCTTGTCCCAAAGAGATCCCAATATCTTCCACTGTATGATGATCATCAATCTCGATATCACCTGTCGCTGTGATTTCAAGATCGAAAAAACCATGAACGGCAAAAAGGGTTAACATGTGATTGAGAAACGGGACCGAAGTATCAATTCTGGTAATACCCGTGCCGTCAAGCAGCAATGTGAGCTGAATATCAGTTTCACGGGTAACACGCTTCACTTCACCACTGCGCTGTTCAAGTGCATCCATACATTTTCCTTAAAAAATAACTACAACTTCAGAATAAAAAAACAAGAACAGCACATCTTCCAGGAACCTTCAGCTCCTTAGTAGCTACTGCTTGCAAACTCATGTCTGAACAATTAATTTATTTATATCATATATCCTTTACAGAGGGCCATCTCTTTTTTATCTCTCCCATTTTTTTTAACAATGCCAAAACAAAATATAACTATTTTTTATTGACAAAGGAACCACAGGTTTGTTAAAGTAGCTTCGTTTTACTTTACAGATAATGAGCGGGAGTAACTCAGTGGTAGAGTGCAACCTTGCCAAGGTTGACGTCGCGAGTTCGAATCTCGTCTCCCGCTCCATTAAGAGATTCGAAAAGGTTCGACACAGTTCGAACCTTTTTTTATTCATTGCATTAATCAGCATCTTGAGGAACACCATGAAAACCTATCTGGCTCCGGTCAATGAGATCGAAAAGAAATGGTATGTCGTCAATGCCGAAGGCAAGGTTCTTGGCCGCTTGGCATCAGAAATTGCATCCCGGTTGCGTGGAAAACACAAACCAACCTTTTCCACCTTTATCGACAACGGTGACTTCATTGTCGTCACCAATGCCGACAAGATTCAACTGACCGGTAAGAAATGGGACGACAAGAAGTATTACCGTCACACAGGTTACATCGGCGGAATCAAAGAAAGAAGTGCCAAGAAGTTGATGGAAGTTCACCCAACAGATCTCATTATAAAGGCTGTGAAGGGAATGCTTCCAAGAAACAAACTAGGGGCTCAACAGTTGAAGAAACTTAAAGTTTATGTTGGCAATGAGCATCCACATGCAGCTCAGCTGCCTGCTGAATTAAATATTTAATATTTCGCGGAGAAAGTAAGCATGGTACAAAATCGTTTTTATGCCACAGGGAAAAGAAAAACAGCAGTGGCCAGAGTATGGATCACCCCAGGCAGTGGCAAGGTTATTGTGAACACCATGAACGCGGATGATTATTTTGGTGGCACATTCCAGACCTACAAGATAGCAAAACCCTTCCAGGTAACTGATAACGCTGAAGGATATGACGTTATAGCCACCCTGAAAGGTGGCGGCAAGTCTGCACAGGTTGAGGCCTTGACCCATGGAATTTCCAGGGCACTCCTTCATGTTAATCCAGACAACAGATTACCTCTTAAGAAATCAGGCCTCTTGACCCGCGACCCTCGTATGAAAGAGCGGAAAAAATATGGTCAGAAAGGTGCACGCGCCAAGTTCCAGTTTTCTAAACGTTAATTCCTTTCTTTCAGACTCGTTCCTTCTTTCTTGCTTAAAACTTGCAGGAAGTGCAACGAAAAAGAAAATAGGTTTATCAAAGGGAATAACAGAAATTCTGTTATTCCCTTTTTTTATTCTATCAGGTGTCCATCATGCTAAATGTCGCAATCATCGGTGCCTCGGGTTACACAGGAGTTGAACTGGCCAGGATTCTCTGCAACCACCCAGATGTAACTCTTACCGCAGCCACTTCACGACAATATGCAGGCCAAGCTCTGGCCCAGGTTTTTCCCAACCTGCGTAAAAAAACTCATCTTATCTGCGAGAACCTCAGCACTGAAGAACTATGCGCCAGGGCAGATTTCTTTTTCACCGCGGTACCACACAAAACAGCCATGGACATTGTCCCGCATCTTCTGGCAGCCGGGAAAAAAGTGGTGGATCTTTCAGCAGATTTCAGACTGCGCGATGTAACAGTTTACGAGGAATGGTACCAAAAACACAGTGCAGCCGATCTGCTCACAGAAGCGGTATACGGCCTGCCCGAGCTCTATCGGGAGCAAATTCGCACAAGTAGACTCATCGCCAATCCTGGCTGCTATCCAACCTCAATCATTTTAGCGCTGGCCCCTCTCTTGAAGGCAGGCGTCATTGATCCACGCTCAATTATCGCCGATTCAAAATCAGGAACATCAGGGGCAGGCCGCGCAGCCCAGGTGGGTTCACTCTTCTGCGAAGTGGCAGATGGCTTCCGTGCCTATAAGGTTGGTGGCACCCATCGCCATACTCCTGAAATAGAACAGGAGATCAATACCTTTCTGCAAGAACCGGTGCGAATTTCTTTTACTCCACACCTGCTGCCAATCTCACGGGGAATCTTAAGCACCATTTACGCCCATCTGAAACCAGAAGTTCAACAAACCGATATCACCCAACTGTATGAGAAGATGTACTCACAAGAGCCCTTTGTCCGAGTCCTGCCAGAAAACACCTTTCCAGCCACCCAGTATGTGCGTGGATCCAATTTCTGTGACATTGGCTTCAAAATCGACACTCGAACCGGTCGAATCATCATTTTGTCCACCATTGACAATATTGTCAAAGGCGCTGCCGGGCAGGCCATACAGAACATGAATCTGATGTGCGGCTTTGCCGAAACCGCCGGACTTGAGTCCGCGCCTTTTTTCCCATAAAAATCCAGATGACGGCCGGGAATGTCTTTTATTCCCTTCTGTTCAATTGGCATCATACCCTGCCATGCGCAACATAAGACTCACCATCGCCTATGATGGAACCGATTATAGTGGTTGGCAGAAACAAAAAAATGCCATCACCATCCAAGGGGAAATTGAACGGTGCCTCCAGATCATAATCAATAATCCAGTCTCTCTGTACGGTGCCGGCAGGACAGATGCGGGTGTTCATGCCAAGGAAATGGTCGCCAATTTCCACACCGAAGCCGCCATTTCCTGCCCGACCTTCATCAGAGGACTTAATGGCCTGCTGCCACGATCCATCCGCATCCTGGATAGTTGCGAAGAAGACCATGATTTTCATTCCCGCTTCTCTGCCAAGGCCAAGACATATACCTACTCACTGTTTACCGGGCCAATCCAACTCCCCACACAACGCCTCTATTCTGTGCATACACCGGACATCTCTCACCAGGAGAGAATCGAACTCTGCCTTGAAAAGATGAGAGGAACCCACGATTTTGCAAGCTTTGAGGCATCAGGTTCCCGCGACCTCAAGGCACCAAGTCGCCGCGGATCAGTTCGTACGCTGTCACAAGCAACTTTCACCAAAGTCTCTCCGGAAACGTATCATTTTCAATTCACCGCCGATGGTTTCTTACGGCACATGGTCCGTAATCTGGTTGGCACATTACTGGAGGCAGGAAAAGGCAGGCGCACTGTTCTGGAATTCGAAGAGACACTTCAGGCCAGAAACAGAAGCACGGCAGGCCCCACGGCTCCTGCCCATGGACTCGTTCTGGAAAAAATTTTCTACTGACCAACGAGTTCACTTTCCATTTTTTCCTGTTGCCAAAAGGAAATGAAACAGGTACAGGAATAAAAATGAATTTTAAAAATATCCTTAACTGCTTTTACAGACTTACCCTTCACTACTCTTTTTTCAACAGGATCCTAAAATGAGCTCTCCAATCATCACCCTGGCAGACAGAGTTATCAATATCAAGCCATCTCCAACCCTTGCTGTAAATGCAAAGGCCAAGGCACTGAAGGCTGCAGGCGCTGACATCCTTAATTTCAGCGTCGGTGAACCCGACTTTGACACCCCGCCCCATGTCTGTGAAGCAGGGAAAAAAGCCATCGATGAGGGATTCACAAGATATACCGCCGTTCCCGGCATGCCAGAATTACGTGAAGCCATCTGCCAACGCATAAAGATAGACAAAGGACTCTCCTATGCGATGGAGGAGATCCAAGTCGCCTGCGGTGGGAAGCATGGCCTCTACAACATGTTTCAGGCAGTAATAAATCCCGGAGATGAGGTTCTTATTCCCACTCCCTACTGGGTCTCCTATCCACCCATGGTACAACTGGCTGGCGGCACCCCGGTTCTGGTACCTCTTCTGGAACAGGATGATTTTGACCTCAACCCGGAAATTCTCCATAAATATGCCACCAGCAAAACACGGGCCATCATTATCAACTCGCCCTCCAACCCCACGGGCTCAGTTTTTTCAATTGAGGCCCTACAGGCCATTGCCAAAATGGCCTTGGAAAACGGCTGGCTGATCATAACTGATGACATCTATGACACCATCACCTATATGGACACCGAGCTTCCTCATATTCTGGAGGTGGACGACAGATTAAAGGAGCAAACCCTGATTCTGAACGGAGTCTCAAAATCCTTTGCCATGACAGGATGGCGGATCGGCTGGACTGCCGGCCCGAAACATATCATAGCGGCCATGAACAAAATCCAGGGTCAATCAACATCCAACCCCTCATCCATTTCCCAGAAAGCCGCACTTGCCGCGATCACCGGCCCCCAGGATTTTCCGAAAACCATGCTCAAGGCATTTCTTCCCAGACGGGACTTTTTTGTTGAAGACCTGCGCTCAATCGAAGGGGTAAGTTGCGTCAATCCCAAAGGGGCCTTCTATGTCTTCCCCAATTTCTCCACATATTTTGGAAAAAAATTCAACGGCAAGGTCATTAACAATTCAGTGGATCTGGCCGACTACTTCCTCGACGAGGCAAAAGTAGCCTCTGTACCTGGTGCCGCCTTCGGGGCCGACGACTTTGTCCGCTTCTCCTTTGCCACCTCCATGGATATCATTAAAGATGGAATGGGAAGAATCAAAAATGCACTAGCCAGCCTGGAAGGATAATACGTAAACACAAACAAAAACCGGTTGCAGAATTACTCATCTGCAACCGGTTTTTTCCCTTCACAAATAAATCTGTCCATCTACCCCTTCTGCCTGCAATCTCTCCAGCCGGGCGATTATTTCTTTAAGCTCAACAACTGTTTGCTCAACAAGGATTGTTTTGCCAGCAAAGACTGGAGTTTCCATGGCGAAGAGAGACAGGCCCTGCTGGCACTACAGGTGGACATCACATCACAAAAGGCGAGAAACTCGGCCAGGGCATCACTCATAACCTGACCTTTTCGGGAAATTATCTGCAGCTGTCGATGCATGTCAACCCCTTCCACCTTCAGACTTTTCAACCAACCATGTTCAACTTCTCGACACACCGTCAACGAAGAAAGACAGGCAATGCCTACTCCTGATTCAACAGCCCGCTTAATTGCCTCAGGATGGCCCATCTCCATAATCACAGAAATCTGATCAAGATAGGCCTTCATCTTTTCACGAAATATAGCAACCGTCCCTGATCCCTCTTCGCGCATAATCCAACGGGTATTTTTGAAATCTGTCTTCACATCAAAGATTTCATTACCAGCAAGGGGATCGCCAGGACCAACCAGGATCACCAGCTCATCTTTAAACCACGGACGAATAATAGTATCGAGGGATTTTACCGGGCCTTCAACAAAACCGATATTCGCCTTCCCCTCCTGAATAAGGGTTTCAGCATAACAGGTATGATGAACAAGCATGTTAATACCCACATGAGCATGCATCCGTTTGAAGGCACCAATCAAATAAGGGAGGAGATAGTCACCAATGGTGGTACTGGCCACGATATTAATATGCCCGGTAAGCTCGTCATTCTTCTCGGACATGATACTCTCCACATTACCAACCTGACAGACAATCTCCTTGGCAAGGGGTAAAAGATAGCGTCCCCGCTCATTTAACAACAGACTGCGGCCATGACGATCAAATAGGGCCCCGGCAAGTTGATTTTCAAGTTCAGCCAGTGCCATACTCACAGCCGATTGGGTCACAAACAATTTTTTGCTCGCTTTGGTAACCTGGGCAGTCTCTGCTACTGCAATAAATATTTCCAATTGTCTCAAGGTGATAGACATCTATTTTTCCCTTATTCAATATTTCTGATAAAAATTATCTTTTTTTTAGATTAGCGATTTGCCACTGTATCACGTATATATTTTTTCTCAATAGTTTTCAGGGAGAGTTTTTTATAAAATAATAATATTCCTATAAAATTGAATAAATAATCACTTGTAGAAGCATGAATGGTCATTCATTATTCAGTTGACAAGCCCATAGTCCTTCATTATAAAGACACTTACAAATGAAGAGCTATCAGTTCAAATAACTTCTGGGGGGAGTTTTTATGGAGCTTCAATTTACAGACTTTCTTTACCGTGACAACGTTCTCTGGATCGCGGCTTTCACCTTGGGCGGTCTTGCCTTTGCCTTAGGTCCCATCGCCATTGTTTACCTCCTCATGCCTCGCGGCACCCGTCAATTCGAAAACAGAAACAAGCAATTCATTGAATGCGGCATGCCGCCTATCGGTGACAGCTGGGTGCGCTACGGCGTTGTTTTTTTTCTCTACGCCCTCATCTTTCTTGCCTTTGATGTGGATGTTCTTTTTCTTTTTCCGGTCGCCCTCGCTTACAACAACGAGATGTTTGCCTATAGGGATTTTGTAGAAGTTGTAATCTTTGTCGGAATTTTATCACTCGCAATCGTATACGCATGGATCAAGGGAGTATTCAAGTGGGAACGCAAAACGTACCTTCACCAGTAGAAGCAGTACCTTCATCATTCGTTCAGTTTGCCATCGCCGATAAACTGATCAATCTTGGCCGGGCAAATTCCTTATGGCCACTTACGTTCGGCCTGGCATGCTGCGCCATCGAAATGATGGCAACAGGCTGTGCCAGGTTTGACATGTCACGCTTTGGAGCTGAAGTTTTTCGTCCCTCTCCACGACAAAGTGATGTGATGATTGTGGCCGGCACCATCTCAAAAAAAATGCAACCGGGCATCAAAACGCTCTACGACCAGATGCCTGAACCCAAGTGGGTTATGGCCCTTGGCAACTGCGCGATATCAGGTGGCCCTTTTGCCTTTGAAGGACAGTATGGCATTGTTCTGGGTGCCGACCAGTTTTTACCGGTTGATGTCTATGTTCCTGGATGCCCTCCACGCCCAGAGGCACTCCTGCAGGGTATCATTGAACTCGAACATAAAATTTCCGGTTGGAAGAGATGGAAAGACCCTGAGGCTGTATAAATTAATTACGTTTTCAAGGCTACATTAAATATAATAAAGTCAGTCACTAAAACGCTTCACACTCCTTCGGAGCCACAGGATCATGATATTAGAAACGACACAACAAGCACTGCAAGCACTCTTTGCCGGATCTGTTCCAGCAGATGAAGCTGAGGCTGGTACCCCCAGGGGTAATGGTGTTCTCACTCGTGATTACAAAACCCATGGATACCATCTTGATGCTCAGGTTGCTGCAGATCAACTTCTTGCAGCAGTTACTATTCTTGATGAAGGCGGTTTTTTCATTGAAAGTATCACCGGGGTAGACTGGATCAAAGATAACCAACTGGAAGTTATTTATGACTTTTCCCGTTACGATTTTGACACCTGCCGAGTGATTATCCGCACCAGGATGCCTCGCGAAAAACCTGAAGTCCCCACCATCTCCACAATATACGCCGGAGCAAACTGGCATGAACGTGAGACCCACGATTTTTTTGGTATAAAATTTGCGGGTCACCCCCACCTTGTTCCCCTGCTCCTTCCTGAAGATGCAGATTTCCATCCACTCTTAAAGGATTTCAAGGCATGAGCGCTCCAATTCAACTCCGACCGGACGAGACATTCCTCCTGAATGTAGGGCCACAGCATCCAGCAACCCACGGTGTTCTCAGGGTCAAAATGCAAATGGATGGTGAATATATTGTCAAGGCAGAAACCGTCCTTGGCTATGTTCACCGCATGCACGAAAAAATGGGTGAGAACAGGACTTATGCCCAGTATCTTCCCAACTTAAGCCGTCTGGATTACCTTGGTGCTTTAGGATATACCCATGGCCACGTCCTGGCCATAGAACGCGCTGCTGGCATTGAAGTTCCGGAACGTGCTGAGTATATACGGGCCATCACTGTTGAACTGAATCGAGTGGCATCCCACCTCTTCTGGTTTGGCGCCTTTGTCATGGACCTTGGCGGCTTCAGTCCTCTCATGTACGCCATTCAGGATCGTGAACATATTCTTGATATGCTGGAGGCCGTAACCGGTGCTCGCTTAACGTATTGCTATTACCGATTTGGTGGCCTCTACAATGATGTAGACGATGATTTTATTGAGGCAGCTAAACGTTTTATCCCCCGGATGCGAAAATCTCTCAAAAAATATGACGCCTTGGTGTCTGGGAACATTATCTTCCAAAAACGACTGGAAGGAATCGCCCCTGTTTCGGCTGAGATGTGCCGCAAATACGGAGCCACAGGCCCGGTTGCCAGAGGCTCTGGAATCAACTTTGATGTCCGTAAGAATGAGCCCTATTCTGTCTATCCAGAGTTTGATTTTGATGTCCCGGTATATCATGAATGTGATTCATTGGCCCGTTACAAGGTGCGAATGGATGAGATGGAACAATCACTGAGAATCATTGAACAGGGTTTGGAAAAATTACCCGACGGCCCCATCATGGTTGAGAAGAAACCAAAAACCATCAAACTTCCAGTCGGTGATTACTATCAGGCAGTGGAAACCGCGCGCGGAAGTTTTGGAATCAGAATCGTAAGTGATGGTGATAAAAATGCCTACCGCCTGAAACTGCGCTCACCAACATATTCGAATATGCACCTCTTTGATGAAGCA
Source organism: Desulfocapsa sp. (assembly GCA_013792135.1). Lineage (GTDB taxonomy): Bacteria > Desulfobacterota > Desulfobulbia > Desulfobulbales > Desulfocapsaceae > UBA2270. The sequence goes on along the minus strand of VMSP01000025.1, from coordinate 49,685 downwards.
TGCGAAGGGATGTTAATAATGGATGCCCTTGCATTTATGGGAAGTCTGGACCTCGTAATACCAGAAATAGACAGGTAATTTCATTTCTAAATCAAAAAAGACCGTAAAAACTTACCATTTGATTGAGAAGTGGAATAAGGGAGAAGCTCGATGAGTTTAACATTATTAAATGTCATAGTTGCTGTGGTGATAGCCATCGCCTTTGCCGCTGCCAATGCTGCCTATCTGGTCTGGGCTGAGCGCAGAGGAGCAGCCCGTATTCAGCGCCGTCCAGGTCCAAATATCAATGGTCCCTTCGGACTTCTGCAGCCACCTCTTGACGGCATCAAACTGATGACCAAACAGTTGATGATCCCAGGCGGTGCTGACAAAATCCTGTTTATGGTTGCCCCTGTGCTGGCCATGGCGCCAGCCATTATGAGTTTTGTCACCATTCCCTTCAGCGAAGGAATTGCCGCCCATAACATGGAGCTTGGAGTCCTTGTCATCTTTGCCTTCGCCTCCATGGGAGCCATGGCCATTCTCTTTGCCGGCTGGGGATCACGTAACAAATATTCTGTCATGGCATCAGTCAGGGCAGTATCACAGAATGTCTCCTATGAAATTCCCATGCTGATCACGGCAATCACCGTGGTCATGACAACTGGATCAATGGATCTTAAGATGATCAGTATGGCGCAAAGTGGTGGTTTCTGGCACTGGAATATATTTCCCTCCCTACAGAGTCCATTAATGCCCATTTCTTTTATTATATTTTTTATCTGCTCACTGGCAGAAACAAATCGCGCCCCTTTTGATCTTGGAGAGGCCGAGAGTGAGCTGGTAGCCGGCTTCCATACCGAGTACGGCAGTATGGGTTTTGGACTCTTCTTCATGGGAGAATATGCAAATATTGTCATTGGAGCCAGCCTGACAACAATTCTTTTCCTTGGAGGCTGGGATTGTCCTTTCGGTATGTTTCCAGGGGTATGGTGGTTCCTTCTTAAAATTTACCTGCTGATTGCCACATTTATCTGGATTCGCTGGACCTTTCCACGAACAACCATCTATGGACTGCTTAATCTGTCCTGGAAAATACTTATTCCTATATCCCTGTTCAACCTGCTTCTCACGGCAGGATTACTGAAGGTGTTCTAATATGGGCGGTTATTTCAGCGATATATTCTATGGTAGTAAAAGTCTGCTTATTGGGATGAGTATAACCTTTAGAGAATTTTTCAAACCAACCGTAACTGTTCAGTATCCCTATCAGACCCTCAAGATGTCTGCACGATTTCGTGGACATATCGAGCTCATTGCCGATGAAGATGGGAAGCCAAAATGTGTCGCCTGTGGGATGTGCCAGCGCGCCTGTCCTTCAGGGTGCATCAGCCTGGAATCTGTCTCTGTGGATATCGAAGTTGACGGAAAGGTTAAAAAGAAAAAGGTGTTAAGCAAATACGATCTTGATTTTACGAAATGCTCACTATGTGGTCAATGTGTTGAAAATTGCAACTTTGGGGCATTAGAATTTTCAAAAGAATATAATCTTGCATCTACGCGCAAGGAAGATTTTCACTTTAATCTTCTTAAACGGTTGGAGGAGAGAAACGCATGAACCCTTCCATGGCCATAACAGAAGCGCCAGGGCTGTTCACCGCTGACGGCCTGACTGGACTGATCTTTCTTGTAATGATGGCAGTAACCCTTATTGGTGGGCTCATTGCCTGTACCGCAGAAAGACTGGTACGCTCGGTAGCAGGACTTGTTGTCTGTTTTATCGGGGTAGCCGCTCTGTATTACTTCCTGAACTCACCATTTGTGGCATTGATGCAGATACTCATCTATGTGGGAGCTGTCTGTATCACCATTGCTTTCGCTATCATGCTCGCCGCTCCTGAGGAAAATAAAAAAAATGGGCCAGCGGGTCCACTCTCAGGGCCACTTGCATTTATTACCGCCGGTATTGTCACCATTGGCTTGATCGTTATGGCGATGCGAGCAAAGTTCACCTCGCTTCCTAAGGTCAATGGCGGAACAGTGAAAGAGATAGGAATTCAATTTCTGACCAGTTACTCCATGGTCTTTGAACTCATATCCATTGTCCTGCTTATTGCAATCATTGGAGCACTGGTCATCGCCCGCGCCGGGAGGAGCAAATAATGTCATTTCTTACTCTATACAACAATCTGAATACCTTTTTGTATCTGGCAGCCATGTTGTTTGGCATGGGAGTCTATGGGATTGTGACCCATCGTACTCTCATTGGTATGCTTATCTCCTCTGAGCTGATACTGGCCGCAGCTTCCATTAATTTTATGGCCTTTAACAGATTTACCGCACCAGATCCCACAGTGGGTCAAGTTTTCACTCTTTTTATTATGGCTATAGCCGCGGCTGAAGCAGCCATCGGTCTCAGTATAATTATCGCAGTATATCGCAACTATAAATCAGTCGACACTGAAGATCTGGTCGAACTTAACGGTTAGGAAAAGGAACATCTGTCATGGATATAACAACGGTCAGTTCCGCTAAACTTCTCGTAGCACTCCTCGTGCCGCTCGTTGGTACTCTGGGTGTCATGTTTATGGGGAAAAATGAAAACATCAGAGAAGGTGTTTCATGTGTTGCCTCAATCATCCTGTTTTTACTTGTCGCCTCAATGATCCCGACAGTACTTTCAGGTAAGACCATGATTTTCCACATGTTCAGCATCCTTCCCGGAGTTACTGTCACCCTTCGGGCCGACGCCATGTCCATGATCTTCGCCCTGGTGGCATCATCGCTGTGGACTATCGCCGTCTTCTACTCCATGGGATATATGCGGGCCCACAACGAGCATGCGCAGACCAGATTCAACGCCTGTTTTGCCCTGTCAATCTTTGGGGCAATCGGGGTCGCCTTCTCTGACAACCTTTTTACCCTGTATCTCTTTTATGAGATCGTATCGATATGCACCTACCCCTTGGTTGCCCATCATCAGGATGCTGAAGGGTACAATGGCGCCCGTAAATACATTGTCTATCTGACAACTACCGCCAAGGCATTTCTGTTGCCCGCCCTGATCCTGATCTATGTCCTGACCGGGACCCTTGATTTTGCCACCAATATCTCAACAGGTATATTCCCGCCAGATGTTAACCATGGCCTGGTTATCATGCTCTACGTTTTCTGTCTCTTTGGTTTTGCCAAAAACGGGATCATGCCCTTTCATCACTGGCTGCCAGGTGCCATGGTCGCCCCCACTCCCGTTTCCGCTCTGCTCCATGCAGTGGCCGTAGTCAAGGTTGGTGTCTTTTGCACCACACGGGTCATGCTCTACGTCTTCGGGGTTGATACCATGCATGCCTTGAATCTTGGAATTCCCACTGCTTACTTTGTCGGATTTACCGTGATCATGGCCTCAGTGCTTGCCCTGTCCAAAAACAACCTCAAGGAACGGCTAGCCTATTCAACCATCAGCCAGCTTTCTTATATCATCATGGGTGTGGCCCTTCTTACCCCCGCAGGTATTGATGGCGGCCTGATCCATATCGTCAATCATGCCTTCGCTAAAATCACCCTCTTCTTTTGCGCAGGCGCCATTTACATTGCCGCGCACAAGAAAGATATCTCGGATATGGGAGGACTTGGAAAGACCATGCCATTTACCTTCGGGGCCTTTGCCATTGCCTCACTCTCAATGATTGGCGCACCACCTGTTGCCGGATTTGTCACCAAATGGAATCTGCTGGTGGGATCCATTCAGGCCCACCAGATGGGGATACTGCTCATCCTTATCGCCAGCACCATGCTCAATGTCGGGTATTTCGCACCCGTTACCATTAAGGCATTTTTCGGCAAACGCCCGGAAGGTGAAACGTTTCAAGGTATCAAAGAGGCGCCATTGTCCATGCTGATCCCCATCCTCATTGCATGTACGATCTCTGTCCTCCTTGGTATCTTCCCAAACTTTATGATGCAATTTGTTAAGGCGGTGACAGGATGATTGTCAATTTTATCGATTATCTACGAGACCGGTTACAGACGGTTAAATATTGCTGCTATGGAGGTATCGCCCTCATAGTAATCTGGAGCCTGACCGTTGACACCAGTCATGCGCACACTTGGGCTGAAAAGTTGATACCAGGCTTCTGGTCTCTCTTTGGCTTGGGCTCCTGTGCAGTCGTTATAATGGTGGCAAGAGTAGTCGGCAAAAGCGGGATCATGACCCGGGAGGATTATTATGACAACTAATTTTTTCCATCCGGCTCTCATCATGATCATTGGGGCACTTCTCCTGCCCTTGGTCAGGGGACCGTTCAGAAAACCTTTTCTTTTTCTGATTCCCTTATTGACCTTTTTGGATGTACTCTATCTGAGCCAGCATCCAGGCACTTATGGTGTATTGCAATTTCTCGACTGGGAGCTCACCTTTGGCCGTGTTGATCGCCTGTCTATGATTTTTGGCTTTATCATGTCACTGATGGCAATTATCGGCACCATCTACGGCATGCATGTAGAAGATGAATGGCAGCATATTGCTGCCTGGTTTTATGTGGCAGGTTCTTTGGGTGTCATCTACTGTGGGGATTTCTTGGTGTTGTTCCTTTTCTGGGAGATGATGGCCTTTGCCTCCACCTTCCTTATCTGGTTCAAAAAGGATCCTGAATCACTGGCGGCAGGGTATCGATATATACTCGTTCATACCTTTGGCGGAGTTATTCTACTGCTGGGATTTGTCCTCAGATATCAGGCCACCGGTGACCTCTCCTTTGTCCAATTGAATGTCCAGAGTCCTGAACTGTATACCTGGCTGATCATGATTGGCCTGATGCTCAATGCCGCAGTTCCTCCACTGCATTCTTGGTTACCAGATGCCTACAGCAAGGCCACGGTTACCGGTTCCGTCTTCATGTGCGCCTTCACTACCAAAACAGCCATCTACACCTTGGCCAGAAGCTGTGCCGGATTTGATGTACTCATTGTGCTCGGGGTCGTCATGGCCATCTACGGCATCATTTATGCGATCATGGAAAATGATGTCCGCAAACTCCTGGGCTGGGAGATTATCTCCCAGGTCGGATATATGGTAACAGGAGTGGGCATTGGTACGGCCCTTGCCATAAATGGCACCTGTGCCCATGCCTTCGCTCATATTCTCTATAAAGGGCTGCTCTTTATGGCAGTTGGTGCAGTCATTCATTCCACGGGTAAATCGAAATTTACCGAACTGGGCGGCCTCTACAAGAAGATGCCTATTACCTTTGTTTTTCTGGTCATTGGGGGAATATCAGTTTCGGCCTTCCCCTTTCTCTCAGGATTTGTCTCCAAATCAATGATCATCAGTGCCAGCTTTGAATCACACATCCTCTGGGCCGGTTTTCTCCTGACAGTTGTTTCTGCCGGAACCTTTCTGGTGGCTGGCCTCAGGCTACCCTATCTTCTCTTTTTCAGTGACAATAAATGCAGTGCTGAAACCTGGGAAAAGGCCGAGGATCCGCCATGGAACATGCAACTTGCCATGGCGGTCGCTGGATTTTTATGCATCTTCATTGGTTCCTATCTTCCCTTTCTCTATGGCATGCTCCCCAACACCGAGATTGCATATCATCCTTATGGAGCCTATCATCTGAGCGAAACCCTGCAGATTCTTGCACTTACCGCTTTGGGATTCTTTCTGCTGCGCAAATACATTACAGCCAGAGAAACAATCAGTCTGGACCTGGACTGGTTCTACCGGAAAGGTGGACAATGTTTTCTATGGACGGTTACCAATCCTTTACAGTGGTTTGATACCGCATTCAGCAAAGCATATAGAGTTGTCGGGTTAAATAGCCTGATGACTACTTCACAATTCTGGTCATGGTTTGACTGGAATGGAATTGACGGCGTAGTTGATGGAACGGCCCGTTGTGTACGCGCCATCGGTCGGCGTGTCAGTCTGGTTCTCCAGCGCGGTCAGATTCAGCAGACAATATATTATACGGTAACATTTGCAGCCGTTATTCTTGTAGCTTACGTCTGGCTATAAACCACAGATTTTGAGGACCACCGGGAATGGATCAACTACTTATTAATCCAAATTATCCACATATTCTGAGCACCCTTATTTTTTTGCCCCTGGCAGGAGCCGTGTTACTGCTCTTTGTGAAAAACGAGTTTTTTGCCCGTTACTGGGCGCTTGGCATAACTGCTCTGACAGCCATACTTTCAATTCCGCTTGTCAGCGCCTTTGACACCAGTTCAGCAAAGTTTCAATTCGTAGAGCAGTACAACTGGGTGTCTTCACTTAATATCCAATATGTAATCGGTATTGATGGTATATCTATCCTGCTGGTGATGCTGACAACATTCATCATGCCGCTCTGTATTCTTGCATCATGGAGCTATATCAAAACCCGCGTTCAACCTTTCATGATTTGCCTGTTGATCATGGAAACTGCTATGCTGGGTGTCTTTATGGCCCTGGATTTTGTCCTTTTTTATATCCTCTGGGAGGCTATGCTGATTCCCATGTACCTGCTCATCGGTATCTGGGGTGGACCACGGAAGATTTACGCATCAATAAAATTCTTCCTCTACACCCTTTCTGGATCAATCATGTTGTTGGTTGCAATTATATGGCTCTACAAAACCAATAACTACTCCTTTTTTATACCCGATATGATGTGGCAGAATTATTCACTGACAGCCCAGATATATCTTTTCATTGCCTTCTTTCTCGCTTTTGCCATCAAGGTTCCGATGTTTCCCTTCCATACATGGTTACCGGCAGCACATGTTGAGGCACCAACGGCCGGTTCTGTTATCTTGGCCTCTGTTCTCTTGAAGATGGGAACATATGGTTTCCTTCGATTTGCCCTGCCCATCACACCAGAGGCCACGACGTTATTCATGCCCTACGTTCTCTGGCTCTCCATCGCCGGCATTATTTATGGCGGCTTTACCGCCCTGGCTCAGCAGGATATGAAAAAGCTGATTGCTTACTCTTCTGTCGGTCATATGGGATTTGTCACCCTGGGTATTTTTGTCCTGAACATTGAGGGTGTGGAAGGCTCCATCCTGCAGATGATTAACCACGGAATCACCACTGGTGCCTTATTCCTTTGTGTCGGTATGATTTATGAACGGACTCACAGTCGGGAACTTCGTTCCGCCACAGGGGTTGGCAAGTATATGCCGATCTATGTCACTTTTCTTACCTTTTTTTCGCTCTCATCATTCGGTTTCCCAGGCACAAATAGTTTTGTAGGCGAGTTTATGATTTTAGCCGGAACATTTAAACACAGTACAGTCCTTGCCCTTGCAGCCATTCCCGGTGCAGTTCTGGCCGCAGCCTATATGTTGCGCATGCTGCAGAAGATTGTCTGGGGCGGAACAGATAACCCTGATCAATCCTGGTTGAAAGATCTCAATCTGCGTGAGATTATTATTTTATGCCCTTTTCTTTTCTTTGTCTTCTGGATCGGTCTGGGACCTCAGCCGTTTATTGATCTTATGCACATCAGTGTTGTTAATCTCCTTGATCAGTTTCATGCGCATCAGGGTCAGGCAGTTGCTGCCGCAGAATTAATTCTTCATTAATTGAATTTAATAAATAACGACCTAGGGTATACACATGCAATTTCTACCTGAATTAACACTGTTGGGAGCGGGTCTTGTCATCTTCCTGGTCAGTCTTGGAAAGACTGACGCCGACAAAATAAAAACTGTTGCCATTTGCCTGGGAGCAGCAGTATTTGCGGCTACGCTTTTAAGCTTCAGAGCACAGGGGAGCCTCTTTTATGACGCTTACAAGATAGACCTTTACTCGCAGATTTTTAAGTGCTTGATTGCCGGTGCCATGTTCGTTGTCCTTATTTTAGGACGTAAGTTGAAAGATATAAAAAACTCTGTACATCCAGAATACTATCTTTTCCTCTTTATAAGTGTCCTCGGGCTTATGATGTTGGTCTCCAGCGTTGAGCTACTGGCTATTTTTGTAGCCCTTGAGCTCTCTTCCTTTGCCGTGTATATCATGGTTCCCATGCGTGATGACTCTGGAAACTACCGGTTTCAGATGGAAGCCGGCATAAAATATCTGCTTTTTGGTGTCACAGCAACCGGCTTCATGCTCTTTGGTATGAGTTATATGTTTGGACTGACTGGGTCAACTCAGCTCCCAGTAGTAATGGAAAAACTCTCTTATATGTATAATCAGCCAGCAGCTATTATTGCAATAATGATGGTACTGGCAGGATTTTTCTACAAACTTGCCCTCTTTCCTTTTCATTTTTGGGTGCCGGATGTCTATGAGGGCGCAACCAACGAGACGACTGCCTTTATAGCCTCTGTCCCTAAACTGGCTGCCGTTGCCCTGCTGATCCGAATTGTAAGTATGGTTAACGGTGAAGGGCAGGTCATTGTCAATATCCTGATGGTATGCGCAGTTCTTTCCATGTTTTATGGTAATCTTTCAGCCCTAGTTCAGACCGATATCAAACGGATGCTTGGCTTTTCAGGCATCGCCCATGCAGGTTTTGTTCTCTTAGGTATATTAACTTTCCAACTCAGTGGTTACGCCAATGCTTTTTACTATATCATTGGCTATGTGGTCATGAATCTGGCCTGTTTCCTGGTTATCTGTTCAGTTTCCAGCAATGGCGAGAATGTGCAGATTAGTGACCTAAATGGACTACATAAGCGTTCGCCATTACTGGCATTTACCTTGGCTGTAGCTCTTTTTGCCCTCGCGGGCATCCCTCCCTTTGTCGGCTTCATGGGTAAATTCATGCTCCTCACAGGAGCCCTGAAACAAGGATATCTCTTATTGGTAATCCTGGCTGCCATCAATACGGCAATTGCAATATTTTATTATCTATCTGTGGTACGTGTTACCTTCTGCAGCGACCCTGACAATAATAGTCCCGTTATTAGTGATATTTTTACCAATGCGACATCAATTATTTTACTCCTCATTATTGTGATCATGGGTGTAGCACCACAAGGTTTTATTAATTTTGCCACATCTGCAGTACAATCGATTATGTAATAATCGTTACAAACTGTAAGACCAGTCAAAAATGTAAGATTTGAGTATATGGAAGACACGGTTAGCCTCACAAAGAGGCTAACAGATTACCAACTCTTTCTTTTCCGTAAGAGTCACAACTTATCTTCTTAAAATTAAAGACAAAAAAAGCTCTTATTCATAAATGAATAAGAGCTTTTTTTGTATAAAAAAATAGAATTATTTCTTGCCTTTTGCAGATGCCCTCTTAGCAGCCTTCAAAGGATTAACACGAATAGTAACTACATTAATTTCAGGCTTAGCATGTGTTGCAAAGTTACAGATTCCAATACGCCACTTCGCTTCAGGCTGCATATACGTCTTGCAAAACTGGGTCCCAGCTTCTTCTACAATCCTTCCACAGCCAATACATTTATCAATTACAGACTTAAAACTTCTTTCACTATAACTTTTCACATCTTGATTCTGCATACTATCCTCCTGAATTCTCAAACAACTTTACAATCATATCAAACTTATTATTAACAACAACTCATTATGAACTGAAAAATGTTAATCCACGACATGATTAATGTCAAAAAATAATATATTAACAAAACACCTTACTTTTCTCAAGCAAAAAAAAAATCAGGTATTATTTCAGCAACTGTTCATAAAAATACATAAAAAAAAATCAACCTGTTATCGCTAGGTCCTTGTATTCAGTAACTTCATGAGATAGAATGCATCATATATTTGCTTAGGCATAATTCAATTATCTTAATTTACACGAAATATAATTCATACTGTTCGTCAAAAGAGGACTCAGACTATGCCAGTTTATGTATGGAAAGGAGTTAATTCACAAGGTGTTAAACGCAAAGGTGAAGTAGAATCTCCAGACCAAGCTGCCGCCTTAGCCCATGTCAAACGCCTCCGCATCCAAGATATCTTTATTAAAGAAAAGCCTAAAGACCTGTTTGAAAACATTGCTTTTTTTAAGCCAAAAGTAACCGGCAAAGACATTGTGGTCTTCACCCGTCAACTATCTACCATGATTGATGCCGGATTACCTCTGATTCAGAGTCTTGAAATTTTAGCAAAACAACAGGAAAACTCCACATTTAAAAACGTACTTACTGCTATAAAGAGAGACGTAGAAACTGGTACCACCATCGCCGATGCCATGAGAAAACACCCTACGGTCTTTGACACTCTTTTTGCCAACATGGTCGAGGCTGGTGAGACAGGCGGTATCCTTGACACAATCCTTAGTCGCCTTGCCGGTTTCAAGGAAAAATCCATGGCTCTGCAAAAAAAGATAAAAGGAGCGATGACCTATCCCACCATCTGTCTTGCCATCTCTTTTCTTATCCTTGGAGTCATTCTCATCTTTGTTATTCCTGTTTTTGAAGAAATGTTTTCGAGTATGGGTGCAGCTCTGCCGATTCCTACTCAAATAGTTGTTCAAATGAGCAATTTTTTAAAATCAAATTTTCTTTTTATTATCATGGCAATATTCGCCATAATTTATGGTGTTAAAAAAATATACAAAACAGAAAAAGGTAGATACAGAATTGATTCCATGCTTTTGCGAGCACCCATTATTGGCCCTTTAATTAGGAAAGTTGCCGTTGCCAAATTTACACGGACCCTGAGTACCATGCTCCAGAGTGGTGTCCCCATTCTGGATGCACTTCAAGTTGTTGCTAAGACCTCAGGGAACAAGGTTATTGAAGGAGCTGTTTTCAGAATCGCAGAAAGTATAAGCGAAGGACGTCCTATTGCCGAACCCCTTGAAGAAAGCGGTGTCTTTCCCAATATGGTGGTTCAGATGATTAATGTTGGCGAATCAGTGGGTGCCTTAGATTCCATGCTTGCCAAGATTGCCGATTTTTATGACGAAGAAGTTGATCAGGCCGTTAACAATCTTACCGCCATGATTGAACCCTTAATGATGGTCGTGTTGGGTGGAATGATAGGTGGTATTGTCGTTGCCATGTATCTGCCCATCTTCTCAGTGGCAGGAATGGTTGGTTAACATTCTGCAATAGCTTCAAAAACCAATACTCAGATTTTCTGATTTAATTTTTCAAGCTTTATATTGAAATATTTTAACAAGTTTTTTATTAATGGAGACCAACATGACCCTTACAAAAGCGGAATTAGTACAACAAGTTTACAAAACCCACACTACACTCAGTAAGACCCAAGCAACGGAATCCGTAGAGGCCTTTCTTCGTATCTCAAAAAATACATTAATTAATGGAGCTGATCTACTGCTGAGTGGTTTTGGAAAGTTTAATGTTAAAGACAAAAACTCAAGAAGAGGCCGTAACCCTCAAACCGGTGATGAGCTTACCCTTGATGCTCGAAGAGTTATCACCTTTAAGCCCTCTGGAATCCTCCGTGATAAGATAAATAATAGTTAAAGATCATTTCCGTTCTTTGGCACTTTTTTCCCTCTCTAGCCCAGCGACTGAACTCACCTTGACGTAAGTGATATGGGTTTGTTGAGTCGCTGTGTTTGCGCACTCAGAATTCACGGAAACCTTTACGTTCTGTTTCTGTCCTGAAAACCAGATACACACTCATTCTGTTCTTTTTCGATTTCAAAATCTTTCGTTTCAGCAACCTATTGACTCTTATCCATGGCCACCTATACTTCATTTAAAGATATTTCCCTGAATTCCATTCGCGTCACCCCGCACTACAATATTCATCCTTTTCTCGAGGACTCATCAACTCCCCCTGCACTCAAACAATCATTTGAGGAGTCAGGTATTCTGCACCCTCTCATTGTTCAACAGGCACCGAATGGAACTTTCGAATTGATATGTGGCCGTAAACGTCTCCATGCACTCAAACATCATTTCAAGCAAACTTTCGCCCCCTGCCTGATTATTCCAGCTGATTGTGATCCATATGCTTTTTTTCTCTATATCCTGACCGATCAACAAGTCCATGGACTACTCACTCCCATGGAAGCAGCCTTTTTCCTCAAATATTGCCTGCAGAAGATAGACGAGAAAGAAGCCATAAATTTCTTCCTTCCTCGCTTAGGATATAAACAGCAGTCTACTATTCTCCACCAAGTCATCCGCCTCTTAACACTGGACGAAAATATCCAACGACAAATTCATCATGGCTTTATCAGTGACAAAATTGCTTTTGAACTGTTGGATCTACCACCTGAGGATAGGTCATCTCTCTCAAAGCTCTTTGAACTATTACAACCAGGTACAGGAAAACAAAAAAGAATATTACTTCTGAGTCGTGAAATTGCCCAACGTTCCCAACAAACAATTACAACTCTTTTCGAAGAACAAGAATTCCAGTACATTCTGGAGCATAAAGAGATGAATGCTCCACAAAAAGCCCATAGTATCCTTGAACTCCTGCAAAAGAAATTCTATCCTCAGAGTAGTGACGCAGAACAAATTTTTAAAGACAGGGTAAGAATACTCAACCTTCCTGAAGGTTATCAGCTCACACACAGCCTTAATTTTGAGAAAGATGCGGTAAATCTTACTGTGACCTTCCCGAACTTGGGAAGTTTTGAAAAAGCCTGGCAGAGAAAAGAACTATTTGTGGAATAAGAATCAGAAAGAAAAATGCAAAAACACTGGAATGGAATTGTTTACGGGCTCAGGAAGGATAATAGAGGATATCACCTTCAATCATAATATCCTCACCGAATCGCTTGTAACCGACATTATGCAGGCGAAGGGCTTTATCACTACCGGATACATTTACCCCCTCAACAACCGGTGAACCAGAGTTTCCGGCAAAGATCGGGGCTATAAAAATATTCACATGATCTATCAGTTTTTGACTCAGAAAAGCACCATGAACAGTAGCCCCTCCTTCAACAAGCAGCGATATAACTCCTGCTCGGGAAAGGAACGTTAATATCTCACGAAGATCAACCCTGCCATCAGTGCCACATCCCACCTGATGAACAACAACCTTCCCTGTTCTACTGAACCTTTTTATTTTATCAGGGCTCACCTCCGATCCGCAAAATATCCAGGTGGGAGCTGATGAATCGAGATGAAGCAGTCGAGCAGCCTCTGAGATGTTCAAGTGGGTATCAAGAATGACACGAATGGGATCTCTCCCTTTGCCATGTGACAGACGAGTGGTGAGGGATGGATCATCCACCATGACAGTATTACTCCCCACCAGGATCGCATCCACACGATCACGCAGGCGATGGGCATTGCGCAATGAGTCTGGCCCCGTTATCCAGCCGCTCTGATTCGGCTGATAACTGATGCGGCCGTCAAGGCTCATTCCAGCCTTCATCACTACCCAGGGCAAGCCCTGGGTGATATATTTGATAAAAGGACGATTAAGCAGACGACATTCAGCTGCCAGGACACCACTGAGCACCTCAACCCCATGACGTTGCAGAAAGCTGTTACCTCCGCCATCAACCAGTGGATTGGGATCTTCCATCCCGACCACTACCCTCCTGATACCACTGGCAATTATTGCCTTGGTGCAGGGAGGTGTCTTTCCGGTATGATTACAGGGCTCCAGAGTTACATAAAGGGTGGCACTAGAGGCCAATGCTCCAGCCTTGTTCAAGGCATGTATTTCCGCATGAGGTGTCCCTGCCTTTTTATGATAGCCAGTGGCGATTACCGTCTGGTCACGGACGATAACCGCCCCAACACAGGGATTTGGAGAGGTGCGGCCTATGCCTTTACGGGCCTCTTTAAGGGCCAGACCCATATAATAGTGATCTTGCTCAGATGCCAGCACTTACGCCTCTTTGGTATCTCTGGCATCGACCAGGGTTTTTAACTCATCGACAAACTCACTGACATCTTTAAACTGTCGATACACCGAGGCAAAACGGACATAGGCAACCTCATCAAGATTAGGAAGATCCTCCATCACCCACTCACCAATCACCTCAGATGAAACCTCCTTTGCCCCCAAGTCCTGGAGTTTCTTTTCGATTTCATCAACAAAGGCATCGATATCATCACAACTTACGGGTCTTTTTTCGCAGGCCTTTTCAAGTCCGACAAACATTTTCTGTCGATCCCAGGATTCACGACGCCCATCTTTCTTCACCAGCACCGGCATCATCACTTCCAGCCGCTCATAAGTGGTAAAACGCTGGTTACAGGCCAGACAAGAGCGACGCCGCCTAGTAATGGTACTCTCTTTATTCAAACGAGAATCAATAACCTTGTTATCAAGGTGACCACAATAAGGACACTTCATAGTTTCACCGGATTATACGGGGTCAATAATGGCTGACAGAGGGAATTTTGCGCATAGATCAAGTACTTCCTGACGCACCCGAACGATTGTCTGCTGATCACGTTTCGTAATCACGCGCTCAATCCAGTCGGCAATGAGCAACATCTCAGGGACCTTTAACCCTCGGGTGGTCACTGTAGGCGTTCCGATACGCACACCGCTGGTCACAAACCTGGGCTTGGTATCGAAGGGAATCGCGTTCTTATTCACGGTAAGTCCCCCTTGCTCAAGAAGTTCCTCCGCCTCTTTGCCGGTGATATCCTTATTCGTCAAATCGACAAGGAAGAGATGATTATCGGTACCGCCAGAGACCAGTCTGAAATTTTTAACAATCAGGGCTGCGGCAAGAGCCTTGGCATTCTCCACAACCTGAACCTGATCCACCTTGAATGCCTCACCCATGGCCTCCTTGAAGCCAACTGCCTTGGCAGCAATCACATGCATTAAAGGTCCGCCCTGTATTCCAGGAAAGATATGACTGTTAAGGGACTTACCCCATTTTTCACGAGCCAGAATCAACCCGCCCCTGGGGCCGCGCAAGGTTTTATGTGTCGTTGACGTCACAAAATCCGCATAGGGAACAGGAGAAGGGTGTACACCAGCCGCAACAAGACCGGCAATGTGGGCCATATCCACCATAAACAAGGCGCCGATTTCATCGGCTATTCTCCTGAATCCGGCAAAATCAATAAATCGGGAATAGGCGCTGGCACCGGCTACGATCATCTTGGGCTTGTTTTCAAAGGCAAATTGTTCAACTTTTTCCATGTTAATCTGTTCCGTATCACGATCAACACCATAGGAAATAAAATTAAACAGCTGCCCGGAAAAATTAACCCCGCTGCCATGGGTCAGGTGACCACCATGGGCAAGGTCCATTCCCAGCACCTTATCCCCTGGTTTCAGGGTAGCAAAATAGACGGCCATATTGGCCTGAGATCCTGAATGAGGCTGGACATTGGCATATTCGGCACCGAATATTTCTTTGGCCCGGGAAATGGCCAATGTTTCCACCTGATCGGCGTAATCACAGCCGCCATAATATCGCTTCTGCGGATAGCCTTCGGCATATTTATTGGTGAATATCGATCCCTGGGCCTCAAGAACTGCTTGTGATGCTATATTTTCAGAGGCAATCAGCTCCAACTGATTGTTTTGTCGTTCATATTCATGTTTGATACTATTATAAATTTCAGGATCTGTTTTTTGCAATGCGTTCATAGCAGAATTACCTTTTGCTTTTCCAGTTGACAAGCAACCAGATTTCTTTTCATGGACAGACTAAGCCTTCGTTCAAAAACTGACCTTACAAAAATAATTATTACAAAATACTATTATTATAGATGGTAAAAACGGCATAAGGAAGCGTAACAAATAGTTAGAAGGTAAAAACTATTTCGTAACAGATCCTAAAACAAAAAACCGGCATTTCATGTTCACAATGCCGGCCAGTACTCCTTTAATTCTAAACCGCCTGAATCAACATTTACTGTACAGTTCAATACGCCCGAGATGGCGCCCACCGCTGAACTCCACCGCTAACCAGGTCTGGACAATATCATCCGCAACACCTTGACCAATAACCCTCTCCCCCATACAAAGCACATTGGCATTATTATGTTCACGACTCATATGAGCAGTATAGTGATCATGACAGAGGGCAGCACGCACATGTGCATAGCGATTGGCAGCCATGGACATGCCAAGACCTGTTCCACAGATCAGGATACCACGATCGACAGAGCCGGCATCAACTTTTTCACAGACCAAACGAGCGAGATCAGGATAATCAACCGAGACTGTAGAATAACAGCCCAGATCCTGAACTTCATGTCCCAATTCATCCACCAGGGCTCGAACTATCTCTTTCAAGTGAAAGCCACCATGATCTGCGCCAATTGCTATCTTCACATCAAACTCCTGTAACAAGTCTTTTCCTTGCCTATTTTTCAATCATTATAGCGCTGCATGACAATAACACCATTAGTTCCGCCAAATCCAAAAGAATTGGAAACAGCCGCACGGATCTCCATCTTTCTAGCCTGATTCGGCACATAATCAAGATCACATTCAGGACTTGCTTCCTTTAGATTCATCGTCGGCGGTGCGATCTGTTCCCGAATACTGAGAGCCGTAAAGGCCGCTTCAATCCCGCCGGCAGCACCCAGCATATGGCCGGTCATAGATTTTGTGGAACTGATGGCAAGTTTTCTGGCATGATCACCAAAGACCGTTTTAATGGCTTGGGTTTCACAGCGATCATTTAACGGAGTGGAAGTCCCATGGGCATTAATGTAATCGATATCCTCAGGAGACAGACCGGCATCGGCTAGGGCAATGCGCATACAGCGCGCAGCTCCTTCACCATTTTCAGGCGGAGCGGCGATATGATAAGCATCACTGCTGGCACCATACCCGGTTATTTCCGCATAGATCGTGGCACCTCGTTTCAGGGCATGCTCCAACTCTTCAATAATGAGCATCCCTGAACCCTCAGACATAACAAAGCCATCCCGATCTTTATCAAAAGGCCGGGATGCCTGTTCTGGTGCATCATTACGGGTAGAAAGCGCTTTCATGGAGCTGAAGCCACCAACGCCAAGGGGACAAATTACTGACTCAGTACCACCAGTAATCACCATATCGCAACTACCGTACACAATGGAACGATAGGCCTCACCCACGGCATGTGTCCCTGCTGCACAGGCAGTTGAAAGGGCAAGATTAGGTCCTTTCGCTCCCAATTGCATGGAGATATGACCAGAAGGCATATTAGGAATGGCCATGGGAATGAAAAAAGGTGAAATCCTCTTTGAACCACGCTCAAGACAGCTCAGATGGTTCTGCTCAATGGTCGGAAGTCCCCCCATACCACAGCCGGTAATAACACCTACCCTCTGACAATTGCTCCCATCGATGATTGCACCACTGTCTTCAAACGCCATCCTGGCAGCAGCGATAGCATACTGCACAAAAAGGTCTAGGTGCTTGGCAAGTTTTTTCTCAATAAAATCTTCTACCTGAAAGTCCTTTACCTCTGCTGCGATCTTTACCGCATAATCACTGGTATCAAATCGGGTGATAAGGCCGACACCACTGGTTCCGGCACAGATATTTTCCCATGTTTTTTGTGTCCCAGTGCCAAGCGGTGTTACCAGCCCAACTCCTGTAACCACAACTCTACGCCTTGCCATGTAAACTCCCCTCAGGCCAACAGATTTGTTTCTCACCAATACATGAGGCTCTCGTATTCCACGAAAATCCCATTTTTCAAATTAATTTAGCTTAGTTAAGCTTATTGATATAATCAATGGCATTTTGAACTGTATTGATTTTCTCGGCATCTTCATCGGGAATTTCAACATCAAAGGCCTCTTCCATGGCCATAATCAACTCCACAAGATCCAGAGAGTCAGCACCAAGGTCATCCACAAATGAGGCGTTGGGAACTACTTTATCTTTTTCTACACTCAACTGCTCAACTATAATATCGACCATCTGTTGATCTATCGCCATTTTTTTCTCCCATTTTTTTTTATACGTTAATAAAAACAAAAAACACAATACCGAAAATCAATTCAACACTTCAGGGAAACCTTCCCCTTATTCCATCTACATATACATACCACCATTAACATGCAAAACCTGTCCTGTCACATAACGACCATCATTGCCAATTAAATAGGCAACTGCTCCCGCAACGTCTTCAGGTGTTCCCAACGCGGCCAGTGGGATTTCTCCTTTGATCTTTTCCTGAATTTCCTCAGACAAAGAACTTGTCATATCAGTCACAATATAGCCAGGAGCAACCCCATTCACCGTAATATTCCTCGAGGCAAACTCCCTGGCCATTGACTTGGTCAACCCCACAAGTCCTGCCTTGGCCGCAGCATAATTTATCTGGCCGGCATTTCCAGAAAAACCAATAACTGAAGTGATATTGACAATTCGACCCCATTTATTTTTCATCATTGACCGAGAGGCGGCCTTGGAACAGAGGAAGGCACCTTTCAGGTTGGTATCGATGACCAGATCCCAATCAGACTCTTTCATTCTGGCCATCAGACCATCCCTGGTGATCCCAGCGTTATTAACAAGGACATCAAGAGATCCAGCCTCTGTAACTATCTGTTTGAGGGCTTCCTGCACCTGTTCACCGTCTGCCACATTAAAACAGATTATATCCGCATGTCCACCTGCGTCCTGAATCATCTTTTTGGTTTCTTCGGCCGCTGCGGGGTTCGACACATAATTAATGTACACATGGGCGCCCAGAGCACTGACACGTTGGCATATGGCACGCCCTATACCACGGCTTCCACCAGTCACTAGTGCTGTTTTTCCGGTAAGGCTCATGACTTGCGCCGCTCCTCAATTTTCATAAGAAGTTTGGGTACGATCTCAAAGAGATCTCCCACCAGGCCAAAATCAGCCACATCAAAGATAGGGGCATCCTTATCCCGATTAATGGCGACAATCGTCTCTGCCGACTGCATGCCGGCCACGTGCTGCACTGCCCCGGATATGCCACAGGCAATGTACAATTTCGGTGCCACAGTCTTGCCGGTCTGCCCGACCTGATGGGGATAAGCGATCCAGCCGGCATCTACCACAGCTCGAGTAGCAGCAATCGCGCCCCCAAGTGAGTCAGCAAGCTCTCGCATCAGAGTAAAACCCTTGGCACTGTCAAGTCCACGTCCCCCAGCAACCAGGATATCAGATTCCTGAATATTCACATTATCCTCTTCCGAGACCACAGACTCAATGACCCGTACCCGAGTTGCAAGCTGCTCAGACGTTGGTTTCACCTCAACAATGTTCCCTTGTCGCTCAGCATCAAAGGCCAGAGTCTGCATGACCTTGGGACGCACTGTGGACATCTGCGGCCTTGAATTCGGACAGACAATAGTCGCCATGATATTGCCACCAAAAGCAGGTCGTGTCTGCAGCAAAGCACCATCTTCCTCGCGGATGGCAAGCTGGGTACAATCAGCAGTAAGGCCAGCCCCCAAGTTTGTGGCAACACCCGGAATAAAAGAGCGGCCAATAGCGGTCGCTCCGGCCAGGACAATTTCCGGTTTATGTTGCTGAATAAGCGCGGTCATGATCGCGCCATATGCCTCATCGGTAAAATGGGCAAGCGCCGGATCATCAATCAGGTATACCGTATCGGCTCCATGACCGATAAGTTGCCGTGCCGTATCCCCCGTTTCAAAGCCAATCAAAACAGCGGACAAAGGGACGTTACGGATATCAGCCAGTCTGCGGCCTATACCCAACAATTCCAGGGAAACAGGAGCCAGGGCTCCACGCCTGAATTCGCAATAGACCCAGACCCCGGACCAACTGGCAAGATCCAGGGGAGCATTTTTTCCAGCTCCTTCAATCTTCAAGGCACCAGAATCACAAGTTTCCACACAGGAACCGCAAAGAGTACAGCCGTCACCCACCACGGCACAACCATCAACAACGCTAATGGCACCAAAGGGACAGGCGCTCTCACAAATGCCGCAACCGACACATAAATCCTTATCTATAATCAACATTTCTTTTTCTCCAGACTGAGTTATAGATACGATTGTAAACTATCAACAAGCTGTCCGATCTGCTCATCAAGACTTCCAGTAAAAACGGCCCGTTTACAGCGAGCTTCCGGAGGAAAGACCTTGACAACCTGAGTTGGAGAACCAGGAAGACCAATACAAGCAGGATCAGCACCGATATCGGCCGCCGTCAACTTTCTGATCTCCACCTTTTTGGCCCGCATTTTCCCTTTGAGAGAAGGAACCCGAGGCTCATTAATATCTTTAACCACAGTCAGCAAGGCCGGATAATCAAGCGCCAGGACATCATAGCCATCATCCATCATCCGCTCCAGAACCAGTCCTGAATCCGTGGCTTCACGTACCTTCTGCACACAAGTCACATACGGGATCTGCAGACGCATGGCAAGCCCTGGACCGACCTGGGCCGTATCACCATCAATGGCCTGTTTTCCACACAAAAGAAGATCAAAGGCTCCAATAACATTAACCGCCTTGGCCAAGGTATAGGAAGTGGCCCAGGTATCAGCACCGGCAAAGGCCCGATCCGAGACCAGCACGGCATGATCAGCACCACAGGAGATCGCCTGTCTGAGTACTTCTTCCGCTTGAGGCGGCCCCATACTCAGAACCGTAACCTCACCACCCAGGAGTTCCTTTAAGCGTACAGCCTCTTCCACCGCATGCTGATCATAAGGATTCATGATCGACTGCACACCTTCACGCGCCAAGGTATTCGTTTTGGGATCAAGACGAACGTCCTTGGCATCAGGTACCTGTTTAATACAGACAATGATTTTCATATCATTCACTTATCCGACCGTTCAGGCGCGGGTATACTCCTTGTTCAGTTCCTGTCCAACTACATTGCGCTGAATCTGATTGGTGCCCTCATAGATCTGCAGGATTTTGGCATCCCGCATCATCTTCTCCACGGGATATTCACGCATATAGCCATAGCCACCCATCACCTGTACGGCGTCAGTGGCTACTTTCATGGCCATATCCGTGGCAAAGACCTTGCACATGGAAGAAACCTTGGACATATTGTTGGGATGGGCGTCTATATGCCTGGCCGCGCCATACACAAGCGCCCGTGCCGCCTCAAGCTGAATGGCCATATCGGCGAGCATATGCTGAACCGCCTGAAAGGCCATGATGGGTTTACCGAACTGGACACGTTGTTTGGCATAACTGGCAGCCTCATCAAGTGCTCCCTGCGCCAAGCCCAACCCCAATGCGGCAATCCCAGGCCTGGAAGAGTCAAGAGTCTTCATTACGGTTATAAAACCGGTTCCCTTGCGTCCAATCAATCGATCTTTGGGGATTCGACAATCTTTAAAAATAAGCTCGGTAGTGGATGAAGCCCTGATCCCCATCTTTTTCTCTTTCGGACCACAACTAAAACCTGGATCACCCTCCTCAACCACCAGCATGGATGCGCCACGCGCTCCCTTGCTCCGGTCGGTGATGGCAACCACTGAATAGATTTGGGCCTCACCGCCATTGGTGATCCACTGCTTGGTACCGTTTAAAACCCACTCATCACCATCCAGCACCGCCGTCGTCTGAATGCCCGAGGCATCAGAACCGGCATTGGCCTCGGTCAAACCAAAGGCAGCAAACTTCTTTCCAGAAGCCACATCCGGGAGATATTTCTCGCGCATCTCCTGTGTCCCGGCAATAAGAATGGGATAGATGCCAAGCGAACTTGCGGCAAAGGCGGTACCCACGCCAATACAGCCACGCCCCAACTGTTCCAAGGCCAGAACGATATCAAGACAACCTCCGCCAAAGCCACCAAATTCTTCCGGGATAGGGATCCCAAAAAGGTCTGCCCGAGCCATCTCACCAAGGATTGCCCGTGGGAATTCATCCTTCTCGTCAAGCTCAGCCCGCTGCGGAATAATACGCTCATCCGTAATCTGACGAGCTATTTCCACAATCATCTCTTGTTCTTCAGATAAAAAATAATCCAATCTTGTCTCCTCCCGAGAAGCCGTTCATAAAAGGTTGCTCAGATCAATCTCTTACGAAAACTTAAGCCATTCCCGTTAGTTCAAGATCAATATAATTTTCGAACAATTGCTTACCACCTGACCAGAGTTGCTCCCCAGGTAAAACCACCACCAAAGGAACAAAATAAAATAATATCACCAGCTTGTATTCTGGACGCCCGATTTGCTTCATCAAGGGCGATAGGGATGGAAGCTGCTGACGTATTACCATATTTTTGCACATTTATGATAACTTTTTCTGCACCGATTCCCAGACGTTCAACCAACTTATTCAAGATACGGATATTAGCCTGATGTGGAATAACCAAGCTGATGGCATCAAGGGCGATCTGCTCTTGCTCCAAAAGCGCCAACACAGCCTCTTCCATGGCCTTGACCGCATACTTGAAGACTTCACGACCCTCCATAACTATATGCACACCGGGGCTTGCTGACTGCAACAGTTCAGAATTACAACTGGCAGCAGTGTGCATATGGAGTAAGCTCCAGAGTTTTCCATCTGAAAACAACTTGGCCCCGATCACTCCGCGACTCCCCTTAACATGCCCGAGGACAACGGCTCCAGCACCATCGCCAAAAAGGATACAGGTATTTCGATCCTCCCAGTTCGTACGACTGGACAGAGTTTCCGCTCCAATTACCAGAATTTTCTTGCTTGGATCGGCTAGGATATACTTATCAGCAAGATCAAGAGCATAGACAAATCCTGAGCAAGCAGCGTTGATATCGAAAGCAAAAGCTCTGCCGGCACCAATTTCTTTTTGCACGAAACAGGCACAGGAAGGCATGAGCATGTGAGAAGAAATGGTCGCAACAATGATAAGATCAATGTCGTTAGCAGAAAGCTCAGCCATCTGCAAGGCCTTTACCGCAGCTCTGGCAGCCAGCAGATAAGTTTCATCGCCCTGACCCCCAATTCGACGGGTACTGATCCCGGTTCTGGTCCGTATCCACTCGTCACTGGTATCAACAACCTTTGCAAGATCCTGATTGGTCACAACCCGCTCTGGCAGATATACCCCTGTCCCAAGAATCGCTGTGCCCATCAGACCACAGCCTCTTCATCCTGAGCAATTTCGGCAAGACCTGCCGCGATTCTCTGATTGACTTGCTTTTCTACCATCTTGGCAGCTTCAAGGATTGCATTCTTAATGGCCTCAGCACTGGACTTACCATGACAGATAATGCCAACACCATTGATACCCAGAAGAGGCGCGCCGCCATATTCTGCATAATCGACACGCTTGGCAAAGGAACGAAAGGCGGGACGGGCAAGAAAGTATCCAATTTTGGCAGCAGTTGACTTCATGATTTCGTCTTTCAACATCTGCATAGCAGCCCCAGCCAGACCCTCGCTGAGCTTCAGGCAGATATTGCCGACAAAGCCATCACAGACAATAACATCCACATTGCCTTGAAACACATCGCGCCCCTCGACATTTCCCACAAAATTCAGTGAACTGGCAGCAAGCCGGGCGTAGGTCTCTTTAACAAGGGTATTCCCCTTCCCAATTTCTTCGCCAATGCTGAGGATACCAATTCGGGGACGATCTATATCGAATATATGGGAAAAGGCAGAGGCCATGACCGCAAATTGAAAAAGATGCTGGGGACGACAATCAACATTGGCCCCAACATCCATCATGACGACCGGCTTCTTCAAGGTGGGAAAGATGCTGGCTATTCCTGGCCGGGACACATGCTCCATCCGGCCAAGCTTTCGTACAGCGGCAGCCATTGTTGCACCGGAATTACCTGCACTGACGGCGGCATCAGCCTGTCCTTGACGCACAAGATCGAAGGCAACCAGAACCGAGGCATCTTTTTTCTTGCGGATAGCGTCGACAGGCGACTCACTCATCTCCACCACCTCAGCCGCATGGACAATCTGAATACGTTGCAGCAATCCAGTATCGCCAGACCTCAATCGGTCAAGATGAGCCTGCAGAACCTGCCGGTTACCAACCAGGGTTACTTGCAGATCGGTCTGTTTTACGGCAAGCAATGCCCCATCAATCAGTTCCTCGGGGCCATGGTCTCCGCCCATGGCATCCAGGGCAATCCGCACAATTGGGCCTACTCTATATCAATATCAAGACTAACAACCGTACGCCCCTTGTATTTTCCACAACTTGGGCACAAACGATGTGGCTGTTTTGGCGCACCACACTCGGCACAGGTAGACATACCTGGCGCACTCAGTGCATCATGCGACCTTCTTTTACGGGTACGAGAGTGAGAATGTCGTCTCTTGGGTAATGCCATAATATCCTCCAGCAAAAAACAAAATATGTTTTTCAGGGTAAATTGAGATAAAGCTACACATACTGTAACAACGATAAACTACTTAATTACTACATAAATCCACAAAACTTCATGACTGACAACGAATAATATAACTAATAACTTTTATTCGCATCAGAGTATTTGATCCAACAAATTTCAACGAAGAACGCAGACAAAGGACATAAAAGTAAACAATTTTTTCAAGAATGGCGAGGAAAAAAAGCAGGCCCAAGCACTTTGTCAGAGAAGAGCTATCAACTCCATGACAAATATAAAGCTCCCGACAGGCAAGAAGTTTAACAAAATCTGCCTTGCAAAAAAACCCTACAGCACATGGGCCAAGCGTTCAGCAGTTTTCTCCAGACGCAGACTGCTGATCAACAACAAGTGCTTTAAAAGCTGGATAACCAGTTGCGAGTCAGTGCGTTCCAGAGTCTGTAGCTCTTGACACCCTAAACGAAAAAGATGCGAGTGCTCAATGGCTCTGACGCTTACACCATGGACATGACCTGACAGAAGCCCGGCCTCGCCTACGATGGCCCCTGATTCCAGTATAGCCACCACCTGCATCTTACGATGAAACCCCGTTTTTTTTTGAACTGACAGCCGCCCCTGAGCCAGAAAGAAGACCTCGTCGGCAGGGTCACCAACCTCAAAGAGATACGAATCCTGTTCAAGAATCCTTTCGGTTACCACAGACGCCAGTCGCTTCTGCTCTTCTGCTCCAAGAAAAGCAAAAACATCCCCACAACGTTTCTGTGCCAATCCTGAAGGATGCTTTGAGGAAAGTAAATTATTCAAAAGTCCTGTTTTTTTCCTCGAGAAGCTTTACCAGCCCGTCAAACTTGTCACGACGAAGGATAGATTTGAACTGTTCCATGTAGTTGCGAACCAGACTCACCCCTTCGATATTAATATCGTAGACCATCCACCGAGCTCCTTCTTTAATCATGACATAATCAACAGGAATCAACTGGCCATTATTCTCAATTTGAGTCGAGACAATTGCTCTATCATCCTTCAGCCGTTCTCCAATGTACTGAATTTCCTGCCCGGAATAATTCTCTAATTTGCCGATATAGGCATTTTCAAGCAGTTTGGTAAAAATCTTCTGAAAATTGTCCTGTTTTTCGGGAGACAAAGCCTTCCATTCCCTCCCAACCACCCGTTTGGACATTTCACGAAAATCAAATACCTGGGTTACATGACCCATAATTTTAGTACGCCGCTCCACCTTATATTCGCTCCCTTTCAGGGAAGGATCAAGCAGGATATCTATCACGACATTTAACGTGGGCCGTAACTGCTCTGTGGGCCCACCAAGAGCAAGAGCAGAAGGATCAGACCAGAAAGAGCAAACAAGCAGGGCCAATAACGCATATATATATTTCATCATAATTATTTTTTTTAAATTTCTAAGTAACATTTATCTGCACAACTCCTGGCTACAAATCATTGATTATATTATTTTCCACTTTCTTATCCAACACCTTATTCCGCCTGTATTCAAGATACACCTGTCGCATAGAGACATAAGGATCCAGAGAATACCTTTTCATCTCCTCATAAAGGTCGGGATTCAAAGACAACAGATTCAACTTATCAGCTGAATAATAAGCTGTGCTATCCAGATACGTACTACTAACATAGGTGACCGGATGAGTTACAGCGTCACCAGCAAAGCCAAATGAATCCCGCACAGTCAAGGGCCCAATAAGCGGCAGACACAAATAAGGTCCTTCACCAAGCCCCCAGACCCCCAAGGTCTGGCCAAAATCTTCAGGCTTAGGCTCAAGCCCAAATGAGCGCAAGGCCGGATCCCCAAGCCCCAAAACTCCCACTGTGGAGTTAATCAAGAATCTTGAAAAATCAATGGTCGCATCGGTAAACTTTCCCTGTAAAAGATTGTTTATCACATGTACCGGGGCGGCAATATTATCAAAAAAGTTACCAAAACACTGTCGAAGATCAATGGGAACAACTGTTGAATATACCCTGTTGACCGGTTTCAATACCCAAAAATAGAGTTTATCATTCACTTGAAAAAAAACCCTATTCATGGACTCCAAAGGATCATATCCACTCTCTTCTTCGAAAAATGTGTCAAAATCTTCCTTCCCATCATCATCCAGCAAACCAACACTTCCTTCTCCATCTTCAGCCCAGCTACCGGCAACAGGGACAACCACAATCATCAGGAACAAGAAGATAATGAACATTTTTTTTGGCTTCATAGTGTGACCCATCCTTACTGACAAAATTAATTCATGCCTAGCTGTTCAAGACATTGACCCAAGCTGTCAGGAGTATCCAGCTGCAAGGCCTGATATACATAGCCTTTGGGGGCAATCTTACGTATCATCCCTTTTAACACAGTTTTGGGACCCACCTCGATAAAGGTATCAACTCCCTGCCCGATCATGGCTTGAATGAGCTCGAACCAGCGAACCCTGGAGGCGATCTGCCTGGCCATTACTTCTCGAATCATAGCGGGTTCCTCTTCCGTTGCGGCCAGGACATTAAAATAAACAGGAATCTGCGGACGATTAAATTCCACCTCTGCCATAAATGTGGCAAAATCAGGAACAGCATCCGCCACCAGTGGACTATGATTGGCCACACTGACCGCCAAAGGAATAATTTTAGCACCCCGCTCTGCGGCGATGCCCCCAACGGCATCCAGCGCCGCTACCTCCCCTGAGATCACGATCTGCTGATCGGTGTTATAATTGGCAACGGTGGCCACACCAGCACCAGCACACTGAGCAATAATTCCTTCAATATCACCAATGCTCAAGCCGAGCACGGCTCGCATGGCCCCTGGATGTTTCTGTCCCTCACGCTCCATCAACATGCCGCGCTTGGCCACAAGCCGCATGGTATCCTCAACACTGAGCACCCCGGCAGCACAAAGGGCTGAATATTCACCCAGACTGTGCCCGGCAAAACAACTGGCAACGACCTTACCCCTCCAGGCCTTTTGCAGCGCCTGCCAGCAGATAAGATTAGTTACAGTGATGGCCGGTTGCAGATGAATAGCCCTGGTCAATTCCTCCATGGGCCCTTCGATGCAGAGCTGGCGCAGGGGAAAATCACACACAGCTTCAGCCTGTACCATAATAGCAGCGCAAGCAGAATCTGTCTCAATAAATTCGCGCCCCATGCCCAGATACTGAGAGCCCTGGCCTGGAAAAAGAACTGCTATTTTCATTTCAACACCTTTACTCTAGGTACTTTGAGACTACTTAATTCTTCAACCTTCACTTATCAATTTCCCTTTTTGTCGCCCCTGCCCCGTCCTTGGCACCCGCAACACTAGAGCGTCCCTGCTCAGAATCTTCCAATATATTCGCAAGTAAAAAAACAGCCACCCCAATACTGATCGCTGAATCTGCAACATTAAAAGCCGGCCAGTGATGGGTCCCGATGAAAACATCAAGAAAGTCAACCACGGAACCATGCCTGATACGATCTATCAGATTACCAAGGGCACCGCCACCAATCAGTGGCAGGCTTATTGAATAGAGCCAGTGAGCATGCCGCATTCGAAACCAGGCAATGACAATCACCATCAGGGCTACAGCCCCAAGAACCAAAAACAGATAGTGTCGCCAAGCCCCTGTCTGTCCGGCCAGAAAGCCAAAAGCAGCCCCCTTGTTCGTCAAATAGGTGAGGCTGAAAAATCCGGGGATAATCTCCAGGGATTCATACAAAGAAAATGAATTTAGAATCCACAGTTTTGTCAACTGGTCTCCGACCACAACCGCCGCTACTATAGCCAAAAAACGTATCATTTATACGAAAGCCCCCAGACCCATCTCAGTCACCACGGAAGCACAGCGCGCACAGAGCTGTGGATGGACCTGATTCTTTCCCACGGTGGTAGAGCGAATCCAGCAACGCTCGCACTTCTCTCCAGTGGCCTGCCGTACGGCCACAGACAGCCCTGGAAGTTCCTTGCTCACATAAGGAGTAAGCCCAAGAACCGCAAAATCATCGCACGGGGTCAACTCAGAGACAATACAGACATCCTTGATGGTCTGCCACTCCTGGTGGATAAAATCAGCCCATTCACCGCCGACCTGGAGCAACACCTCTGCCTCAAGGGGATGACCGATCACCTTTTCCCGACGGGCCCCTTCCAGGGCCTTGGTGATCTCTGAACGAACCATGACCAGTTTTTCCCACCTGCCCTCCAACTCGCCATCGCGCCTTTCCGGATGCAGAGGCGGAAATTCCACAAAAAAGACACTCTGCTCAAGGGGCGCATCCGGTGCAAGATTATACAGTGACTCCCAGGATTCGGCCGCGGTAAAGCTGAGCACCGGGGTCATGAGCCGAAGCAGACCATCCAGGATCTCATGCAGCACCGTCTGGGCCGCACGGCGCGGAAGCGACTCCGTTCCGGAACAGTAGAGCCGGTCCTTGAGGATATCAAGATAGAAAGCACTCATGGTCAAGCCGCAGAAATAATTGAGCCCCTGATGGATCGAATGGAATTCAAAGCGTTCGTAAGCCGCCGTCACCCGTCCTTTCAACTCCTCAAAACGGGCCAGGGCCCAGCGATCGATCTCCGGCAGATCAGCATAGGCAACACGATCCTGCTCAGGATCAAAATCAAAGAGATTGCCCAGCATATAACGGATGGTATTGCGGATCTTCCGATAGGCATCGGCCACCTGTTTCAGGATCTCATCCGAGACCTTGACATCATCACGGTAGTCCTCGCTGGAAACCCAGAGACGCAGAATCTCGGCGCCGAATTTATCAATCACCTCCTGGGGAGCCACTACATTGCCGACGGACTTGGACATCTTCTTGCCCTTGCCGTCAACCACATAGCCATGGGTCAGAACACCCTTGAACGGGGCCCGCCCCCGGGTTCCCACCGAGGTGAGCAGAGAGGACTGAAACCAGCCGCGGTGCTGATCACTGCCTTCAAGATAGAGATCGGCAGGGGAGCGCAGCTCTTCCCGCTTTTCACAGACCGCGGCATGACTGGTACCGGAGTCAAACCAGACATCCAGGATATCCTCTTCCTTGACAAAATGGGTGCAACCACACTGGGAACAACAGGTGCCGGGCTCGAGAAAATCCTCCACCCCGTGGCGGAACCAGGCATCAGCCCCTTCCTCCTTGAACAGGAGATCAATCCGTTCAACCAGCGCCTCACTCTTGACGACCTCTCCGCACTCCTTGCAGCTGAGTACGGTGATGGGTACGCCCCAGGTGCGCTGACGGGAGAGACACCAGTCCGGCCTGTTTTCAACCATGGACTGAATCCGCTGCATCCCCCAGGCCGGAGTCCACTCCACCTTTTTAATCTCGGCCAAGGCCTTGGCACGCAGGTCATTCTGATCCAGGGAGATAAACCACTGGGGCGTGGCCCGGTACATAACCGGCTTCTTGCAACGCCAGCAGTGGGGATAACTATGGGTAATGGCGGACTCATGGAGCAGGACGCCTGACTCCCGCATATCCCCAGTGATCACCTTGTTGACCGCCGGCACCTGCTGGCCCTCATACTTGCCGGCCTCCGCAGTATAACAGCCCTCACTGTCCACCGGTGACAGGACCTCCAGGCCATAGCGCAGACCGGTCAGATAATCGTCGGCACCATGGCCAGGGGCAGTATGAACACATCCGGTACCGGCATCGGCAGTCACGTAATCGGCCAGGACCATCAGAGAGTTCCGGTCCAGGAAGGGATGACGACAGTTCCTGCGCTCAAGGCCGCGCGCTGAAAAGGTAGCAACAATGGCATAGTCCGCAATGGCAAGATCGGCCATCACCTTGAGGACCAGATCCTGGGCCAGAATCAGAATTTCACCCTCAACTTTCACGGCGGCATAAACAAAATCCGGATGAAAGGCCACGGCCAGATTGGCCGGCAGGGTCCAGGGGGTGGTGGTCCAGATCACCACCGACACCTTGGCCGCACCGAGCGCCGGATCAATATCCGAGAGGTCTTCAACCACCGGGAATTTCACATAGATGGAAGGCGAGGTGTGATCATAGTATTCAACCTCGGCCTCAGCCAGGGCGGTGGTGCAGGTGGAACACCAGAATACCGGCTTCTTGTTGCGGACCACTGAGCCCGAGAGCAGAAAACGGTTAAACTCCCTGGCAATGACCGCCTCATAGTCGTAATTCATGGTCAAATAGGGCCTGTCCCAGTCACCGAGGACACCAAGGCGCTTAAACTCAGCCTTCTGGGTCTTGACCCACTTTTCCGCATACTTGCGGCAGGCTCCCCGTTTGGATAGCTTGGGAATCACTTTTTTCTTGTCACCCAGCTCCTTGTCCACATTGTGTTCAATGGGCAGGCCATGACAATCCCAACCAGGGATATATGGAGCCTGAAAGCCTGCCATACGGCGGGATTTCAGGATAATATCCTTTAAAATTTTATTAAAAGCAGTTCCCAGATGGATATGACCATTGGCATAGGGAGGGCCATCATGTAGGACATAAAGGGGTTTATTCTGTCCCCGCTCCTGTAACTGTCCGTACAGGTCTTCCTTTTCCCAACGTTTTAATAACAGAGGCTCTTTCTGAGACAGATTGGCCTTCATGTTAAAATTGGTCTGGGGCAGATTCAGGGTGTCCCTGTAATCCATGGTATTCTCCTTTTTTCAGCAAGGCACGGCTCGTGAACAAATTAAAGTTAAGATATTATAAACAAGAAACAGACTGACTTTTGCAATGTACTCCCCCTGCTCCTTCTTTTCATATAAAACTTATAAAAATACCAACTGCGTATCAAGTTGCAAGGGGAAAGTAAGAATCAACTGCCAAAAGCACCTTTAATTTGACATAAAGTGTGGTCTTCATTATATGAAAGAGAGATTTAAGTTGTCTTTCAAAAATAACATTGACCTTAAAATTGTGAAAACGGCCCAAAGAGCGTTAAGGGAATAACTAGAGGAAATCATATCCTTAACGGTTCATCAGTTTTCCCAACTCTTTTCCCTGAGCAGAGATATAAACGAGACAGACGATGACAAAAGTAATAGCCATGGCCGGCAAAGGCGGAACCGGCAAGACAACCACATCCGCCCTGCTGACCAGATACCTCCTGCAGAAAAAAATGACCCCTCTCCTTCTGGTCGACGCAGACGCCAACGCCAACCTGAACGAACTGCTTGGCATGAAGGTGGGCCTTACCCTGGGCAAGATCAGAAAAGAGCTGAAAGGGGAGCTACCGCCTAATATGAGCCGTGATCAGTTCATGGAGCTGAAGATTCACCAGGCCCTGATCGAAGAAATCGGTTTTGATCTCCTGGTCATGGGCCAACCGGACGGTCCTGGCTGCTACTGCGCCGCCAACCAGTATCTGGCCATGACTATGGACAAACTGGCGGACAATTATCAATATATCATCGTCGATAATGAGGCCGGAATGGAACATCTGAGCCGGATGAATCTTCGTACCATCGACTACCTCTTTATCACCTCCGATCCTTCAGCCCGCGGCATCCTGACCGCCAAACGCATATCAGACATCACCGCCCCTCTGGGACTGGATGTCAAACATCAGTATCTGCTGATCAATCGCGCGCCGCAACCACTACCAAGCCTGCTTCAGGAAAAGATCAATGCGGCAGTCGCGGAAACAGGCATGACCTTGGGCGGCATCATACCTACCAGTAACGACCTGATTAATCAGGAGTTGAGCGGCGAGTCCTACCTCAAACTGGGCGATGACGCCGAGATCATTCAAACCACAACCGCTCTTTTTGATACAATCTTTGCAATGGACACTAGCCAATGATCAACTACCAATTATTCATCGGTTGGAATAAATAATCCGCCATGACCGAAACCACTACTTCCTCCCGCACGGCCATGATCGAGGTGATCAAGGTCAGCAAGAGTTATCCGCCAAACGTGACAGCACTGGCCGATATCTCTGTCTCCATTGCCAGTGGAGAGGTCTTCTTCCTGATCGGCAGGAGCGGCGCGGGAAAAACCACCCTGCTCAAACTGCTCTCCAACATGGACAAACCCAGCACGGGGCTGATTGAGGTCGCCGGCATGAACATCCACCAGGTTACCGGCAACAAACTGGCAAAGCTACGGCAGAAAGTAGGAATGGCCTACCAGGATTTCCGGCTGCTTACCGAGCGGACAGTGGCGGAAAACATCGCTATTTCCATGGAGGTCTCCTACAAAAAACCACAGATCATCCGCAGCCGGGTCAGGAGCCTGCTGGCTCAACTGCAGCTCGAAGACAAACACGACATCCTGACCGGCGACCTCTCTCGTGGAGAACAACAACGCGTGGCCTTGGCCAGGGCGGTTGCCAATTCCCCCACCCTGATTCTAGTCGATGAGCCAACCGGTAATCTGGATGCAACCAGCACTGCCCAGGTCATGGAACTGCTGGTCAGGTGCAGCAACTCCGGCGCCACCATCGTCATCGCCACCCATGACGAAACCCTCTACCGTCACTCCACCCATCGTGTCATGAGACTCCATAACGGGAAACTAGCATCACTGACCAGAGGTAACGAGATATGAATTTCTGGTTTTCCGTCTTCCGGCAGACAGGACGTAACCTGCGACAGACATGGACAACCCAGTTCATGACCTGCCTGACGGTCAGCCTCTCTGTGCTTATTTTTTCTTTTTTTTATTTGATCTACCTCAACATGCTGAACGCCGGAGACAAGGTAAGCGATGACCTGCGCCTTGTCGTCTATTTAGAAGAAGAGCCCGGTCCTGAAATGCAGGAACAACTTCGCCTTAAGATCACCCAGTTTGACCAGGTGCAGGAAATAAAATTTATCTCCAAGGCAGAAGCCTACTCGCGTTTTGCCAAAGAGCTTGGCGACAACCGTGATGTCCTCACCGACATGCCCACCGACTTCCTGCCCGCCTCAATAGAGGTGACTCCCTTGAGGAGTCTGCGCAGCCTCAGCCAGATCAAGCTCTTTTCCGAATACCTGGCCACACTGCCTGGCAGCCAGAAGGTACAATACGGCCAAAAATGGGTGGAGCGTTTTTACTACTTCACCCAACTGCTCTCCATTGTCGTGCTCCTCAGTGGTTTCCTGCTCATTCTGACCGCCACCTTCATGGTTGCATCCACCATCCGCCTGACCATCTTCGCCCGGCAGGAAGAGCTGGAACTCCTGAAGCTGGTTGGTGCGACCAATAACTACATCCGTACCCCCTTTCTCCTGGAAGGAATACTCCTAGGCCTCATGGGTTCGCTGCTAGGACTTGCCTCACTCTACACACTCTTTCAATGGATATTACGCCATTTCTCGGGAGCAGGTTTTCTTGATCTCTTCACCTTCACCTTTTTTCCACCGGAAATTATCTGTACCATTGTTATTTTATCCATTATCCTCTGCACCGCAGGCAGCTACACCTCCATGCAGAAATTTCTGCGAATCTGATGCGTTCCTCGAATCCAGGATGAAGACATTTCAAACTGTCAATAGCTGCCGCTCCTCCGGTAACGCATTTCACCCAAGAATAAAATCATTCTATCATTTTTACATCCTCGGCCTTGTGCTCCTCAGCTTTCTCCTTGTGCAAAAAGCCAACGCCACAGATTGGAAGGCAGAGAAAAAGGCCATTGAACAAAAGATTGAAAGCCAGAGCATCTCAATTAATCAATTGCAGCAAGGACTTAAACGTCAACAGGAACAAGCATCTGAGGCTATAACCCAAGAAAGGAATCTGCTTGCCGAGCTTGAAGTCATTGATGCGCATCTCCTGGAAAAAATGACAAAGCTCCAAGATCTGGAGACCTCTATGGCCACTCAGCAGGAACTGATCGCTGTCAAGGAAAGAGAGATAAGCTCCATTCAGCTTGAAAAACAAAAGGGACAAGCTCACCTGCAGAAGCGAATAACGGCCTACTATAAGACAGGAAAGATCGGAGTGATCAATGTGGCCTTTTCCGCCGACACCCTGCCGAAACTGCTCAGCATTCACGACTCTTTCAGCGTCTTAATCCACTATGACCAGAACCTCTTGCAGCAATACCGGAAAACCCTGGAAGGCTTAGAACAAACCAAGAGGGCTCTGATCCTGGAAAAAAATCTGCTCGACGACTTTATCAACCAAGCTAGTCAGGAAAAAAAAGCTGTCGAACAAACCAAACAGGAAAAAAAAGAACTGCTTGCCCAGATTCGGACCCAGACAAAACTGCATGAACAGGCAGCACAAGAGATTGAGAAGGCGGCTGGAGACTTGTCAACCCAACTTGCAACTATGAAGCAGAAAAAAGTGCTCTTCAGTCAGGGATTCCTCATGAACAAGGGCTGGCTGCTACTTCCGGTGAGTGGAAGAGTGCTCACCCTTTATGGACAATCCACTAAAAACAAAATGGGAGTTGAAGGTGTATCTGCCGGTATTTCCATTGAGGCACCTGATGGAACAAAGGTCAAAGCGATATTTGAGGGCACCATCCACTACGCCGGATATCTTCGAGGATACGGCAATACTATCATCATCGACCATGGCTTTGAATATTACACCGTTACCTCCAGGATAGAAAAGCTTTTGAAAGAAGAAGGCGATGCGGTTAAGGCAGGAGAGAACATTGGGATTATGGGTGAGACAGCCACCCTGGTGGAAGAAGGGTTATATTTTGAAATCCGTCATGGCGCCGAGACCGAAGACCCGCTACTCTGGCTGGATAAAAATAAACTGTCCCTCCCCTGACACAGCACACTTGAATGATTACTTTTCTTTGTGTCAAAAAGCATCCTGCCGCCTGATAGATGGCAACAGATCTTCAATCAGAGCCAGACTTAATACTTAACCTAAAAATTCATTAAAAAAAAATCGATATGCACCAACCAATCAGTTCTTTGCTTCGTTATGGAATCCTGACCATTCTCACCTTCTGCCTGCCCCTTCAGATCCATGCCGAAATCTCAGAGGGAGAACGCCAATCCACCTACCAGCAGCTTGAAACTTTTGCCAATGTCTTAAGTATTCTTCAAGAAAATTATGTGGATGACATTGATGCCAAGAAGGTTATGGAAGGAGCCATCAGTGGCATGCTGTTCTCCCTTGATCCTCATTCGTCCTATCTCAAACCTGAAGATTTCAAGGAACTACAAGAAGAGACAGAAGGAAGCTTCAGCGGCATCGGCATTGAAGTCTCCATTGAGGAAGGAATTCTTACCGTGGTCTCTCCTATCGAAGAGACTCCGGCAGACCGAGCCGGTCTGAAGGCAAAAGACCTGATCATCAAGATCGATGGCGAGCCTACCCAAAGTATGAGCCCCATGGATGCCATCAAAAAACTACGGGGACCGGAAGGGACAAAAGTCATCCTCACCATTCATCGCGAAGGCTGGGAAGAGCTGAAGGATTTTACCCTGACCCGTGCGAACATTCCTTTACACAGTGTCAAAGACAGCTTTTTGGAACCGGGACTGGCTTATATCCGCATCACCAATTTCCAGAGCCAGACCACAGAAGAGGTTAAAAAGGCCTTGCAGAAACTGCAGAAAGAACACCCTGTCAACGGACTGATTCTTGACTTGCGCAACAACCCCGGCGGCCTGCTCGACCAAGCTGTTTCAGTCACGGATATTTTCCTGGATGAGGGGCTGGTGGTCTATACCAAAGGACGGGTCAGGGAACAGAACATGACCTTCCAGGCTCACAGTAATGGCGGCAAAAACCTTTTTCCTCTGGTCGTCCTCGTCAATGAAGGCTCGGCAAGCGCCTCCGAAATCGTGACCGGTGCCATTCAGGACCACAAACGAGGCATTATTGTCGGCACCAAGACCTTTGGCAAAGGTTCTGTGCAGACCATTCTTCCCCTGCCGGAAGGTGCAGGCCTGCGGATGACCACTGCCCGTTACTACACCCCAAACGGCCGCTCCATTCAGGCCACCGGAATCACCCCGGATGTGGTAGTTCCCTTTGCCTCCAGCGATGACACTGGCAAGAAAAGCAAACCGCCTGTTACCTTAAAAGAAGCTGACCTGAAAAACCATATTCCCAACCCGAATCAGGCTCAAGAGCCAGCTCAGACTCCTGAGCCCCAAACAGAACAAGAACAGGCCCCCATTATCCTGAATGAGCCAGACAACACCGAAATACCGGCCGGCAATTCCGAGATCCGGCTGGAAAAAGACAATCAACTCCGCTCAGCCCTGAATATCTTGAAAAGCCTGAAGATTTACTCCACGGCTAATAACAAAAAGGTACCTGCAGAGGAGGGAACCGCCCCGATAACAGAATAAAATGGTTGTCTTATTCAAGCACAATGGTCTTACACCTGAACAAGTCAGGATACTCATATCCGTTCTCTTAACCTGAACAATTCAGACTCAACGTCCTTTTCATATGCAGAGGGCACTGCCAATTCATCGCAAATGTATAGTATCCCTCGTGCTCTTGCGCACACTATCGTTGCCGTTTTCCTCTCCTGGATGTTTTTCATGGCGGGCTGCACCTCTTTCAGCCATCTTACCCGGATTCCCCCTGAAGACCATGACGGACCCCAGGCAATCCATTGCAGTGCCTGTCATATGCAGCAGTATCAGGAGTGGATTGGAACAGCTCATGCCAGGTCCTTCAGCAACAAGTCTTTCCAGGAAGCCACCGAAACTCCGGAAGAAGATAGTTGCCTGAGATGTCATGTCCCTCTGGGCATCCATGAGAGGGAAGCAGAGGCTCGCTCCTTCCATCGTGACGAAGGGATCAACTGCATCAGCTGTCACCTCTCTCAAGGAAAGATGCACGGCCCCCATAAAAGTTCCGCCCTGTTCACCCCGCATCCGATAGAGCAGGATCCATTTTATCTGACCCCAGCCCTCTGCGCCACCTGTCATGAAGAGACCTATTCTCAGTGGAAGAAGGTCGCAGCAGAACAAAATCTGAGGAGCTGCCAGCAATGCCACCAATCCACTAAACAATGTTATGTAAGCCAAGGGACCAATCTGTTTTCCAATGTCCTGGTCTCTTTTGAAGAAAAGGTCATGGCATGCAACCATTCAATCACTCTGGAAAAGATGTCCAACTTTCCAGACGGTGTCAACATGACCGTTCATGCCTCGCAAAAAGTGAAAAACACACCAACTCTTACAATAAAGATCCGCAACAACCTGCCCCACAACCTACCCACGGGAACCTTTGGCAAAAAGGAGGTCCAGCTCTCGCTGCTTTTCTTCAAAGGTGATTCTCAGGTGGCAGAAAAGAGACTGCTGGTCAGTGATGAAGGAAAAGCTCTTGTTGCCGGTGAAACAAAAAATCTCATTGTTCCACTTTCACATGAGGAGAGTGGCGCCGACACCCTACGCCTGCAACTGGAACGTCACAGCTCTAATGATCCTGAAAGGCCACCCATAGTCCTGTCTTCAAAGATCATAGATTCCATCCACGAGGCTTTTTATTAATCTCATGCGAAAATTCACCATACCAACCACATTCTCTTCTGATTTTATCGCTGCGCTCAGTGAATTGAATCAGGAATTTTCCGATAGCTATGGAGAAATCTCTGAGATTTACGGCTCATTCCAGGAAGGCGCCTTTAACTCGGCATGACCGGCAAAATATCTTCCGGCTGTCAACCGAAAACAGTTTCAACATCACGTCGCCCTTGCCCGGGAAAAGGGTATCGGCTTTAACTACTTGTTCAATGCCCCCAGTTACGCTAACCTGGAATACACCCATAAAGGTCGAAGAGAACTGGCAGCACTTCTAGGCTTTCTGGTGGATGCTGGGGTCGCTTCCGTAACCGTTGCCATCCCCTACCTGATTGAAATTATCAGCAGTACATTTCCCCAGCTCGAGGTAGTGACCTCAACCATCGGCTACGTGGGAGCCGTGGCCGGGATCAATCAGTATCACGAAGCCGGAGCCTCCCGGGTGGTATTGGATGTGGAGGTGAACCGTGATTTTCAGTTTTTACGAAAGGCATGTGCAGCAAGCCCGGTGCCGCT
Source organism: Desulfocapsa sp. (assembly GCA_013792135.1). Classification (GTDB taxonomy): domain Bacteria; phylum Desulfobacterota; class Desulfobulbia; order Desulfobulbales; family Desulfocapsaceae; genus UBA2270. Next base: position 11,683 of record VMSP01000025.1, on the reverse strand, counting down.
GGAGATCATCGTCAATCCCGTTTGTATCAGCCAGTGCCACTTTAAGTACAACCATTACTGCGTGGCCTCCATGGGCTCCCAGAGTTATCTGCGCGGCGGGGCAGGGATTCCTTATAATCAAAATTATCTCAATTGGTGCTTCCTGCAGAAACTTCAGAAAGAGGCAGAATTTCTCAAAAGCCCCTGGGTACGACCGGAAGACCTCTATCTCTGGGAAGAGGCCGGCCTTTCCTATTTCAAAATAGCGGGCCGGGGACTCCCCGGCCCTGAGATCCTGCGTCTCTGCCGCAGTTATCTAGCCAGGGACTTTTCCGGCAACCTGCTGGAGCTGTTAGGATGGCCGCACTGGCTTGCCTTTCGCGACAACAACGATGGCACCCGACTCCCGGTTTTAGATGTGATCCTTGACAATAAGGCACTGGACGGATTTCTTGATTTCTTTGCCAGAAAAAGACCCCAGTGCCGGCTTGGCTGCGACCAGTGCGGACATTGCCTGGCCTGGAGCCGGAAGGCTCTAAGTTTTAACGATGAAGCCCTGAAAGATAAATATATTTTGAACATGTCCTGTAATCTCAGACACCTGGCGCAGGACATCCCGTCCGCCCAGGAAACCCAGCAGGTGATCACCAGCTGGCAGGAACAGGCCGCTGAACAGGTAATCGAAGATAACCAGACGCATTCTGGTCACCGGCGGGACCGGAGTTGTGGGCAGACCACTGGTGGCAGCCCTGTGCGCAGCCGGAAATGATGTTGTCATCCTCAGCCGCAAGGCCCCAAAAAGCGTGGATGCTCCGCACAGTTCCTGCATTCATCTGGAAGGAGATGTCTCCCGACTCCAGCTTGGTCTGGATGCAGATACCTATCAAACGCTCTGCAACTCGGTGGATACCATCTTTCATCTGGCGGCCCGCACCGATTTCAAAGGAGCATCGGTGACTGATTATGCAGCGGTCAATATCAACGGTGTCAAAAATATCTACGCCCTGGCTGAGGAAGCAGGCGCCCACCTCCATCACATCTCCACCGCCTTTGTCGCGGGAAACTTTGCTGGATTCTTTCAAGAGGATGATCTTGATCGTGGCCAGACGTTTCGTAACGGCTATGAGGAGAGCAAATTCAGAGGTGAACAATACCTCCATACCCAGATTGCCTACAAGAAGACAACGGTCGGCTCCGCTGTGACCATCTACCGGCCCGGTATTATCCTGGAACGGCACCCCTCGCAGGACTCGATCAACACCTTTGGCCCCTTTATCTTTCTTGACGGCGTCTTCCGCATCCTGCTCGCCTCCAGGCGCCGGAATCAAGACGATACAGCTATCAGAATCCGGGGGGACGCAACCTGCTCCCTGCCCTTTATCTTTGACGATGACGTGGTCAAGGCCATCATGCGAATCTCGGCTGCCCCTGAAATTCATGGCAGGACCTTCCATCTGGTGAGCAGCCAACCCTGTCCCAACAAGATGCTGGAGGATGTCTTTAATGATGCCTTTGGCCGGCAAGTGGCCCGTCTGGTCGAGGCCAACTCTTTCAAAGAGCAACCTGCATCTCCTGCGGAAAAGGTCATGACCCAGAAGACCGCTATGTACGACGCCTATCTCGATCTGCACATACAGCTTGACCGGACTCATCTCGAAGAAATAATGAGTCAGCTCTGGCGACCGGCCATCTCAGAAGATGAGTTGCTCTCAGCCTTCACTCTCTATCTGGCCAGTAAAAAAGAGAACAATGCCGACCTGGTTTTCCTTTCAGCCACCAAGCGCACGGCCATTGAAGACTATTTCGAAAAATTCCTGCCCATCTTTTACGGGCAGCAACTCATCGCCGGTCTTGCATCCCTCTCCTGCAAGTTCTGGCTTGATGTTCAGGGCTGTACCCGCCGCACTCTGGAGATCAGCCAGGGACGGCTTATTTCAATTTCCTCCGAACATCAGGGCACCTTTGGCTATAGGGTTAATCCATCCTCGTTTCTCCAGATGGTAAGCGGCAAACTCTCACCCCAGCAAGGTTTCTTCCAAGGTGATATCAGCTTGGAAGGCAACACCATGGAGGCCCTGCACACCGCCTTTGGTCGAATACGATTTTACCGGGATACAATCCTTATCCATCCCGATCTGTACCATCCTGGCAGAAGATGATGGCCTGCTGGCAACACCAGCCGATCTGCCGAGACCAAACGACATCATCCATAAAACCATCCGGGGCACCGATCACTTCTTTTTAAGACGTGAGGAAGAGGTCGCGACCCTGATTGCGGAGTTTATCCTTTCTCTTGAACTCAAAGGAGGAAAGACTGATGGGTGAAGAACTTGCTTGTAGCCCCTGCGTGATATCTAGCAGGCGCCGCTCAAGAAAACAGCCGGAAAAAATTGGCTGTTTTCTTGAAGCGGCATAAGGTGCCGTAAGTTCAAAGAGCAAGAGTTTGCTCTTTGAACAACGGCACCTAAAATCCCAGTTCCTTCAAGAAATTTTCGTCTTGAGACCAGTTTTTCCGCACCTTGACCCAGAGCTTTAACAGCACCTTCTGATCCAGCAGTTTTTCTATATCCTTACGGGCGGCAATACCGATACTCTTCAGTTTCAGGCCACCCTTGCCGATGACAATCCCCTTCTGCGACTCCCGCTCCAGCACGATGGCGGCATGGATTGTGATCAGCCCCTTCACTGGGTCTTCCTTGAACGATTCAATGAGCACCGCCGAGGAATAAGGCACCTCCTCACCCGTAAGCAGAAACACCTTCTCCCTGATAATCTCCGCCACCAGAAAACGCTCCGTGGCATCAGTGGGGATATCCTCAGGATAATAGCGCGGCCCGATGGGCAAGACCTGCAGCAGCTCGTCCAGCAAGCGGTCCGTTCCGTCGCCATGGAGAGCGGAGATGGGAATGATCGCATGAAAAGGGAAGATCTCGGCATAGGCCTGGATCAGGGCCAGCAGTTTTTCCTTGTTCAGCAGATCGACCTTGTTCAAAAGCAGGATCACCGGACAGCTCACCTGCTCCATATATCCGGCCAGCTCCTGACCCTTCTCCTTTTTCAAACGATCCGGCAGAGGCAGGGAGACATCAATCATGTAGATCACCGCATCCACCCCGTGCAGACTGTCCATGGCAATACGCACCATCTCCTGATTCAACGGTTCACGGGCCTTATGCAGACCAGGGGTGTCAAGGAGAACGATCTGATACCCCTCAGCATTGACAATCCCCAGGATCCGGTTGCGGGTGGTCTGGGGCTTGGGGGTGACGATAGAGATTTTCTGCTCCAATAGAGCATTCATCAGGGTTGACTTGCCGGCATTGGGAGGGCCGACAATGGCAACCATCCCGGAACGTATTTGTTTCTCATCCAAGTCCATCATAACGAACTGATTCTCCCATCAATAAAAAAGTTAGCGCACAGAGCGAATAAAAGTGTTCAAAACAACAAACAATACTATAAAGTATATGGTTCGCTTCGTCATTCGCTTATCACCTTTGGCGAACAATTAAGCCGTTGTAAAAAATAACATGGCCAATGGAATGACAAAAACGGCATAAAGTGCCGAAAAGAAATTTGCATAAAAGGTCAATTTATTTCTTAACGGCCCCTAAACTTTTCACTTTCACTATTCAACGTTCTCATGACAACAGCTGGAAAAATCATCGAATATCTGGACGGCGGCAAGTTTATCTGCGCCTTTGTCACCGAGGCCCAGGAAAAACGGCTGCGGCTGATCAATCAGACCGGTCGCGAGATCAACCTGCCCCTCTCTCGAGTGCTGCACATCTCTAAACGCACCCATTCCATAACTGGTGACCGGGAAGAAATGCTCAAACAACTGCAGGAGGCCGCAGACAAACGCAAGTCTTTGGTGGAGACGATTAATCTTGAGGAGATCTGGGAACTGACAACGGACGAGGAAACGGCAGCCTTTGAACCACTATTTCTGGCAGAACTGACCTTTGGCAGCGATACGGATGACAACATGGTGGCAGCCTTTATCCGTTGCGTCTTCTCCGACCGATTATATTTCAAGTTCCGGGAAGGAGAGATCCACGCCCACTCCCGAGAGCAGGTCGAACAGCTCCGCCTCCAGCACGAGAAAGAACAGAGCAAACATACCCTGCTGACCAATGGTGCCATGGCCATCTCCAGGCTGATGCAGGACGAAGAAATCGACGCCGACCTCAAACCCGTCCTTGATCAATGCCTGGCGGTACTCCAGGACTTCTACCTTTTTGCAGGTGATGCCCCTCAGGCCGCCATGGCCAGGGAGCTGCTGAAAATGGCCGGCCTCCATGACCCTCATGCCCCCTTTCATCTTCTGGTAAAGGCTGGAATCTGGGAGCCCAATGAGAACATCCCCCTGCTCCGCCAGGAGATTCCCACGATCTTCTCCCTTGCAGCCAGACAGCAGGCAGAAATGCTCCTGCAAAAGGGAACCTCTGATCTGTTCAGCGATCTGGGCCGGATGGACCTCACTGCATTCAAGCCCATGACCATTGATGGCGCCACGACCCTGGACTATGACGACGCCCTGACCATCACGGAAGAGGTCGCTCCTGCACCGTCCATGGTGCCCGCGACACTGGAACATTCCTGCCCTGCGGCTGTCAACTATCTGGTGGGCGTCCATATCTCTGATGTCGCCCACTATGTCAACCCGGAAGATCCGCTTTTTCAGGAGGCCATGCACCGTGGCACCTCCCTCTATTTTCCCGAAGGACAGATCCCCATGCTGCCCCGCCATCTCTCCCAGGGAATCTGCAGCCTGATCCAGGGCGAGATCCGGGCCACCATCAGCCTGATGATTCTGTTGTCACCAGAGGCAGAGGTACTGCGGGTACGGATCAAACCTTCCATCATCAAAGTGGCCAGACGCCTTACCTATGAAGAAGCCGACCGGCTGATCGAAAGAGACGATTGGGAACTGCAGACCTTGAACATGCTGCGTATCAAACTGCGCGAGAAACGAGTGGCGGCAGGTGCCCTCCTCCTCCCCTTCCCCGATGTGAATATTTCAGTCAGTGGCAATAGCACTGTCCAGGTCACTCTGAGCGACACCGACACCCCGGCCCGCACTCTGGTATCGGAGATGATGATCCTGGCCAATACCGAGGCGGCACGATTCGTTGCCGACCGGATGGCGCCCGGACTCTTCAGGGCCCAGGGTCCGCCCCGGAAACGACTGGTACAGGGCCTGGACAACGACCTCTTCCTAAACAGCCTGCAGCGCAAGCAGCTTTCCCGCGGCGAACTGCTCACCGAAGCCAAGGCTCACAGCGGACTTGGGGTTGGACAGTACACCACCATCACCTCACCGATCAGAAGACTCCTTGATCTGCTGATGCAGCACCAGCTCCACTCCCTGATCAGACGTGAGGATCTGCGCTTCAATGAAAAGATGTGCAAGGATTTCACCGCCGTCATCAGCCGGACCCTGGCTTCCGCCAATGCGGTCAAACAACAGCGCCACCGCTACTGGCTCCTCAAATACCTTGAGGCCAGGAAAGGGGCCAGCATGAATGCCCTGGTCCTTGATGCCACCCCCAGACGGATCTTCCTCCTGCTCACCGACATCCTGCTGGATATTGATATCCCGGCCCCCGCCGGCCAGATTCCGGAACCGGGTGCCATGGTGCAGGTAAAAATAGCCAAGGTGGACGCCCTCGATAACAGCGTCCGCTTTGAATGGTAGGAGATCGGAAAGGGCAATATGCGTGCCAGACAGAATCTGCCTGGCAACGCATATTGGCGAATTCTGTCTAATACTCTGTATTCTTCGTGAAGGAAACAACTACAGTCAATGCCAATAAGACAATTAAATGACAGAGAAGTTGTTATCCTATTCGTTGAATATATGGCAACTAATTTTAATGAAGGTCTTGAAATCGAAACGTTTCCTGATGAGCAACATCCAGGTGATATAGACGCTATAGCTGGTAAATATGCTATTGAGCATACGAGCATCGACTTCATTCATAAACAATCTAGAGATTCAACATGGTTTTTACAGGCATTCAATACGTTGGAGCAAGAATTCACCGAGGTGTTGCATTTTGGACTTTTCTTAACTCTGCCATATAATAGCATTCAAAAAGGGGCGGACTGGCAAGGACTGAGAACAGCATTACATAACTGGATAGCTGATGAATCTATAAACCTAGCAGATGGTTCGCACATTATTTCAAATATTCCTGGAGTTCCATTTGAGTTTCATGCAAGAAAGACGCATTCAGGAAAAACAGGACTTTCATTATTGCGTTTTGCCCCTATACTTGATGATTTTCCATCGCGTTTACGAAATCACCTTGATCGGAAGATAAAAAAACTCGCCCCATATAAATGTAAAGACAAATCCACCATTCTTCTGATCGAGTCTGACTGTATCGCATTTATGAATGAAGGAATTATGTGGGATAGTTTAAGTGACGCTTACCCTGAAGGCTTACCTACTGGTATAGATAATGTTTGGTTTGTACATACTTCCATGCCTAAAGACATCCTATTCTTTAACATGAACGGGGCCTTTAAAAGATAACCATAGTATCAACGCTGACATCAAAATGCCTTCATATCTTCTTTAAAGTTTTACCTGCATCCCCATGAAAATCCCGACACCCAAACTCGCAACAACAAACACCTCATCCTTTCTGCTCTGCTCTGGCATAGGCCTCTTGCTCCTGCTCACCACCCCTGCCTCTGGTGCCGAACCCATGAAAATTACAGTTGGTGACTTTGCAGCTGAGAGCTTGAGAGGATGGGAGGAAAAGAGCTTTTCCAGCAAGACCGATTATCAGCTTATCACGGAGGGAAAGGAAACAGTCGTCAAGGCCACCAGCCAGGCGGCCGCATCCGGGCTGTTCAAAAAGCAGCGCATCGATCTGCAACAAACCCCCTATCTGAACTGGCGCTGGCGCGTTGACAAGCCCCTGCATTCCCTCGATGAACAGACGAAATCCGGCGATGACTATGGGGCTCGGATCTATGTGGTCGTTGACGGAGGACTGTTCTTCTGGAAGACCAAGGCCATCAATTATGTCTGGGCCTCCTCCTCGCCTAAAGGAAAGAGCTGGCCCAATGCCTTTGCCGGCAAAAGCGCCATGATGCTGGCCCTCCGTTCATCAACAGACGAGGCAGCTACCTGGTATCAGGAAAAGCGCAATGTCGCTGCCGATCTCAAAGAATTCTTTGGCACAGAGATCAGATATATTGATGCCATAGCCATCATGACCGATACCGACAATAGCGGCCAAGAGACAAGCGCCCAGTATGGCGACATCTTTTTCTCGGGCGACTGATGGCAGGCTTTGTGGATAAAGGGAATCTCTGACCATCGACCATTTCCCATTCTCCCCAGTTCATCCGGGGTAATTGGCCCATCAATGCGTTTTACCATTGCATTCCTGCCAAAAAGACCTATTGTGTTTCTTTCTTTATTCCTACAATGACACCTTGCGCCAACCCCAGAACACCAGACATGAGCACCTTTAAATATTATGAGTAAACAGCTTGAACAGGAAGTAGCCAAACGGCGAACCTTCGGCATCATCAGCCATCCGGATGCCGGAAAGACCACCCTTACCGAAAAGCTCCTCCTCTTTGGCGGCGCCATCAATCTGGCCGGGGCCGTCAAGTCGCGCAAGATAGAACGACGCGCGACCAGCGACTGGATGGCCATCGAGCAGGAACGCGGCATCTCGGTCACCACCTCGGTGATGAAATTCACCTATCGGGATTACGAGATCAATCTGCTCGACACCCCCGGCCATCAGGATTTCTCCGAAGATACCTATCGGGTGCTCACCGCCGTTGATTCTGCAATCATGGTTATCGACAATGCCAAAGGGGTTGAGGCCCAGACCGAGAAACTGATGGAGGTGTGCCGCATGCGCAACACGCCGCTGATCACCTTCATCAACAAACTGGATCGCGAAGGGATGGAGCCCCTCGACATCCTGGCCGAGATCGAAGAAAAACTGCAGATCGAATGCGCCCCCATGTCCTGGCCCATAGGCATGGGTAAGACCTTCAAGGGTGTCTACAATCTCTATCGCAAGCAACTCCACCTGTTCACCCCGGGCCAAGAATCCCGTGGCCAGCTGGGAATCACCATCGAATCCCTGGATGATCCGCGCCTTGATCAACTCGTGGGGGCACATCAGGCCGACGAACTGCGCACAGACCTTGAGCTCCTGGCCGGGGCGGCCAACCCCTTTGACTATGACCACTTTATAAAGGCCAATCAGACCCCGGTCTTCTTTGGCAGCGCCGTCAACAACTTTGGAGTCCAGGAACTGCTTGACGCCTTTGTAGAATTGGCCCCTCCTCCCAGCCCAAGAGCTGCTATAACCCGTGATGTGGAGCCAACGGAGGAAGACTTCTCTGGTTTCGTTTTCAAGATTCAGGCCAACATGAACCCGGCCCATCGCGATCGTATCGCTTTTTTCCGGATCTGCTCCGGTAAATTCACCCGCGGTATGAAGGTGCGACATCATCGCCTGGACAAAGACATCAATTTGGGAAATGCCACCATTTTTATGGCCCAGGACCGGGCCAACGTGGAAGAGGCCTGGCCTGGAGACATTATCGGCCTGCACAACCATGGCACCATCAAGATCGGCGACACCTTTAGCCTCAAGGAACCGCTCAAATTCACCGGCATTCCCAACTTCGCACCTGAACACTTTCGCCGGGTCTTACTAAAGAATCCCCTGAAGATGAAGCAGCTCCAGAAGGGACTGATTCAGTTGGCAGAAGAAGGGGCGGTCCAGGTATTCCGTCCACTCATCGGTGCTGATTATATCATGGGAGCGGTAGGCGTTCTTCAATTTGAAGTCACTATGGCCCGGCTGAAAAATGAGTACGGTGTAGATGCTGTCTATGAACCGATTAGCTATCAGGCCGCACGCTGGGTAACCTGCGCAGACTCAAAAAAGATGGCGGAATTTGAAAGAAAAAATCAGGCGGCACTGGCCCGGGATGCGGAGGGATTCCTTACCTATCTGGCCCAGAATGAGTGGATGCTGAACTTTTTCATGGAAAAATGGCCAGCCATTGAATTCCATAAGACGAGGGAGAATATTTAGGAGCAGTTACGAAACAGCGGGTGCTGTTTCGGCTGTTCTGCTTACTGCTCCTTATGCCGTTTATTAGCGAATAATCGTCTTTTTGATTATTCGCTAATAAACGGCCAGTGGGTTGCAAAGACCAACTACCTTTGTGTTACTGCTCCACCAGTGATTGAGCAAACCAACACCTCTTATGTCGTAGTTTCTTCCTGTTCTTCATCATCAATAAAAACAAGGGCCTGTCCTTCGGAGAGAGCCGTGGCCACCTTTTTTCTGGCAGTGGTGATAATCCGCTGAATAGTCCCTCGCGATACCCCCATGAACTGCCCAGCCTCTTCCTGAGTTAATCCGTCACGATCACAAAGCCTGAGTACCTCAAGTTCATCACGATACAGTTCTACCCGATCAAGCTTACTTAAAGGAGTACCGGTTGGCTTAAAGGCCCGTCCACAAAAATTCCCCTGACAATGTCGTATTTTTTTTGGTCGTGGAGACATTTTTTTTATTTTTTACAGTTAAAATAAATAAATATGGCAGTTTGCATGCATTTCAACACACAGACTGCCATCACACATATCTACATCATATACTGCAGATAACGCAAAAAATCAAATATTCAATCAATGATGGCAATTACTGCCGCCACCACAGACTTGATCCGCATGCATCATTGGCAATTTACCCGCCACAAAATGTTCAATAACTGTTGCTGCATCAGGGATAGTGCCCTTATCGGCCCAGTAAACATCAATACCCACCTTGTTAAATCCCCGTAAAGGGTTAGCGCCCATACCGCCCACCACAATGACATTCACATTGGCGGTACTGAGGGTATTCACCGGGACCATGCAGCCACCTGCTCCATGTTCAGGTGTCGGAATCATTTCCACCGTCTTGATATTTTTATCATCATCCAGTTCAACAACAGTAAAGACATCACAGTGGCCAAAATGTTCTGAACGATTTGCCTGCATGCCTCCTGGATTATTTGTCGGAATAGCTATACGCATTTTTCATTTCTCCTTGTTTAACCGGAAGCCCCGGATTTATAAAAGTTTATCCACACTTGCCAGCCCCCGCATACTTTGCGGGAACTTTACTCTCAATAGTTCTTATTCCTTCAGCCTGACTGTCAAGACCGGCATAGGATTTTTTTTCACTACTCCCCGAGCCACACTGCCAAGAAGCAGGTCATCGATCATGCTGTGCCCATGGGTTCCAAGTACCACCAGATCAAAACCACCCTCTATTGCCGTCTGCACAATCTGTTCAACCGGATGACCGACTTTAACCACCACCTTCGGCTCCACTGCACAGTTTTCCAATTCACTCCCTGCTTCCGCGCAGACTGAATGAATACGTGCAATCACACTTTTTCTACTTTCCTCAAGACCTTCAGTATAAAAGGTACTCAGCTTCTCCCGACCGAAATGGCTGACAAGATCATACCCCATTCCCGCAGACATCTCCTCCACCAAATCCGGAATTACATTGATAACAGTCAATTCAGCTCCATACTCATGAGCCAGACTGAGCGCATAGCGCGCCGCCTGTTTAGCAGTTTGGGAAAGGTCTGTTGCATACAATATTTTTTTAAACAAAGGTTGTTTCATCTCGCCTCCAATGGCAGCATCCTCTCACCGTTATTTTTTCTATAAAAAATCTGTCCCATGAAACTGTCACCTAAAACATTACCACTTCCCATTCACTGTTCAACAGGCACCGGGCCGAAAAAAACATCTGTAAACTTGACATACCATGCTGCTGCCTGCACCTGAATAATGTAGGAAACAGCAATAACCAGGGCCGCATCCGCTCCTTGAGTTCCAAAGGCATTAATGGATATGGCAAGGGCAATAGATAAATTCCGCATCACCGTTCCATAGACCAGTGCGATAGCATCTCCACGGGAAAACAGCATCCTGCCTGCAATGGTACCAATAATGAAATTCGCCGCATACAACAACAGCAGGGGTTGTAGAATCCGCCAGAGTACCGCCGGATCTTGGGATAATTGTTGCGCCTTCAGGGCAATGGCGACAAAGACGATACCAAGCACACCAACCGTAGACAGGGAAGGGAAACGTGGAGCCCAGGTCTTCTTAAATTCCTGCTGTCCATATTTCTTCAGAAAATAAGAGCGGGTTAAATACCCAAAAACCATGGGGATAAAAACAATGTAGACAATCTGTTTGACAACCAAGACTATATCCATATCCACCTTGGTTCCCATGAGCATCTTTACATACAACGGTGTTGCCAGAGAGCCTAGAGTGAGACCGATGACAGTCATATTAATGGCCGCGCCCATATTCCCTTTGGCAAAACCGGTCCAGGAAATGGTCATACCACTTGTGGGCAGCAATGAAGCTAACAATAAACCAAGAGCTAAATAATGATTGTCAGGAAAAAAATAAAGCCCAAGTCCATAGGCGAGAAAAGGGACCAAACAAAAATTTATCACCTGGGTCAAAACTTGTAATTTAACATTTTGTGGGTATGCACTTGACTCAAGTGGCCACTACATATAGTATCTCTAATTATGGAGGATTACCCCGAAAACTTGCTCGAATTTGAGCATCGGTTTGCGACCGAGGAAGACTGCCGCCAATATTTTCTCCGGTTGCGCT
>VMSP01000176.1 GCA_013792135.1 Desulfocapsa sp. | reverse complement strand
TGACATGGTTCACATTCAAAGTAACTCCTCCCTCATATTTGTAATATGAATCTTCTATCAGTTGTGGGAGGTGTTGTCCAGGATATAATGCAACTTGTCGATATTGTTTTGTAAGCGAGTTAGGATAAATTCACCCTGCATACCTACCCTTTACTTAATTTTAATGCTTAACGTATCAACTTCACTCTGTATCCTTCAGGGCTAGCCGTTGTTCAGAAAAAAACGTATCATTGAAATGCCGTGACTAGCATAAGGATCTGTAGAAGGAATGAATAAAAAGACATAGTTCATTCCTTAATGGCTATGCAATTGCTTAAGGATCCGTAAGAGGAATGAAAAAGAAAAAAAACATTATTCACTCCATTACGGATCCTAAATTTCTTTCAGGAGTATACTTGTGTTATCCACCCTTATTACCGCAGTCACGTTGGCCCTTATAATATCCTTCTGCTGTTCACTTTTTGAAGCAATTCTCTATTCAATCTCTACCAGCCAGGTGGAGATGCTCAAAAAAACTGGGCACAGCTCTGCAACCCTGCTGAGCTCCTTACGAGCCGACATTAACAAACCTATCACTGCCATCCTCACCATGAATACCATTGCCAATACCGTCGGGGCCACTGTAGCCGGAGCTTCTGCCGCTGCGGTCTTTGGAGAACAAAGTATTCTTCTGTTCTCCGCTTTTTTTACCATGTCGATTCTGATTTTTTCTGAAATTATTCCTAAAACAATCGGGGTTAGCTATGCGGTGAAACTTGCCCCCGTGATTGCCAGACCACTCTACTGGATGGTTATCCTGTTCAAGCCCATCATCTGGCTCTGCCAGATGATCACCCGCCTTATCCCTCAGAACAAGGAGCGAGGAAATATTTCCGCTGAAGAATTACGAACGATCGCCTCCCTGTCATTGAAATCAGGGGAAATCGAAGCGGATCAGGCACGAGTCATCAATAATATACTGGAGCTTGGCAATAAGATTGTCCGCCAAGTCATGACGCCTCGCACGGTCACTTTTTCCCTGAATCAGGATCTGACCGTTGCAGACACCATAAAACTTGAAAGCATGTTCAGCCGTCACAGCAGGATTCCGCTCTATCATGACACCCCTAATGATGTTGTCGGGATAGTTATGCGTAAGGATATCTTACTTGCTGCAGCTGAACAGAAAAACACCCTGCCATTGTCACAGCTCATGAATCCGGTCCATTTTGTGGCAGAGACCGCCCCTTTAAATCGAGTGCTTGTCGATTTTTATGAGAGGCACCAGCATCTTTTCGTGGTTGTGGATGAATACGGGGCCATAACCGGGATCATATCCATGGAAGATATTCTGGAAGAAATCGTTGGTCGAGAGATTATGGATGAGTCGGACAAGGCAAAAACCATGCGGGAACTGGCCAGGCGACAGTATAGGTCAACTTCCATGGAAACGACCACTCAGACAGATGACATTAAAGAAGACAAAAAATAACTTATTTTGTAACGGCTCCTAACCAGACGACAAGATCGCTGGCAACACTCAGCGCTGCCTGATTGATGGCCCTAGTGGCGCCGCTGGCATCTGAGGTGACAACCTCCATCATGGCAACCAGTTCTTTACTGGCAACAACCCTCTTGCTCGTGTCGACAAGATAGAAACGCATCCTGACGGCCCCTTTTGAAGAACCGTCCTCGGCGAAAAGATGCCCGAATTCAAAGAGGGTGCTCTCCAACAGTAAATCAGCTCGGGACACCGAAGTTGGCGGAAGTACTGCCTTGAAAAGGCCACTTTTCTCCAAGGTCACCTCAAGCACAGTCTGCATCGATCTGATCGGTGCGTCTCTCCAGCGGCTGAAAGCATAGCTCTGCTGACGGTGCCGTTTATCCGTATAGAGGATGTCATTGGTGCTAAAGGCATCACTCCCCCGGACTGGGGCAATCTGGATAATGACTGGACCAGTTTTTGCTGTTTGTGCCGGAGCCCCTTGGCTCCACCCAGGATCAATAGCATAGACCTCCATTGCGGGAAGGTTCTGAAAAGTACATCCTGTAGATAGAATAAGCGTGACCAATATGGCAAAGACCATATTTTTCCTCCATCTATTTCCCATCATACCCCTCCTCTCCCGGTCCAGGCTGCAACCGGGATCGTTTAAAGATCAGATCACCTGGACTGGCCTCAATTGCCCGGGTTGTTCTTTGCATATCTCCTACCAGGATATCCAGTTCATAAATCAGTTGATGGAATGATTCAAGATTCTGGCGAACCAGAGTGGTCATATTTTGATCCGGATCCGCATAATCATGTTCCAGGTTCCCGACCATCTTCTCAACACCCAAGGCTGCCGACTCAACCTTGCCAAAGGCTTGGGTAATCCCCTCTTCCATGGCTATGCTGTTATCGACAAGAAGCTTAAACCCCTGTAATTGTGACCTGAGATCTTGAGGAAGAACCTTCATTTCAGAAATAATACCAGCAACATTCTGCAAATTCTGCTCACTGAGCAGCCGATCGATCTTATCCAGGGCCCGATCCAGTTTTTCTGTCAGGAGAGTCAAGGACTCGTCAAGTCGGGCATAGGTTGAAGGGGCTGCGGGAATGACCGGGATTTTATCCACTCTCTTCAGCAGCGGGGCATCTTTACGCCCTCCTGTCAGTTCTACAAATGCCAGTCCAGTTATACCGAAGGATTTGAGCGTGGCCCTAGTATCCACCTTGATCTGGGTACCGTGCCTGAGCTTTAACAGGAGCTCCACCTCTTCGGAATTTTCTGGATTCAATCCCATCTTCTCGACAATACCGACATCCACACCCCTATATTTAACCGAGGCCTCAGAACTTAAGCCGGAAACCGACTCCACCATATAGACGTAATAATAGTCATGTTCCTGCTTGTATCCATACTTTCCCAGCCAATAGACAAAAATGATCAGCCCGGCCCACAACAGGACCACAAAGATGCCAACGATAGTATAATTGATTTTACTTTCCATTCTGGCTCCGTATCATTCCCCGTGCGCCCCCGAAAAAATCCCTGACAATGGGATGGGGATTTCTTCTGACTTCGGCAAGGGTGCCTTCGGCAATCACCTTTTTATCACCCAGAACTGCAAAACGATCAACAACAGTCCATATGGAATCAAGATCATGGGTAACCATAACTACAGTCAAACCAAGTAAATCGCGCAATTTGAGAATAAGCTTATCAAAGGCCTCAGCGCCAACGGGATCGAGGCCTGAGGAAGGTTCATCGAGAAAGAGCAGCTTCGGGTCCATGGCCAGGGCCCTCGCCATGGATGCCCGTTTGATCATGCCGCCGCTCAATTCGGCAGGATAGAGATCTGCTGCATGGTCAGGAAGACCAACCATATTAATCTTCAGGCGCACAATATCCTGGATAAGAGAGTCGGAAAGATCGGTATATTCCTTAAGGGCTATTCCAATATTTTCGGCAACGGTAAGAGAAGAATAGAGAGCTCCTCCCTGAAAAAGGACCCCCCACTGTCGCCGCAACAGAGAGGCCTCAACTCGGCTGATCGTTGACAGCTCATGCCCGAGAACCGTGATTGTTCCCTCCTGCGGAGAGAGCAGCATCACCATTTCTCTCATTAAAGTGGATTTTCCGGCTCCGCTGCCGCCAAGGAGTCCATAGATCTCCGCCTCCCTCACGTTCAGACTGATATCGTCATGAATCAGGTTGCGGCCATACCTTGTCACCACATTGGCGACGGTGATAACAGGATCACTCAAATGCCCAGCTCCGTAAAAAGGACTGAAAAAAGAGCGTCACAGGCAATCACCAGAAAAATTGCGTTGACCACACTGATCGCGGTATAGCGTCCTATGCTCTCCGTGCTCTTCGAGACCTGAAAGCCCCGAAAGCAGGCAATCGCCGCGATCAAAAATGCAAAAAATGGTCCTTTGAAAAGACCAATCCACACATGCTTGACCTCGAGTGCCACCTGCAGTCGACGGAGAAACTCGCCATAGGAAAGGTTCAAGTGGATGTTGGAAATGAACATCCCTGCAAGAATCCCCACCATGTCAGCAAAGAAGATCATCAGCGGCATGACAATCATCAGGGCTATAATCCGCGGTTGCACCAGAAAAAGCAGGGGATCAAAACCCATGGTCCGCATGGCATCAATTTCCTCAGTTATCTTCATCACTCCAATTTGGGCAGTATAGGAGGAGCCGGTGCGGCCAGCCACGACAATGGCGGTAATCAGGGGGGCAAGTTCCCGCGTCACTGAGATGCTGATCATATCGACAATAAAGATATGGGCGCCGAATTTCTCCAACTGCACCGCCCCCTGATAGGCGATTACCACCCCGATTAAAAAACTGGTCAGAGCAACGATAGGCATAGCCCGGACCCCTGCCTCTTCGATATTTTTGACAATCGCGCCATAACGAATGGAAAGAGGGTGACGCAGGGCCAAGAGAAAAATGATAAAATTTTCACCAAGAAATGAGAGAAAAGCTATCATGTCCACAAAAGAGGATACCGTGTCTCTCCCCAGCTCATGGATAATTCTCAGGAAACGGGAAGAGAATGTCGGCCCGGCAACAGAAGGAGCCGAGACATACTGTCTCAGCAACCGATACATTGTGTCATAGTCGGCATCGGCGCCGATGATCTCAATGGTGCAATCATTGTTTTGCAGCAGATCATAGTACCTGATAAAAAGCATCATCCCTGCTGAATCAACACGTCCCACCGCAGAGACATCCCACTGGACAGACATCTTGCTGGCCTTGCCGGCAAAATGTTCAAGTTTCCTGTCCACATCCCGCAGCCCCTCAATCACCCAGTCACCACTGCTGCTGATCATCACGCCGCTGGAGGTTTCAATAAACCCTATCTGGCCCTTGTGAGATGAAGTATCGCCCATCAGCTTTTTTCCAAGTGTCTTTTTACTAGGGAAGGGATTAGGATACGTGTACTTTATTTTAGTATATTGATTTCCATTATTGACGTCAAGGAACCGTTTGGAAACCTCATTTTGAGTGGGGTTCCTGTCTTCAGGTTTACTTATTGTTCAATCGTCATTCCTGCGGTATCATTTCAGGAATCAGATCCGAAGCTATTAGAACCTCTGGAGGGAATTTTTTAGCATGGAAAATATAAATTTGATCGCCCGGCACTGGCACCACCTGCCGATTGCCGAAGTAATCGAGTTATTGGAAGGAAACAAGGAACAGGGGCTTGAAAGGTTCGCGGTCGAGCACCGACTTGAAACCTTTGGGCCCAATACCATCACCGCCAAAAAGGGACAGGGGGCCATTAATCCGTTTCCTGCTTCAGTTCCATCAACCGCTGATCTATATCCTTATTATCTCTGGTTTTACCACGGCCTTTCTCGGGGAGCGGGTAGACTCCGAAGTTATCTTCGGAGTGGTACTGGTTAATGCCTTTGTCGGTTATATTCAGGAGGCCAAGGCTGTTGATGCCCTGGCAGCCCTGACCAGAACCATGACCACCGGAGCGACAGTCCTGCGACAGGGAGAAAAGCGGCATATTGCGGCCACGGAACTGGTGCCCGGTGACATTGTATTCCTGCAGAGCGGCGACAAGGTTCCGGCTGACATGCGGCTTTCCCAGGTGCGTGATCTGCAGATCGCCGAATCGGCGCTCACCGGTGAGTCAGTGCCCGTTGCCAAGGACCACGGACTACATGGCCACGAAACAGTCCTGGCCGACCGACGGAACATGGCCTACGCCGCGACCCTGGTCACGTATGGACAGGGCACAGGCATTGTTACAGCCACCGGCGACAACACCGAGATGGGACGTATTTCTCAGCTGATATCCACATCCAAGGCCTTGGCCACCCCGCTCACTCGCAAGATCAGTGCCTTCAGCAACGTCCTCCTCTACGTGATCCAGGGCCTGGCCGGGCTGACCATTTTGGTCGGAATTC
This sequence comes from Desulfocapsa sp., assembly GCA_013792135.1. Lineage (GTDB taxonomy): Bacteria > Desulfobacterota > Desulfobulbia > Desulfobulbales > Desulfocapsaceae > UBA2270. The sequence goes on along the minus strand of VMSP01000176.1, from coordinate 8,462 downwards.
TCCGGGGCCAGACCTTTCTCGACATGTTCATGGCGGCGGTAGCCCTGGCCGTTGGCGCTATCCCCGAAGGTTTACCGGCAGCGGTTACCATTACTCTTGCTATCGGTGTCTCGTGTATGGCCAAAAATCGGGCTATTATCCGTAAACTGCCGGCCGTAGAGACCCTCGGCAGCACCACAGTAATCTGTACCGACAAGACCGGAACCCTCACCGAAAACCAGATGACCGTGCAGGGGATCGTGGTCGACGGCCAGTTGTATATGGTGAGCGGTACCGGCTACAATCCTCTGGTCGGCGCCATTGACAATCTGAAAAAGGCTGCCAACCATTCCATCTCTCCGGCCCTGCAGAATGTTTGCGGGCCGGATTTCTCTGCAACGACGGCCAGCTTGTGGAAAAGGAAGGTGTCTGGCAGATGCAGGGCGACCCCACCGAAGGGGCGCTTCTGACTGCAGCCCGCAAAGGGGGCCTCGGCCCTGAGACGCTGTCCGCAAATTCGCGCCTGGACACGGTGCCATTTGAATCGGAACACCAGTACATGGCCACCCTGCACGATGCCGGTCTGGGTACCCCTCGCTTAGTTTATCCTAAGGGGGCGGTAGAGGCAATTCTGGCCAGATGCGGGGCTCAACTTGACAACATTGGCAATCCCATTCCCCTGCGCGCCGTCGAGATTCATGACGCTGTGGAGGCCATGGCTGCCAAGGGGGATGCGAGTGCTGGCCCTGGCCCGCAAGGAGATGGCCCCTGAAACACGGGGCATCTCCCATCCTGATTTACTGACAGGTCTGATTTTTCTTGGCCTGCAGGGGATGATCGACCCGCCGCGACCAGAGGCAATTGCCGCGATCGCAACTTGTCAGGCCGCCGGCATCCGGGTAAAGATGATCACCGGTGATCATCCGGCAACCGCTGTAGCCATTGCCCGGCAGGTCGGGCTCTTAAATCTGGCTTCGAACCCGACGATGACGGCCAGGAATGGTCTAATACCGCAGGCACCAAGGACACAGGACAAGGAGGATGCCCCAGTGTCGTTTGTGTCAAGGATCGCCCCGGCGGAAGGACGACTGGGTGAAACTGCGTCGGTACTCACCGGGGCGGATCTTGCCAAGCTCTCAGACAGTGAATTCATCGATCGAGCCGAAAACACTGCGGTCTTTGCCAAGGCAACCCCGGAACAAAAGCTCCGTCTAGTGGAAGCCCTCTAGGCCAGGGGCCAGGTGGTGGCCATGACCGGTGACGGGGTTAATAATGCCCCACCCCAGCCCTGAAACGGGCGGATATCGGTGTAGCCATGGGTATCACCGGGACTGAAGTAGCTAAGGAAGCGGCGGTGGAAGAGGGGCGGAGCGTATTCGACAATCTGACCAAATTCATTGTCTGGACCCTGCGCACCAACCTTGGCGAAGGATTAGTCATCCTCACTGCTGTTTTTCTTGGTGTGACCCTGCCCATCCTGCCGGTACAGATCCTCTGGATCAACATGACCACTGCCGGATTTCTTGGTCTGGCACTGGCTTTTGAACCCAAAGAGCCCGGTATCATGCTGAGGCCACCCCGGGCACCCAATGCACCGATCCTGACCCGCATTATGATTTTCCGAATTACTCTGGTAAGCCTGCTGATGCTTGGCGCTGCCTTCTGGATTTTTGCCTGGGAACAGAGGATCGGCGCCACTCTGACAGAAGCGCGCACCGCCGCGGTCAATGTCTTTGTCATGATCGAATTGTTCTACCTGTTCAACTGCCGCTCTCTGAAAAAATCAACAAACACAGGTCAATATTCTAATTCCAAAAAGCATTCAAGTTGACACCGAGAAGACAAGCGCGCGGCGACGAAGTAGTACGGGTAGTACAGTGAGAAGCCGTGCAGTGCAGCCGACGAAGGTGCCAGCTTCAATGCATATCGGAATAACTCGATGACAGCCGCCAGCAATAATGCTCAGTTGTCAAAATGAATACCACCCTACAAAGCGACAATATCATTGTTCAGAAATCACTCTGAAGCTCTGATACAATTTCGGCCTGCTTCTTTGGCCTCATAAAGCAGTTTGTCGGCCCTGTTCAAGAGGGTATCAATGGTATCCTCTTTATGATGGTCCGTCACACCAAAGCTGATAGTGACAACCCCGATCTCTCCAAAATCCAATAGACGTATATTGGCAATAATATTTTCCACCAATGGAACAGCAACTGACAGCGAGGTATTGGCCAACAACAACACAAACTCTTCTCCACCCCAGCGGGCAAAGACATCAGCACTACGAATTCTCTCATGAATAGAGGCAACAATCTCTTTTAACACCCTGTCACCAGCCTCATGGCCAAAGGCATCATTCACCCTTTTGAAATGATCTACATCACCCATTGCCAGTACAAACGGAGTCCTGTATCTCTTTGATTTCTGTATCTCTGTCTCCAGAACCTGCAGAAAATAACGCCGATTAAAGGCATTGGTCAAGGGATCGACATTACAAAGATGGGTGAGTTGCTCTTCCATCTTTTTACGTTCCGTGATATCCCTGAAAATCGTTACCGCACTGACGACTTTCTCTTTCTTGAACATGGGCTCACTGGCAACTTCGGCCACAAATGAACTTCCATCCTTGCGCCTGAACACCTCTTCTCCGGCATAGCTTGCATTGCTCAGTAAAACATTAAAGATTGGACACTCCGACAACGAACATCTGCCGTTGTCATGAAAATGAAACAGGGCATGCGCTTCCTGTCCCAGTAATTCGTGACAGGAATATCCCAGAATCTCAGACGCGGTAGCATTGACAAAGGTAATCACGCCCTTGTCATTCATAACATACAAACCATCGTTCATGGTGTTGGCAATCAACTGAATATTCCGTTGTTTTTCGACTACAACCTGCTTGCTCTGTAGAAAAAGGAGAAAGGTAATGCCCCCAAACAGCACCATCACCGAAAAAATCAGGAGATCCGTGCGATAATTCCAGTACATCTCATCAATTTCAGGTGCGGCAGAAAACGAAAGCAGGACAGCAGCAGTAAGACCTTCCACATCTTCGAGTGGAATAATTGTTACTCTGTAAAATTCATCTTGGACCTTAACAGCAACGGACTGAGGCTGTTTTTGAGACAGTGCCTGAATAAAAGATTGTGATTCTGACAGTCCTGCGTAAACTTTCTGGGCTGGACCAGACATTTTTGGCGGCGAATCGGGAAGCTCCCACCTTGGATCTTCCACCAACCAGTCCTGACTGAAAAGAGATGATCCATATATTTTTTTCTGCTCTTCAAAGAGCTTGGGGAGAAGCAGAGACGCCTTATAGACAAGCATAAAATCATTGGATTTATCCAAGTGCCATATTTCCCGTCGAAGAGACTCAAAGGGTTGACTGATTTCAACACTTCCCAGATCCTCGTCGCTATAAAGAATAGGAAACACGTTTCTAAAACCTGACAGCCATCGTCCAGTTTCAAATCCCTGGATATACCTATGATCGCGATTGGCCATAACCACAGAGGGGCGGATGGTAGCCAGGGAATCACCAAAATGATTGGGGGAGTGGAAACGAAGAAAAGATCGAGCGTCCGGGGTATGAAAATGCAACTGTCGTACATCTCTCTCCCGCAGCTTCTGGTAAATTGGGTAAAGATATCTGTACAATCGCACCCGCTGAACAGCCTGATCCGATTCACTGCCACCCTGTGCCGCCCGCAACAGTTCAAGAACCTGTGGCTGCATGATATAGGTGTCAAAATAGACCTGCATTCCAGTCTTATGTGACTTGACAACAGCCTGCCAAACCATATTCAAGGTTGTGGTCTGGTTGGCAAGATGCATTCTTTCCAGGGTGTTGCGTTCATGTCGCAAATAGACAAAACCACTGGACCAAAGAAGACACAAAAAAGCTGCTACATAAAAAATCCCAGTAAACATATTCTTGATTCAATCCAATTGAATGCCAATAGTTGTCATGTGGCGGGTGAGTAGATCAAAATCTTTATCTGCAGCGACAGAAAATCCATCTTTACCAGTTATCCAGGAAGATCTCGTCTCAGGACTTACCTGAATAAGCAATTGCCCAATCTGCATTGCCTGCTTGATGTCCAATGTTTTTTTATTGCCGACAATCACAAATCCCGGGAAAGGTACTGTCTCTTTTATAACCTTCAGCGTTAAATTCTGGTATTTCCTTGCCACCTGCGTCTTCATAACACCCGCCTTAAACTCACCTCGGACGACTGCCAGGGCCACTTTCTCATGATTGCCCAGATATTGATACCCTAACTGTTCGAGATCAGGTTGATGGTCTTTCAGCAACAAGGCCGCCGAAAGATGCCCGCAAGTTGAAAGAGCCTGAGGCAAGGTCAGTGGACTATTTATCTCCTGCACCGACTGAGGGCCATCAAAACTTGTTACCAAAGCGCAGGTATAAGCCGGTTTTCCGTCTGATTCATTGATGATTGCCAAAGGTTGTACCTGTGGATATTCCTTTTTCAAGGTCACATACGGTAGCGGCCCTAGTTGTACCAGATCGATCTTCCCCTCTTTGAAAAGCTGCAAGATCTGTTGATAATCTTTTTCATAGCGGATTCTGATCTGCACCCCAAGTTTTTCAGCAAGATAGCGGATCATAGGGGCCTGACTGGCAATGACTGCTTCCGCATTCTCAAGGGGCAGCGGCACATAAACCAGTTCTGCCGCACCCGGCGGGGGAAAAAGAAACAGCACAACCAAGAGAGAAAGAATCAAGACTTTCATGACTCAAGAACCTGCTTCATAGTCAGGGCCAGACTGGTAATTGTATATGGCTTTTGCAGAAAAGATTTCACCCCGAGCTCCAAGATATCTTCTACCCGTTCATCCTGTCTGAATCCCGAGGCAAGAAGGACCTTCACCTCAGGATTGATTTTTTTCATCTCCATAAAAGCCTCCCGGCCAGACATAACCGGCATAACCATATCAAGCAGAACAACCTTGATGTTGCCATGATGTTGCCGATACATTTCCACACCGTCCTTACCATTTGCCGCAGTCAGCACCGTATACCCTACGGACTGTAGAATATCCTCAGCCATCTTTCTGACTATGTCATCATCATCCACCACCAGAACAATTCCATCCCCACGACTGATGGTAGATGTATCACGGGTAGGAGCGATCTCCTCACCTTCACGCTCCAGCAAAGGCAGATAGACATTAAAGGTTGAACCTTGCCCCGGCTCCGAATAGACGTCAATAAAGCCATGCTCTTGTCTGATAATATTATAGACCATAGCCAACCCAAGACCTGTCCCCTTACCATGTTCCTTAGTAGTAAAAAATGGATCAAAGATCTTGGCAGCCGTCTTGGTATCCATACCAACCCCGGTATCGCTGACCGAGATCTTCCAATAAGCACTACCGGTGGCTTCAGGATTTCTTTTTTGAAAGAGCTGATCAACCACGACCTTATCAATGGCAATGGTCAAGATGCCGCCCCAGGCACCATCTCCGCGCATAATGGTCATGGCGTGAATACCATTAATACAGAGGTTCAGAAGGACCTGTTCCATTTCCGTGATGTCAGCCAGCACATAAGCCGGACACTCAGACGGATGCACAACCACCTGTACCGATTTATCAAAAGTATTCTCACCAATTTTCCGCACATGTGTTACTGAGAGATTCAGATCAACTGGTACCAGATCAATCTGATGGCGACGGGATAAAGTGAGTAACTGCCGCACCATGTCTACCGCGCGACTTCCCGCTGTTTCCATCCGTTCCAGATATTCTTGAATCTCTGAGACAGAAAGACCTGGCGGACTGTGAATTTTATACTTGAGCAAAGACAAATTTCCCAGAATCGCAGCCAGGACATTGTTAAAATCATGGGCCAGACCTCCCGCCAGGGTACCAACAGATTCCATTTTCTGGGCCTGCCGCAGCTGTTGTTCCTTGAGATCAAGTTCGGTGATATCATCAAGACGAAGAGCAACCCCATTCACTCCATTGGCAATCAGAGGAAAAAAAGTCACGTTATAGAGATGTTCGGCATCCTCCGTCACCTTTTCACGATAGAGTGTGAGCGGACGGTGCTGATATTTTATGGTATCTACCTGCTGGTAATATTTACTGAAAACTGGGGCAATATCATAAATTTTCCTGCCAATGGCATCGCGGGACGAGATACCGGTAAGCCGACAAGCCGCACTGTTCCATTGGGTAACAATCGAATCCGCATCGAGCGTAGCCAACATGGATGGCATCGATTCTATGATATTGTTGAGATAATTTCGCATGCGGACAATTTCTTTCTCCGCTCTTTTCTGGACACTGATATCCCGAATCAGCCCTTCATACTTCAAAATAGATCCATCATTTCCCTTGACCATATGACAGGTCAAAGACACAATAACGGAAGAGCTGTCACTTTTTATCAAGGTCAATTCATAATCTTTAACAAATCCTTTTCTGGCTATCTCCTCCTTAAAATGAACAAGGGCTTCTTCATTTTCAAAGATATTGGCAAACAGATTCTGGTCAAGCAAGACTCCTCTTGAGGCAGCACTGAGTATCTGCAAGAAGGCAGGATTGACATCCAGCAACTGTCCTTTTCCATCAGCAACAAAGATTCCTTCTATAGCCCGCTCAAACAGCTGCCGGAATTTTTTTTCAGAGTCCTGTATTTTTTGTTCGCGACTCGCTATGGCACAGGCCATCGCTTTCAAGGTATGACCAAACTTGTCCAGTTCAAGCACCCAGCGGGACTCAGGGATCTGTACATTAAATCCCCCACGGCTGATACTGTCGGCTGCTGCCATAAATCTCTGCAGCGGACTAGTCAGATATCTTGCGAGGAAATAGCCGATAGATACGGCCAACAACCAGCAACAGAGACCAATGATCACCCCATTTCTCTGTATTGTATGGAGATGGGATAAGCTAGCCCGCATGGGCAGGAAGACCCGGGTTTTACCAAGCTCAATCTTACCAACAACGATGGGTGCGGTGATAATGAGTTGGGCCTGATCATAATCAATACAGACGCACCCCTGTTCGTCCTTGGTAATACATTTACCAGCAGGCTCATTCTCCATAACAGAGCCCAGAAGTTTCACATCGGAAGCAGCCAGAATCATCCCTTGACTATCACTGATCTCAATAGCATCCACGTCCTCATTCCTGAAAACAATATCCTGAAGGAACTCCTGCAAGGGGGCGTAGTTTTCTGTAATCAGGTCATCGGCCACGGTAAAGGCGGTATTTTTGGTAATAACCTTGCCATAAGCGGTAAGGTTATCAATGGCATAATCCTTAAAACGGCTGGAATAAAGAGATATGATCACCGCCGTCAGCAACAAAGGAATAATAGTGCAGTAGACAATAAGATAAGTACGCAGGCGAAAAGAGGTCATGGCTTCCCAAAATAATCTGTGTCTTTGATCTGCTCAAGGAATTGATCATAATCAGCATCCGTGGCCACCACGATTTTTTTGACCTGCATACTCTTAAGGATCTCCAAGGCCTCTGGTTTGTCCGGAGCAAGAGCGGAGAGTGTTTCTTGAATGGCGGTGATGGTTGACTTATCCATGCTGTTTTTCACTACAAAGGGAAACTGGGGAATTTCAGGCGAAATAGTAATAATTCTGACCTGCTCCCGAATTCTAATAAAATCGTGAAGATCAAGGGCGTCCAGCCTAAGCAGGCCAGCATCGTACTTCTTGTTGATAACCCCATAGATAACGGTGTCCACTTTGCCGAGAAACTGGAATTCAACTTCCTTTTGTGGATCGATTCCCCTTGCTTCAAGCTGGGGCAGAAGAAAGTAGTAACCGGCATAGGAAAAATCGCCAATGGCCGCCACCTTTTTCCCTTTGAGTTGCTCAACACTCTTGATTTCGCTGTCCATGCGGACAATGGCCCCGCCATAAAAGGGTGGAGTCCCTTGAGCAATCACCTTATATCCACTTGGTCGTAACTTATAATATTGCAGGAGAGGGAGAAGTAGGAGGTCATATTCTCCCTCCCTGGCTTTTTCAAGAAAGCTGTTTGCATCCAACGCCGAAGAAATCTTGATTTGTTTACCGAGTTTTTTTTCAAGATGAGTGGCAATGGGGCCATACATCTCAATAATCGTTTTCGGAGTTTTATAGGGAAAAATTCCAAACTTGATGATATTCGGATTTAAGTTCTCCTGTGCCGGACAAGACATAGGGGAAATAAGGACAAAGAGAACGAGTATCAACCCAAAAATTCCTACTGACCGAAAAGACATTGACTCCATTTTCACCTCTTTTTGCATTGCGAATATGACTTACTGTGAATACACCGCATTCTTATTTACTCAACTTTCTGTGTTGACCTAACTTCTTGAATGCATGACAGAATTGACAGTTAACCGTCTGCTTGTTTGAATGAACTCAACTGCTGCCCCCATAATGGCATCAATCATAGCAAAAACAACATCTTCGGCAAACTCACCTGATGACCGAACTTTATCCAGT
>VMSP01000156.1 GCA_013792135.1 Desulfocapsa sp. | reverse complement strand
GAGAGCAAATGTGAGCAAGTGGAGCCCGAGCGGCGCCCTTAATGTCACCAAGGTTCGACTGGCTTATTACTACAACGGCTTTGACGCATAGAAATGTAATCGGGAGGGCTTTTCCTCAGGTCTCCTATTGACAACGCTACCAATCTTTTACCGTGTTCCACGGGCCAGCGGATTATTAAATACCGCTACCGGCCCCAATTCACTTTCAATCTCCAGCAGCCGGTTGTATTTAGCGATCCTCTCACTGCGACAGGCTGAACCGGTCTTGATTTGCCCCCCCCCCATGGCGACAGCAAAGTCAGCCATGAATGTATCCTCTGTCTCGCCACTGCGGTGGGAAATCACAAAGCTCCATCCGGCCTGGCGGCAGAGTTGTATGGCCTCCATGGTCTCAGTGACGGTGCCGATCTGGTTCAGTTTGATGAGCACGCTATTGGCTGATTTTTCCTCAATGCCGCGGGCAATGAAGCGGGTGTTGGTGACAAAAAGATCGTCACCCACAATCTGGGTCTTGTTGCCAAGGGCTACGGTATGTTTCTTGAATCCCTGCCAGTCATTTTCATCTAGACCATCTTCAATGGAAACAATGGGGTAGGCACCAAGCCACTGGTCGTAAAGTTGGGTCATCTCGATGCTGCTTTTTGTGCCCTGGCCGGACTTGTCAAGATGGTAGGCTCCCTCTGCATAAAATGAGCTGGCGGCCGGATCCAGGGCGATGGCCAAGTCAAGGCCCGGCCGGTAGCCGGCAGCCTCAATGGCATCAACAATTAGTTCACAGGCCTCATTGTTGCTTTTAAGGTTCGGCGCAAATCCGCCTTCATCGCCAACAGCTGTGGAGTAGTTCTTTTGTTTCAAGAGTTTTTTGAGAGCATGGAAGGTTTCAGTGCCATAACGCAGGGCCTCGGCAAAGGTCGGGGCACCGATAGGCACGACCATGAATTCCTGAAAATCGACGCTGTTGTCTGCATGTTTACCACCATTAATGATATTCATCATCGGTACCGGCAGGCGGATGGCGCCGGGACCACCCAGGTATGCATAAAGGGGAAGACCTGATGCCGCAGCCGCAGCCTTGGCGACGGCCATGGACACTCCGAGTATGGCATTGGCCCCCAGCTTTCCTTTATTGGGGGTAGCGTCAAGATTGATCATCAACCGGTCAATCTCGGCCTGGTGGTTTGGATTTAGGCCATTGAGTGCCGGGGCGATGAGGGTGTTGACGTTTGCCACCGCTTGGAGCACGCCTTTACCATTGTACCGTTTTTTGTCTCCGTCACGTAATTCCACCGCTTCATGTTCCCCGGTTGAGGCCCCGGAAGGAACAGAGGCCGACGCTTGAATTCCATTGTTCAGGTTGCACTGGACACGAACGGTTGGATTGCCTCGGGAATCAAGAATTTCTAAAGCGGACAGCGAAATAATGACTGGTTGCATTGGAATTCCTCCTTGGATTTGGTATGTTTCATTAAATGAATTGAGTTTTTTACTGAATATTATGTAGTCGGTTGAGAATAGGATATCTTGACTTATTGAGAGATGATAGGTATTTTTTAAATGCGATCAACTGTGGTGTGGTCTGTTGACGAGTTACAGGGCGTAAATATTGATAATTTTGTTTTCTTGAAATTTTATTTCTGGTAGGCATATGAGATTTTCAAAGAGAATTTCTTTTTTGATGCTGCTTTCCTCATTATTGTTCAGCGTTCACGGAATTGCGGGGCAGTTTCAGGATGTTAAGCAGGCAGAGAAAACAACACAGCAGGGTAATGAAATTTTGATTGCCTCGAATGGCTTTTTTCACGCTCCAGAAGAGGTGCTGGCCACTCTTTCTCCAGGGGAAAGAAAGTGGTATCATCGGTTCCAGGAAGGGATTCCTCTGTTTGATGGTTGGAAAAAAATAACTCAGGCAGTTGTGGAAAAATTTCCGGAACATGAACGAGAAAAAAGACTGGCGGCTATGCAGGTACTTGGACTTAAAATCGGCTATGAGTGGAGCCGAGACAATCGAGTTCGTAAGGTCAATACGGATATGTTAAGAGCCTGGGGACAAGACCTGCGGAAAGCCGGAGCTGAAAGTCACGTGCAACTGGCTAACGTCCTCTATAAGATAGATAGTGAGATGAACACCCTGTTACATATGGAATAATGGTAAAGGGGGGCTGGCCTATAATGGGTTAATCACCTTGTTTATTTCGCATTCCAGTCTGCCGCTATGGAGAAGTATTTCTATCTGTTCTCCTGGGTGGGCCTGTATGCTTCTGGTAATTATTTCCTCTCTGTTTTTACCTGATTTTTTTCTTCTGACGATGGCATAACCCCGGGCAAGGGTGGCAAGGGGACTGACAGTATCTAAAAGCGCGGCCTGGGCAGAAAAGGCTGCGCTTTTTTGTCTGAGCAGGGCCTGTGTCCTTTCAATCAGCTTTTCGGTGGCATGGCGCAGGCGTTGTGCCTGGATGGTCATTCTGTTGACTGGTGATTGGCGCTCTAGTCTGACCATGACTCTTTCAAGGCGAAACGTCTGCTGCTGCAGGAGTCTTTCCATGGAGTGGGTCAGCCTGGATGTGTGGTGGTCGATCTGCAAGGTGAGATGGGAAAGAGTCCTCCCCAGATCTCCCAGCAGACGTCTGTTCTGGGATACTTGTCTGCTGTAACCGTCTATTTTTTTAAGAAGCAGAGTGGTGAGTTGTCTTTTGTAGAGAAGTATCTGTCTTTGCAGCAAGCTAAAGTCCGGGATGATCTGTTCCGCGGCGCCTGTCGGAGTCGGAGCTCGCAGGTCGGCGCAGAAATCGGCAATGGTGAAATCGACTTCATGGCCAATGGCAGAGACAATGGGTAGGGTTGACCCGTAAATGGCACGGGCCACACACTCCTCGTTAAAGGCCCAGAGATCCTCCAGCGCCCCCCCGCCCCGGCAGAGGACGATGATATCCGAGTCAGTCTCCTTGTTGACTCGGACTATTGCCTCGGCAATCTCTTCAGCAGCTCCCTTCCCCTGGACCCGTACCGGAAAGATCTGTATGGTGGCACCCCATTTGCGATTTCTCCATATCTTGAGAAAATCATGGACTGCAGCTCCCGTGGGCGAGGTGATCAGGGTAATTTTTCTGGGAAACAGGGGAATCGCTTTTTTTCGTTCTACGTCAAAAAGACCCTCTGCAGCCAGTCGTTTTTTTAACTCTTCAAATTGTAGCTGGAGCAGGCCTGCCCCATGGAAATCAATTGAATCAACAATAAGTTGATAGTCGCCACGGGGTTCATAAACAGAGATCCGACCGTGACAGACCACTTGCTGACCGTCATGGATGTCTTTGGCCAAAAAGCGCTGTTGCCCCTTAAAGAGCACCGCCCGAAGTTGTGCACCCTCATCTTTGAGGGTAAAATAGCTGTGGCCGGAGTAGGGGCGGGAGAGGTTTGAGATCTCACCGCTTACCCTGATAAAGCGGAATTCGCCCTCCAGGAGATTTCTGATTGACCGGCTGATCTGGGAAACGGTAAGTATCGCCGGTTCTGAAGGTGTCGTGGTAAAAGGTTCCATTTGAGTAAATCAGGATGATAATGGTTGGATGATTTGTAGCTAAGCGATTCTGTGAGATTTTGTAACGTCTTGAGCTCACCTGATGTGCGATTGTGATTTGGAGACTGATAGAGCCAGATCGGCCAATGTAAAGACTTTTTACGAGATTATCATAGTTTGGGAATGGACATGATGCACGCTATCGAGTAAATAGAACAATTCATATTCAGAAAAAATAACCTAAAATGTTTGCGTGGAAAGGTAAAGCAAAAAGCAAAAGGAGGTTGGTATGGCAGAACAGAGTGCCTTTGATAAACAGCAGATCCAGGAGAGTTCTCACAGCGAAAGTAGTGGATTGCTTGAGCATCTTAATCTGCCCCCTGTTGTTATTCGGTTTGTTAAAAAGAATAAAAAGAATCTGCAGATTGGAACCATTGTTGTCGCAGTGGTGGTTGTCGGTCTGACTCTGTACAGTTCGTATCGGTCAAACCAGATCCAAAAAGCGTCGGCGGCGCTGGCAGTTGCTATGCAGACTGCTGTGCCAGAAAGACATAAGGCTCTGGTTGCCGTGGCCACTGATTTTTCAGGAACTCCTTCGGCTCATTGGGCCAAAGCCGAACTTGCTCACGAGTTGATGAAGGATGGGAAGTTCAAAGAGGCTGCTGGACAATATGAGACAGTACTAAAAAAAATAAATGCATCTAACCCCCTTTTTGCATTGTTGACCTTTGGTTTGGCCCAGGCCAATGAGGCTGCTGGTGCTTTTGATGCCGCGACTCTCGAGTATAAGGCCATGCAGAAGATTGAGGGGTATGAAGGAGAAGGGTTTAACGGGTTGGCTAGAATATATGAGGCTCAGGGTAATATGAAACAGGCCCTGGTAGTGTATGAGGAGTATCTGTCGACTTTTGCCGGCCAGAATCAAAATGATCCCGCTAAAATAGCGGTTGATGAGAAAATCTCCAGACTTAAGGCAAATCAGTGAAATTGGTTCAAGATCTGTCGGAAATGACAGCTCTTGCAGCCAGTTGGAGGGGCCAGGGGCAGAAGATTGCCTTGGTGCCGACCATGGGCTGGTTTCATGCAGGACATCTGGCCTTGATGCGTCAGGCACGGCAAAGTGCTGACAAGGTGGTGGTTAGCCTGTTTGTCAATCCCATTCAGTTTGGCCCTGGTGAAGACCTTGCCGCCTATCCGCGTGATCTGCAAAGAGACATGGATCTTGCCGCAGGGGAGAAGGTTGATGTCCTGTATGCCCCCTCTGTTCCAGATATGTATCCTGCCGGATTTCAAACCACTATTCGGGTGGCGGAGCTGGGTCTTGGGTTATGTGGAGCCAGCCGACCGGGTCATTTTGATGGGGTCTGCACAGTTGTCATGAAATTGTTTCATCAAATTCAGCCCCATCTGGCTGTCTTTGGTGAGAAAGACTTTCAGCAACTGGCCGTGATCAGGCGCATGGTCAGGGATCTGGATCTGGCGGTAGATATTGTTGCTCATCCCATTGTACGGGAAGCCAATGGCCTGGCCATGAGCTCACGCAACAGTTACTTGCAGGAAAACGAGAAGGAGCATGCACTCTGTCTTTATCGTGCCATTATTTTAGCTCGGGAAAAGGTGAAAAACGCTGTTCAACCTCTTCTGGCAGCTGAGTTGTGTGCCGAACTTGAAGAACATATCCACCAGGTTCCCGGCTGTGTTGTTGATTATGTGGAAATCGTTGATATTGACAGTCTTAAACGCTGTAAAACTGTGGCTGAGAACAGCAGGTTGATCCTGGCGGTGAAGGTTAATGAAAGAGTTCGTCTGATAGATAATGCCAGACTCTATGAACTGTAAAAAATAATAAGAAGACAGTTAATAATGTTGCGACAGATGCTGAGGGCAAAGCTTCATCGGGCGACCGTCACAGAGGCTGATTTAAGTTATGAGGGCAGTCTTACCATAGATAAAGACTTAATGGATGCCGTGGGGATTGTTCCATTTGAGCGGGTTCATGTCTATAATGCTAATAATGGTGAGCGTTTTGACACCTATGCCATTGTTGGAGCGCCAGGAGGTGGGGTGATCGGTTTGAATGGTGCCGCAGCCAGGAAAGGGATGGTGGGCGATATTATTATTATCTGCACCTATGGTCTTTCTACCGAGGATGAGGTGCCGGGGTATCATCCTATTATCGTTCTTCTTGATGAGCATAATGCCATCAAAGAAACACTCAGCAAGTAAGATTGTTTTTTTAGGGAGGTTCTACAAATGCCGGGTTTTGAGATTTTTGGTGAAGAAGAGAAAAAAGAAATTTTAGATGTCCTTGATACAGGTGTTCTCTTTCGTTATGAGTTTGGAGCTCAGCGGAAGGGTGTGTATAAAGTGCTTGAGTTTGAAAAACAATTCGCCGCCTATTGCGGAACTTCTTACGGTCAGGCTGTGACCTCTGGAACTGCGGCCCTGAAGGTGGCTCTTGCCGCGCTCGGTGTAGGTCCCGGGGACGAGGTTATCACTCAGGGGTTTACCTTTGTTGCGACCTGGGAGGCGATTCTTGATATTGGTGCTATCCCGGTATTCACTGAGGTCGATGCAACTCTGAACATGGATCCTGTCGATCTTGAAAAAAAGATTAGTACCAGGACCAGGTGTATCATCCCTGTTCATATGCTGGGTGCTCAGGCCCGGATTCAAGAGATTGTCGCCATTGCCAAAAGGCATGATATTCCAGTGCTTGAGGATACGGCCCAGGCTGCCGGGGCGAGGATTAACGGGCAGCATCTTGGCACTTTTGGCACATGTGGCACTTTTTCTTTTGATTCAGTAAAGACCATGACCACCGGCGAGGGCGGCATGATAATTACCGCTGATGAGCAGTTATGGCGAACCATGTCGGAATATCATGATCATGGCCATGATCATGTGGTCAATCCAAGTGCCCGCGGTGGAGAGGGCAGGCGTTTTGTCGGTTTTAATTATCGGATGATGGAGTTACAGGGCGCCATTGGCCTTGCTCAACTCGCCAAGCTTGACTTCATGATTGAGGCCCAGAAAAAAACAAAGGCCGTCTTGAAAGATGCTGCTTCTGCTATTCCTGGCGTGCAGTTCAGAGAGCTTGTTGATGAGGCAGGGGATTCCGCAACTTTCTTCTGTTTTTTCTTAGACAGTAGTGAGCATTGCCTGCGAGTGAACAAGGTGTTGACTGAGAACAAGGCTGGTGCCATAAATTTTGGGGAAAACAGCTGGCACTTTTATCCCCGGTGGGAGCATTTTCTGGCTGGGGCAACCGTTACCAGGAGTGGTTGGCCGTTTCAGGAGCCTGGTGGAAAAAGAAGAGTCGTCTATGACCCGGAACTTTTACCTGCTTCGGCAGAATTAATCAGCAGGACCCTGGTCTATCCGGTTCCTGTAAAGATGTCAGAAGAGAGACTTGCGGAGATGAGAAGGGCTTTGTCTCAGGCGGCAAAAATATAAAGTCTAAACAAAAGCCTTCAGCATGGTAGATTTGCTGGAGGCTGAGATTTATTCAGTAATTATCTGTAAAATTTATGACTGCCGTATTGATTGAGATAGGTTAAGTTGGCAGACCACTTCGGGGCTGTATCTTTCAGATGAAAATGGGTTGCACCGGCAGTGAAATCATTGGTGTTGAGAGCAATGTATGCAGACTGCATACATTGAAAAAAAACAGGAATATTATGAGGGATAAAAGATTTTTTCTGCACCCAGTCAAATTGATGAGGTTGCATCACCACATCTTTGATGGAAATCTTTCTATTTATAGCCCGATTCAGAGTTACATGGGCAATGGCAATCTGTCCGATCTGTGGCTCTGAACGTGCCTCATGATACACGTTCAGGGTCAACCACAATAACCCTTCCAGTAGCGTCATTTTATTTCTCCATTATTGTCTGGATTCATAATGGCACTTTGTATCATATTATGATACAAAGTGCAAGTTTGGTGTTTTCTGGTGGGAAATTGATAACTTATTTATCCATCCTGACAATCAATTTGAGTTGATATTTATTAACCAAGACTAGAGTAAAATTAATCTTCTATGAAAATTACTATAATTGGAACAGGCTATGTCGGTCTGGTTACAGGTGCATGTCTGGCAGAATTTGGCCATCATATCACTTGTATGGATAAGGATGAACGGAAAATTAACTCTTTGCTGGAAGGGAAAATCCCCATTTACGAACCCGGGTTGGCGGAATTGGTGCGGAAGAATGTGAGTGAAGGCCGTCTTGCCTTTACTACTGAACTGGCAGACAGTGTCCAAAAAGCCTCTGCTGTCTTTCTTGCGGTGGGTACGCCGACTTCACGGCGTGGTGATGGATACGCGGATCTAACCTATATTTATGCTGCAGCCAGGGAGCTTGCACCATATCTGTCTGGGTATACAGTTATAATAGATAAGAGCACCGTGCCAGTCGGCACTGCCCGTCAGGTTGCCCGCTTGATCAGGGAGGAAAATCCGACGGCAGATTTTGATGTAGTTTCCAATCCTGAATTTTTAAGAGAAGGCGCTGCCATCAATGATTTTATGCGCCCGGATCGTATTGTCATTGGTTCTGAATCAGTAGCTGCCCAAGCCGTGATGAAAGAAATTTATGATCCCCTGTATCTTATATCCACTCCTTTTGTCTTTACCGGACTTGAATCCGCTGAACTCATCAAGTATGCGGCTAACGCCTTTCTCTCTATCAAGATCTCTTTTATTAATGAAATGGCCAATCTCTGTGAAGAGGTGGGGGCGGATGTGGTTGATCTGGCCAAGGCCATAGGATTGGATGGTCGTATCGGCGGTAAATTTCTCCATCCAGGCCCTGGATTTGGAGGAAGTTGTTTTCCTAAAGACACCCTGGCTTTATTGCGTATTGCACAGGAGAATGGTGTGTCTGCCAGATCTGTTGCGGCAGCCGTTGAGATCAATGCGGCGCAAAAGGCAGGTATGGTCAAAAAGATTCGAGAGGCACTTGGTGGTGATGTGGCCGGTAAAACCATAGGGGTACTCGGTTTGACCTTTAAGCCGGAAACAGATGATCTGCGTGATGCCCCTGCTCTCAGTATCCTGCCTCCGTTGCATGAAAAAGGAGCAATAATTCAGGCGCATGACCCTCAAGGGATGGAAGAGGCCAAAAAAATATTTCCTGAGTGTACTTATGTCAACAATGTTTACGAGGCAGCCACAGGTGCCGATGCTTTGGTGTTGATGACCGAATGGAATCAATACCGGGCGATTGATCTTGAGCGCGTCAAATCTTTGATGCGGGTGCCCTTGTTTATTGATCTGCGCAATGTTTATTCTCCTCAGAGAATACGTGCCGCTGGGTTTGAATATGTGGGGGTGGGCCGGGGGTGAAGGTCTGCTGAATAAAATCAGAGGGTTAGTACCTTACTCCTGAACTTCTGTGATAAAAAACAAGAAAATCAAATGGCAATTTTCATTAAATCTTCAGTAGATGCAGCCCAAAATGCATTCACTATGTTTATCAACCGGACTCCTTTAAGTGTTACCTGGTATCTG
>VMSP01000086.1 GCA_013792135.1 Desulfocapsa sp. | reverse complement strand
TGCGGTAAAGGCGGTTCATCGCCTTCTGAACACCGGACATACCCATGTCGTGGATGCGGATTTGTCAGGATATTTTGACTCCATTCCTCACGCTGAACTGATGAAAAGCGTCGCCCGTCGGATAGTTGACGGTAATGTGCTCCACCTCATCAAGCAATGGCTCAATGCACCGGTAGAAGAAGATGATGGCCACGGGCACCGGAGACGGACAACGACCAACAAGGACACGGGACGTGGCACGCCGCAGGGGGGGGTTATGCAAAGCTTTGCATAACCCCCCCTATGCAAAGCAAGTTACTATGCAAAGAGGAATGCATAAGGCGTTGTTATTCTGATATTTCACGTTGAATTACTTTGCATAGTCTCCGATGATGGATTTGGGATTTTTCTCAAACATCTATCAGGAGGTACTGCTTATGCAATCACAGACGCTTCACAAACTGCTCCAAGAGCTAGAACAGGAACTACTCCGCCTTGGCTACACGAAAGGCAGCATGACCTTTTATCGTAATCGCTGGCGGAAGCTTGAAGACTTTGCCGAGATGAAAAGACAGATTAACTATTCTGAACAGCTTGGCATTGATTTCGTGCAGGAATACTTCGGCATCCCGCAAGATGATTTTTCGCGGACACTGAACCAGGCCCAAACACAAGAACTCCGTGTCATACGCATGGTTGGCGATTTCCAGCTCCACCATGCTGTCTTACGGAGATACCTAAAACACAGGGACCTGCTGACTGATCCATATTTCATTGAAATTAGCAGACAGTTTGATCATTACTGTGTTGTAACAAAGGATTATTCAAAATCCACCATTGAACACTATATCAAACAATCCGGCTACTTCATGGACTACCTTGCTGCCCAAGGGATGCATGATTTTTCAAGCACAAGCATCAATACAATAAATGCCTACATCCTCACACTGTCAGGATTCTCATTCAAGACAGTCGAGCAAAGCATCTGCTCTCTGCGTGCATTCTTCCGGTTCCTGTTTGGGGAAGGCATCATAAGTACCGATTTTGCGTCGAAAATGCCCATGGTCAAAGCAAGAAAACAGACATCCATCCCATCCATATGGACAAAAGAGGAACTGGCAAAGCTCATAGGCGCTATAGACCGCGGAAGTCCGAAAGGAAAACGTGACTATGCAATCATACTGATTGCCTGCAGGCTGGGTCTGCGCTGCAAAGACATCAAGAACCTACGCATGGGAGGCTTTCATTGGGGCGAGAAGAATCTCTGCTTTGTACAGTCAAAGACCCGGCAATCGCAGGAACTGCCACTCCTATCGGATATTGGCTGGGCCGTTATCGATTACTTAAAATATGGTCGGCCGAAAGTGGATTCCGACTATATATTTGTACGGCACATGGCACCGTTCCTTCCTTTTTCAGAGGGAAACCACCTGGAGCAGCTCATCCTGTCATATATGGAGAAGGCCCACATCCCCAGACTTAAGAAACGACGGGGTATGCACAGCCTTCGCCATACCATGGCGAGTGTGCTTTTGGAGAAGGAGACCCCGCTCTCGGTCATTTCGGACATCATTGGTCATCTTGACACGAATTCAACTGCGGTTTACCTGAAGGTTGACCTAGAACGACTCGCCCAGTGCCCGCTTGATTTCGAGGAGGTGATCTACTGTGAATGAACTCGGTTTTATCGGTCCGCTGAAGAAGGAGATGAGCACCTTCATCCTGCTGAAACGTTCTGTCGGTAACAAATATCAATCGGAGGTCGGTGTCCTGAAAAGGTTCGACCGATACCTGACCAAAAACTATCCGGTGATCACCGGACTTCCAAAGGTGTCCGTCACTGACTGGTGCACAAAGCAACCGCATGAAAAACGGGCTAACCAGTGTTCACGCGCCTCTGTCATCCGGCAGTTTGCAAAATATCTAGCTGGCACCGGACATGCGGCATATGTCCTGCCGAATAACTATTATTCTCCCGGCCCCCAGTATGTACCGCATATCTATACGCAGAACGAACTGATGTGTTTCTTTACGGAAACGGATAAATGCCATTTCTGTTCGGAATGTCCCTGGCGGCATTTGGTTATGCCGGTCTTTTTCCGGATGCTGTTTGAATGCGGGCTACGCTGTTCGGAAGCGAGGCTTTTGCTGGTCCACGATGTGGAACTCGAAAAAGGTTGCTTGACCATAAAAGAATCCAAGAACCGTAACAGTCGGTTGGTGATGGTATCGGCATCCATGCTGAAACGTCTCAGGGAATATGCTGATGCGGTGCATCCATTCCCGGACGAAAGCGCATTCTTTTTTCCGGGAGCCCCCGGGCGGCCGATGACTCTGGGAAATGTCTACAAAAATTTCCGGCGTTTCCTTTGGCGGGCTGGCATATCCCACACGGGTGATGGGCCAAGGGTTCATGATATCCGTCACTATGCCGAGTTCCTGACTATGCCGAGTAATCAGATTTTACCCTGGAGTACGAAGGATTTGTTCATGATCAACTCGGCATAGTCTGATGCGATTCAAAGCCCGCTCAAGAACTGTAAAAGCTTATCATCAGGTCGGTAGCGACCGGCTTTGACATTCAGTGGTTTTGTCCTATCCAGAATCTTTTCTTTGATAGCCAGATCGGCATGCAAATAAATCATGGTGGTTTCAGCAGATTCGTGACCAAGCCAAAGAGCGATTACGGAATGGTCGACCCCGGCCTGAAGGAGTTCCATGGCCGCAGTATGTCGAAGGACATGGGGCGACACCCGCTTATCTTTTAACGACGGGCATATTTTCCGAGCCGTTGCGACATGTTTTGCGAGAAGGTACTGGATACCATCTGGACTGAGTTGCGTGCCACGAGCATTTGGGAAAACGACATCGTCGTTCGATCCTTTCCGTTCTTTAAACCAGGTTTTCATGATTGCTACCGTCTGTTTGGTGAGAGGAGTGCAGCGCTCTTTGCGCCCTTTACCATAACAACGAACATGGGCACCTGATGACAAGACGACGTCGCATTGACGGATACCAATAAGTTCGGAAAGACGAAGACCGGTCTGGATGGCGAGCATAAGAAGTGTTTGATCCCGCCGCCCTGCCCAGGTAGTTTTGTCAGGTGCATTCAAAAGCGCCTCAATCTCCGGATGGGTGAGGAAATCAATCAAAGGGCGGTCTTGCCGTTTGGCGGGAATAGCCAGCACACGTTGAATGTAATCGGATCGACTTGGTTCTTGGTACGCGGCGTAATGGAAAAAGGAGTGAATTGCCGTCAAGCGAAGGTTGCGAGTGCGGGTGCCATTGTGTCGGTCACTTTGGATATGATCCAGGAAAGCACCAATAAATGGTGCAGAGAGATCGTCAAAATCAAGTTTGGAAGGCGGTTTTTTAAGTCGTTGATAGGCAAATTCGAGGAGTAACCGAAACGTATCACGGTAAGATGCGATAGTGTGAGGGCTGACTTGTCGTTGTTTCATCAAACGGTCGGTAAAAAAGGACTGAAGTAAGGTGGACAGTGGGGTGATTGTTGTCATGATAAAGCCTCCCATCTTTTTTCAAGTCGGTCTTTGGTCAACGCTAAGAGTTCCGGGATGGCGGACAGGTACCAATAGGTGTCGGTTACATGAGCATGTCCCAGATAGGTCGAGAGCACCGGCAGGCGTTGTTCGACATCAACACCGGTTCGGTACCAATGAAGAAGCGTGGTCACCGCAAATCGATGGCGAAGATCATGAATGCGTGGACCGCAGCTATCCCCGACTTTTCTAAGACCGATCTGACGGGAGAGCTTGACGAAAGTCCATCTGACCATACAGCCGGTGAGCGCTATTCCCTTATTGGACAGGAAAAAGTTGGGTACGGTGGATCGAGGGTGAAGTTGATCGAGCCGCCGAAGATACTGCTCGAGATTTTGCACAGTGGAAGGATGCAAAGGAATCAGGCGGGACTTGCCGAACTTAGTCAACCGAACGGTCAAAATCTTCTGATCAAGATCAACATCGCCACGGGCAAGGTGAATGATCTCACTGATCCGCATTCCGGTAACGGCCATCAAACCAAAGAGGGTGTAATAGGTCCAGGGACGAAGACTGGTTAATGGAGGAAGATTCTTTGCTGCGTTTAAAAGGAGTTTGATCTCCTCATCGGTGTAAATGTAGGGAATTGCCCTTTTATAGCGGTAAGGCAATAGACCCAGCGGTGGGATTTCTGTTCGAGGATCAATGGCACTCCAATAACTGGCAAAACTGCGCACATAGCCAAGGCGGGCAGCCCATAGAGCGGGTTGAGCGCCTTGAGGTTCCAGGGCCCAGCGCATAGCTAAGTCGACAGTGATAATTGAAGCCCTTTGCTGTTCCATGAAGGATACGAAATGATGGAGGTTATACCCCATATTCAACAATTTGAATCCAAGCGATCGACGTACCATCAGATAGTCTTCCACAGCTTTTCGAAGGCAGATCATTTTGCACCTCCCGGCCAGGGCTGAGCAAGAGTTTGCAGGGCCGTCAGATCAACCTTGGCATAAAGAACGGTCGTGTTAATGCTACTGTGCCGCAGCAACAAGGCAATGTCGGTGAGCGCAGATCCCTGGCGCAACATTTCAGTGGCGAGGGTGTGACGGAACAGGTGGGCACCGGTATGAGGAGAATCAATACCGGCTCTTTTAAGAGTTCGGGCGACAATGGTTGAGATGGCTTCTGAATTGGCAAAACCACGGCGAGGTGCCTTCATACGGATAAAAACACTGCGGGTGGAACAAGTCGGCCGGTCTATCTCAAGATAAGCGGCAACGGCCTCTCCTACATCGGGCGGTAGAGGGAGTAACGCCGATCGGTTTCCTTTTCCGTGGATGCTGATTTCGCCCACCTGCCAATGGATATCATCCAAAGTCATGCTGACGATCTCGCAGGCCCTCAGGCCCAATCGGGCGAGCAGCAGGAGAATTGCATAGTCACGACGTCCCTGTGCCGTTCGGCGGTCGCATTGGCTTAAGACTTGCTGTACCTGACCAGGCTGGAGGAATTTCGGAAGTGTCGAAAACTGCCAGTTGGGTATAGCTGGAACACAGGCTGCCAAGTCTTTTGTGATATATCCTCGGTGGCGCAAGTAACGCAAGAAGGAGCGCAGTGCGGTAACCATCAGGCCAGCTCTTTTTGGAGTTAGGTGTTCAGCTTGATTGTGTATGAATTGGATAACGTTGTCAGCATTCAAAGCGGCGAAGAAGGCAGAATCATTTCCATATTGATGGAATGCCAAAAACCTTTGAATAAAAAACCGGTAATTAACGCGAGTGGAGACGGAAAGCCCGCGTTCTTCAGACAGGTAACGGTCATAGTCATTTTCGATTCGTTGATGTGGATTATCAGGAGACCGTGTTACTTCTTCTGGCAAGAGACAGTGGGCGTGCAGCAACTGCATAAGTCTGCGCAATATTGCGGCGTCATCACGACGTGGACGGAACCGCTGATGACGAGATTCCAAATACTGATGGATAGTTTGCTCAGAGAGATCGACGACCAGTATCCGCTGCTGCTGCAGCCATTGGTTCAGGTCATTGAGCAAACGTAGCTGAAGCTGGGCGGAATGTTCGGTGTAAGCTTGTTGAGACAATAAGGCTGTATAAGCGGGTATAATGCAGCCCAATGGGCCACTGTCCACGCCTTTAGGAAGGTCGGAATTTGTAAACAATTTTGTCATGATGTCTCCTCCTTTGAATTAAGGTTCAAAGGAAAAGACATAAAAAGCTATGCCGAGTTTACAAGAGGCTAACTGCTTATTTATTGGATAGTTAGATCATTGACTCGGCATAGTCGGGAACTCGGCATAGTGCCGCATATGCCGAGCTCGGCATATCCGTCATACCTTTGCAGTCTACCGGCTTAAAGCCTGGTCGGAACAGGGCAAGGACCTGCTGGCTATGCTCCCGGTCTTGAAGACCTACCTGGGCCATAACAGCTTTAATGAGACGGCGTACTATCTGCGCATGACAGCGGACGTATTCCCGTATATCCGAATGAGGCTTGAAGGTGCGTTTGGGGACATCATCCCGGACATGGGAGGTAATCCATATGAAGCCGACTGATTTCTCCATCTACCTGACACAGTTCCTCTCCGATTACCTGCCTGGGCAGAAGAACGTGAGTCCCAATATTATCCGGTCCTATAGAGATACCTTCAAACTCCTACTCCGGTATTTTCAGGAACAGGAGAGGATACCTCCTGAGAAGATCACAATGTCCTGCATCAACCAGGTATGTGTCACTTCCTTCCTTGATTGGCTGGAAACGGAGCGTGGGTGTGGCGTGACCACCCGCAACCTTCGGTTGACGGCAATCCATTCTTTTTTCCGGTATGCGCAGGCGGAATCCCCGGAGTCACTGTTTCATTTCCAGAAGGTGATTGCAATACCAGTCAAAAAATGGAGGAAGAAGATCGTGGAGCACTTGACCCCGGAAGGGGTCCGCCTGCTGCTGGCACAGCCAGACCGTAGCTCCACGAAAGGACGCCGCGACCTTGTAATGCTGAGCACTCTATATGACAGTGGCGCACGTGTACAGGAACTGATCGATTTAAGCATCGGTAACTTCATCCCCGGGGCGAATGCAGTTCTCGTACTTATTGGCAAAGGAAACAAAACGCGGCGTGTCCCGCTAATGAAGAATACCGCCAGCCTCCTTATTTCCTATATTTCTGAAAACCATTTGGAGGCACCGCATAAGATGACATACCCGCTCTTTACAAACAGCCAACACAACCGGCTTACAAAGGAGGGCGTTGCCTACGTGCTCGGGAAATATGCAGTCCAGGCACATAAAATATCGGATGTTGTCCCTGTGAAGGTGAAATGCCATATGCTTCGCCATTCGAAGGCCGTCCATCTGCTCCAGGCGGGGGTGAATCTCATATATATCCGCGATTTCCTGGGCCATACAGACATCAAG
This sequence comes from Desulfocapsa sp., assembly GCA_013792135.1. Lineage (GTDB taxonomy): Bacteria > Desulfobacterota > Desulfobulbia > Desulfobulbales > Desulfocapsaceae > UBA2270. Next base: position 558 of record VMSP01000086.1, on the reverse strand, counting down.
ACCACAGAGATTTATGCCAGAGCCGATACGGAATTAAAACGCAAGGCACTGGAGAATGCGTATCCTGATTTTGTGGATCCGGTTCTCCCCGACTGGAACAACAATACCGAATTGATGTCTTGGTTATCAAGCCTGTAACCTTACAGATAACTATGCAAAGTAAATCGAAGAAAAATGTATCAATTTCAATCCTTTCTTGTAGTTACTTTGCATAGTCTTCTTCTTTGCATAAGGTGCGCCCATATCTCCGCTGCTGTCGAATCTGTATATGCGGCGGTTCCTGCTGGGATGGAATACACTGGGGTACGCCCGCCGCCTGTCGGCACACATCGTCAATTATGCTGATGATTGTGTGCCACGAAGGCATGCACGGGTGCGCAGCACCCAGTGCAGCCATGCTGCATAAAAGATGAGGGTCGGCCCCTCGAAGCCGCCATACAGGTGGAGGCTTCAAACCACCGTAAGCTGCGTCGGTAAAGAGCCGGGGTGGTGAGCGTTACGGAAAAGGTCCCGCATGACGGGATCAGGTATGTTTCAAGGAGACGAACGTAAGTGAAT
>VMSP01000108.1 GCA_013792135.1 Desulfocapsa sp. | reverse complement strand
CATCGGAAGTGATGGTTCCTCCACTGAAATCAGCGACTATTTCTCTTCTTCCCAAAGCTTGAAATGAATTGTAGATTCTTGTACACTCTGTTTGCATAAGGTCACTCTTGTTGTATTGTTTATTGTCTTGAAATCACAATAGTTATACAACATTTGTGGCCTTTTTTGCTCTCTATTAATGAGAAATGCGGGATAGCACAACCACACCAAGGGGCTGTAAGTAAAAAACATTTGAATTATTACCTGGATGAATATACGTTTCGCTTTAACCGTCGGACATCGAAAGCTCGAGGTTTGCTTTTCTACCGCCTGCTTCAGAATGCTGTACTGATGGGCCCATCAACTTATCATCAGCTCACTGCTGGTGAACAAGACCGAGGGCGTCGATCAGGAAAATTACAACGAGAGTGAAGTGAATACCCCACTCCCCTTATTTACCAACTGTTCCAGGAAACGCCAGCTCAATCAAGCGTTCCAGGAGTGTCGGAAAATCAAGCCCGTAAACGGCAGCGGCCTGAGGAAAAAGACTGGTGGGGGTCATGCCGGGGATTGTATTCGTCTCCAATATATAGAAGTCACCTTTGTCGCTGAGAATCATGTCTGTTCGAGAATAGCCGCGCAGCTGTAATGCCCTGTGTGCAGCCAAAGCTAACTGCTGCGCCTTTTCACTTAGTTCCTGGCTTATGGGTGCCGGGCACAACTCCTTTGAGGCCCCAGATTGATACTTGGCAGTATAATCAAAAAAACGAAATTCCTTATTAGGAATAACCTCTACCAGAGGCAGGGCGGTCAGCTCTTCATTTCCCAAAACCCCGCCTGTAATCTCACGACCTTGAACAAACTGTTCCACCATAACCTGAGAATCATGCTCATAAGCTGCCTTAATCCCTGTTGCCAGTTCCTCCAAAGTGCTAGCAATTGACATTCCTAGACTGGAGCCGGCTCGCACCGGCTTTATAACTAAGGGCAGCTGCAAACACTCAAGCAAGCGATTCGGCAGCAGTACGTCTTCAGGAATCGCCATTTCCCAGTCAGCCACAGGGAGACCATGAAGTTTGTACATGATCTTTGCCAAATTTTTATCCATAGCCATGGCGCTTCCAAGCACACCAGATCCCTGGTAAGGTATGCCAAGCAAGTCAAGATAGCCCTGCACAGTCCCATCTTCACCATAAAGTCCATGTAATAAAATAAAAGCCACATCAATAGATTGCGCATCTTGAGCAAGAATTGCCAGATCCGTTGCCGGATCATAGCGAGTAACCATAAATTTCAGAGGATCCAAGGCCTTTTCGACCAGAGCCGCACCCTTCAACGATACATCCCGTTCACCAGAACGCCCGCCAGCCAATAATGCTATACGTATTCTCTTTTCTTCAACCACTGTACTTCTCCTTTTCATACGCCCTCATTCAATGCAATGTTCCACCTTAATCAAAAATAGCCATTTTAGTTACTCAGGAAAAAATTATTATAGTCCATTTAAATTTGAGTGATAAGTGTTTAATTTAGAAAATTATTCATAACAGCTATTAACTTTTCGGATTTCCTGATATTGGCACCTACAAGAAAAATTGAAGAGGGAAATAATAACCCTCTTCAATTGCATGTTCCCCTATCTTTGATATCAAATACCTTAGACGCAAAAAAGCCCCAATCAGAAATTCTGATTGGGGCTTTAT
>VMSP01000114.1 GCA_013792135.1 Desulfocapsa sp. | reverse complement strand
TTTTATATATGGCGGAGAAGGTGAGATTCGAACTCACGGTACTTGCGTACACACGCGTTCCAGGCGTGCACCTTAAACCACTCGGTCACCTCTCCACAACAAAAATGCTCAGCAATACATCGTTCACAACTATTATCATTTCATGACCGACACAAGGAAGTTATATGTAAACGGTGAACTCGTTTTTCGCAACTAAAAAGTCATCCTTCATCAAAAAAATGCGGTGCTACGCCCTGTTCATCTATTTTCCCTTTACGTCGTACCTTAAAAAAATCCTTCAAGAGTCTCGAACATTCGACGCCAAGAACACCACCGAGAATTTCCAGACGATGGTTCAGAAAGCCATCAACGCCGATGGTATAACGCGACTGGGCTGCCCCGGTCTTCGGATCAAGGGCGCCAAAGACCAGACGCTGGATCCGGGCGTGGAGAATGGCCCCCATACACATGATGCACGGTTCCAAGGTAACATAGAGGGTCGTATCCACCAGCCGGTAATTACCGGTCTTGGCAGCAGCCTCCCGGATGGCCAGGATCTCGGCATGAGCGGTCGGATCGTTGGTGGTAATGGGTCGGTTGGAGGCAGTGGCCAGCAGGGTTTCACCATGCACCAGCGCCGCACCGACCGGAACCTCTCCCATGCACGCTGCCTGCCGGGCCTGATCAAGGGCAATCTGCATAAACGCAAGATCGAGGGTATGCTGGTCGTTCATTTCTTATTCTGGCCGCCGTTAATGATGGTCGGCAAATTGCTCTTCCACCTGTTGCAACATTTGATCAATAACCCTCAGTCCCTGCAGCCAGAAGCCAGGGTCATCAAGATTAATGCCAAAGGGTTTGAGCAGCTCATAGGGCGAGGCGGAACCGCCGGCTGCCAGCAGTTCGGTATAAAGAGTAACAAAGGAATCTCCATGCTGCTGATAGAGACCATAGAGGGCCAGCACCAGGAGCTCGCCAAAGGCATAGGAATAGACATAGCCGGGTGTTGCCAGGAAATGCGGGATATACGACCACCAGATCCCGTAGTCCGGCCGCAGGTTCAGCGAATCGCCAAACATCTGGTGCTGGGTCTGCAGCCAGTATTCACTGAGGAGCTCACTGCTTAGCTCACCTTTGTTGCGTCTTCCTTCATGCATCAGCTTTTCAAAACGGTTCATCGCCGTCTGACGGAAGACCGTAGCAAAGATCGACTCCAGCTTCTGACAGATAAAGGCCCGCTTCTGCGATGCATCGGTAAGCAGGGCCAGCTGACTCTGAAAAACCAGCATCTCGGCAAAGACCGAGGCCGTTTCCGCCAGGACCAGCGGGGTGTCGCTGTTGAAGTGTCCCCGGCCTGCAGCCAGCACCTGATGAATGCCGTGCCCCAGTTCATGGGCTACGGTGGAAACATCATTGAGGGTACCGGTATAATTGACCATGACATAAGGGTGCACCTCCGGAACACAGGGGTGGGCAAATGCTCCGCCTCGTTTGCCACTGATCACCGGGGCATGAATCCAGCTTTCGGCGAAGAACCGTTCGGCAATAGTGGCCAGTTCTCCGGAAAAATCCCCAAAAGAGTGTAGAACCATGGATTTGCACTCATCCCAGCCGATTATTTGCGATGGCAGAGCAGGCAGGGGTGCATAGCGGTCATAGTCGGTGAGTTCATCGAGATGCAGCAGCTCTTTTTTTACCCGGTAATAGCGTTGAACAATGTCATAACGGCTGGTCACCGACTGCACCAGCGTTTCCACTGTGGCATCCGTCAGCTCGTTATCCAGGTTCATGGAGTGGACCCAGCTTTCATGGTGGCGCAGACGGTCGTCAATCATCTTGTCGGCGGCAAGAGTGTTGAAAATATGGGTCAGGATATGGCTCTGGCCCTGCAGTCCGGCAGTAAGATCATCTGCCGCCTGCCTTCTCACCTCCCTGTCCTGATGATGCAGATCAGTCAGTACCTCTTCCTCGACACGCTTTTTCTCACCACAACGCAGGCCACTGAGGACTTTATCAAAGAGGGTGTTCCAGGAGCTTCTCCCCACCGGGGCATATTCAAGCAGCAAGGACTCCTCGAGTTCAGAAAGCTGATGCGGCAGGTAGCGGCGCAGGGCCTCCAGATAATGTTTATAGCCCGCAAGTTCCGGGGCTGCAAGCAGGCCAGCCGCGATCTCAGAGGGTATCACGTTCCACTCCAGCTCAAAAAAGACCACGTCCTTTTTACACAAACTGGCCAGCTCTTCTATCCGCTGCTCCAAGGCACCAGCCCCGCTGTTTTCCATCTGGGTAGTGAAGTTGAGAAAAGCATAAGTCGCAAGGCGGGTAATCCGGCAATCAAGGGCCTCCAGACGGACAACCAGGCCCAGCAAATCTTTGGCTCCAAGAGTTGCCACCTGGCCGCGAAAGCGACCGCGGATAGCCTGGGCCTCATCAGTACACCATTGTATATCCACCACCAGTGCCGAGTCGTCCTCATTGTTATACAGGTCGCTAAGTTGCCACAACACCTCGGATGCTCCGATCTCCACTTGCTTCGTATTTTTATTCATATCAACCACGTTCAAATAATCTCTTATACCTCTAAACGATTCTCAGTCTCAACAATGAACTGAGTTAAATACCCTGCGAGGGATGCAGGGACAGCAAGCCAAAAAGAGGGTTATAACCCGAGAGTTGCGATTGGCCAAGATCTTATTGACCAAACCAGACGCTGCAATCAGAGAAAAATAAAAGAAAGCCACTCCTCCTCCATATTGCATCTCTGTCAGCGCAAGGCGGCAATAAATGCCGCCAGAGCCCTTTTATAATCCACCAGAAGAATGACCAAAGAATGAATCACCAACTTTGTGCCGGGCCACACAAAAAAAAAACCCTCTGCCATGGAATCATGGACAGAGGGTATTCTCAAACAAGCTATTATCTATTTTTAGTTACACTTAGTGGGATCATAATTATCAGCACAACTGGCGGCATCATTTACATCCAGAGAAGCCGATGCCGGCGGTACAACAATCGCGGGCATAGCATGGAAAACTGCATTGATTTGAGTATCACTAACACGTGCCAGATTGTCAGAGGCATAAGCATCACAAACAAGGTTAAATGTCTGGGTTCCGGCAGCTAGAGGAAACGCCCTGGTAGCTGCCCAAGGCATATAATCAGATGCTGGTTTTGTAGCGGAGTCAGAGCCCGCTATTACAAGACTTATAAAATTTATTACACTCCCTTGAGTTATTGAACATCTACAAACTGACGTCACATCAGAAGAGTTAAAAAAGTTACAATAGCCACTTGCATTAACAATAACAAGGCCCTTGCTGGGGAGGTTAAGGGTAATTGTCCGGACAATTGTGTCCGTAGCAGAAAGGGTAATATTCTGATCCCCTCCATCCCACGCCGCCACAGCAGGTGTGGAAGAGTTTAACGGTAGCACCACCACCTTATCCTGAGCATAGCCATCGTTGACGACCACTACAACAGTAAAGAAAAACGACAAAATCATTAGCTGACATTTTTGTGAGAACATTACCCCCTCCTCTTCATTTATTTTCTAAACTGACCATTATGACCTATTCACAACGGCTCAATATTTATTTAAATAACTGAAATTTAGGTTTTTTATGTAATCCTGTCGAAAGGAACCGATATCGACAGAGTTCCTTGTCGAAAAAATGAATAACAGAGCGCATAGTTTATCCACAACCTGCTTGCTAAAGATAATTCATGTTACCTTAAAATATTTTCCTTAGTCAAGACCTGGTCTAGGTAATTTTTGATATTGGTAGACACTGAAGAACATCGACAGCAACTCATCGCAGTCAGCTAATTTTCTCTCAGCGCAGTCCTGCAATAAAGGGCCCTACTGCCCCGGCCCCTTTCTCATCTACCAGGCGGATGGTCTGCGAACCGATCACCGCCATATCCGCCATGCCGATAAGGGCGCTGACGTCATCGCGATCCTGGATGCCAAACCCCACTGCCAAGGGCATGCTGGTCGCCTCCCGGCAACGTTTAAGATAGTCAAGCACATCCTGACCGATCACCGACTTTGTACCGGTAACACCGCGCCGGGCCACACAATAGATAAACCCTCTGCCATGGGACGCCAGCACCCGCATCCGCTCATCGGTAGAGGTGGGAGCAAAGATCAGAAGGGGAGCGATTTCGTATTCCGCAGTCAGTTGCAGGAAGCTCTCCCCTTCCTCCGGCGGCAGATCCGGGACAATAAAGCCCTTGATTCCACAGGCATGAGCCTTTTCAAAAAATGCTTTTTCCCCGTATTTGAAGATGATGTTATAGTAAGTCATGAAGAGAAAGGGAATATCATGACTGGCGGTCATCTCGGCGGCAAAGGCCAGACAATCGGCAACCTTGGTTCCGTTTTTGATGGCCTCCTGATTGGCCTTGACAATTACCGGACCATCAGCCATAGGTTCCGAAAAAGGGATCTGCATTTCAATGCAGTCCACCCCGTTCTCTACCATCTGCCTGATCACAGCCCTGTTCGTATCGAAGGATGGATATCCAAGCACGATATGGGTCATGAGCAGGATATCCTTTTTTTCCAGTCTGTCGCGTAGTTGTTGTTCAAGTTGCATTTGTTAGTCCTCGCAGATCTGATCCGTTATTTTCCCTGACTGTATTCCAAACCCCGCTTAATGATGAACTCCTTCCACGACGGATCGTTAAAGGCATGGGCTATAGTGAAGATATCTTTATCCCCGCGGCCGGACATATTGATAATAATGGCATCCGCAGGCGTCAGCTGAGGCGCCTCCTTGAAGGCCTGGACAAAGGCATGGGTTGATTCCAGGGCCGGGATGATCCCCTCTTTCTTCATGGTCAGGTCGAGTGCGGCCATAACCTCGCTATCAGTGGCTGACTCAAAACGCACCCTGCCCTTCTCCCAAAGATCGCTAAGAATCGGGGAAACCCCCACGTAATCAAGACCGGCCGCCACGGAATGGGTCTCCTTCATCTGGCCATCGTCATCCTGAAGGAACATGGTCTTATAGCCTTGAGCAACCCCGGGTGAGGCATCAGTACCGCTGAGTCTCACCGCGTGAAGACCGGTTGCGATCCCATGCCCACCGGCCTCCACCCCCACCAGTTCCACACCGCTTTCCGGGATAAAACGCTTGAAGATACCCATGGCGTTCGACCCGCCGCCGACGCAAGCAAAGATCCGGGCAGGCATTTTCCCATGATATTTGATAATCTGCTCCGCTGCCTCCAGCCCGATGATGGATTGGAACCAAGCCACCATCTCGGGAAAGGGGTGCGGCCCGCAGACAGTACCAAAGACATAGTGGGTCTCATCCACATTGGTGACCCAGTCGCGGAAGGCCTCATTAATAGCATCCTTCAGGGTGCGAGATCCATCCGTAACCGGGACAACAGTGGCTCCCATCTTCTCCATCCAGAAGACATTGGGCCGCTGGCGCCGTACATCTTCCTCACCCATATAGATAGTGCACTCAAGCCCGAATTTGGCTGCCATGGTGGCGGTAGCCATTCCATGCTGGCCAGCCCCGGTTTCAGCAATCACCCGTTTTTTCCCCATCCTTTTAACGAGCAAGCCCTGACCCATAACATTATTGGCCTTGTGGGCACCAGTATGATTCAAATCTTCTCGTTTGATGTAAATCTGGGCCCCGCCAAAATGACGGGACAAATTCTCGGCATGGGTCAGGGGTGTGGGCCGACAGGAATAGGTGGACATCAACTCCACATAGTCCTGCCAGAAAGCGGGATCATTTTTGCATTTTGTAAATTCAGCATTGAGTTCTTCAAAGGTCTGGTGCAATACCTCCGGGATATATGCACCGCCCCAGTTACCAAAAAAACCTTGTTTATCCTTTGTACCCATTGATGTCACCCTATGTCTGTATATCAAAAATATTCTAATAAGCAGTATTTGACCTATAGATTTATTCCCAGCCGTCGATAAGAAGAGAGAAAAGATAAATCTTTAATATATGTGCCTGTTGTTCAATCTCAAAAGCAGATTGGGCAACATCCTTTCCTATCACTCTAACCATAAGGAGTTGCATATGAGCATGCGCAGCGCAGTCACAGGACAACCCAGAATTGACAGTGAAAAGATCTTCACTTTTCCTCAAGGAATCCCCGGCTTTGAAGAATACACTACTTTCAAGATATTTCACAAGGATGATAATGCGGTCTCCGCCTATTGGCTTGAATCGTGCGACAGTCCGGCGATAACCTTCACTCTTGTAGACCCAACAGAATATGACCTGAATTATGACCTTTATCTCAGTGACAGTGAGCAGGAGACTCTTAAGGCAACCGATCCCATGGATATCGGCATTTTCCTGATGCTGGTCAAACCTGAAGATGAAACCCAGCAGGCACCTATTGGTGCCCATATCGGAGGCCCTTTAGTGTTGAATGTTCCGCAACAACTGGGATTACAGAAGGTGCTGGGAAAGACGAAAGTGAATGTAAATATTGTTGCCCATTAAATTCGATTTATTCAAGATTGGCAAGCTGCTGCCGGCAGACAGCAGCAAAATCTTCAGGATAATGACGATTAATAAAACGAAGTTGGGCCTCGCTGAAGGCGCCTGGTGATTTCGGAAGACGAGGCAGAAAGGCGTAGAGCAGATGTTGACCTGCTTCTCCCTTTCTGCCGATTCGTTTCGGGTATTCAATGGAGGTCACCATTCTCGCCCCCAGTGCAGCCAGGGCCTTCTGCGCCAGCAGGATACCTTTATCCAGTGAAGCCCGCATAATCGGACCTGCCTCCAGGATATTGCCAACTGCCTTTCCGTCCTCATCATTCAAAGCCATCAACTGCAATTCCCACTGGGAGGTCTGGGCTTTAGGCACAAAAAGCATGGCATACTTGTCCTGCCACACCACCAGACTGCTTTCCCGATCCTTACGACCATCCATCCGTCTGTTATTTTTGATGCAACCAATATAATCATCAAAAAAATCAGCGTCATATTGTTCCTGGTAGTACTGCATCACCTCAGCCACCATATCGCCACAGCCAAAGGCCGGCAGCTCGCCGCAGGAATTCTCAAGATCATCACCTGAATAAGCGGCAACCGTCTCCGGGATCATCGCATATTGCTGATGAATCTGCTGATGCGAAGCATGTAGCCGATAGCCGCTGGCCGCAAAATCAAACCCGAAATTCCAGCCCCACAATGTCGCAATGGAAGAAATGTCCTGTTCGTTCATTGCCTGCTGAATTTTCTGCCGGAGGCGCTCCAGTTGATCAGGAGTCAATCCCTGTTGTTCGGGTGGCAATTCAAGACCCAACAACTCTGCCAGGCGGATATAGGTCCGCTGATAGTAAAGATGTCGTAAACCCTGCATATCGGCCATTGAAAGCTCCTTGATTGCATAGCGGATGGCATCATCTGCCATGTTGGCCGCATAATGACCGCCGGCAATATAGGAATTTCGGCGCAGGTACTCAAAGACGTGAGTATCACCATTACCGGGCCATTCACCCACAATCTCACTACCTCCTTGGGCGCCCGGTCTGACCACCATAACGAGTTTATAGTTATCAGGCAAACAAGGATTATTAGCCACGGCTTCAAACAGGGCATGATTATGAATAATGGGGCGGATCCTGCCATGTTTAGTCCTTCGGTAATTCAAACCAAGGGGAGCTCCTGTTGAATCTTTTTCAAGATGACAACAGAGGTCCGCAAGCCGGATGAGATCCTGAGCATCGGTGGAGCAGGTTGCAAGGGCGAGGAGCAGGGCAGAGGGAAGCTGGCTGAACAGAGTTGCTTGCCCATCCCCCTCTTTCAGGGTTTTGGTCAACGATATCTGCTCTTTTGGCGGAAGGGAGATTCGTCGGTAATCAACAGCGCTGGCATCTGCCCATTCCTGGTCGATAAAGGTCGTGCCTCGGAAGGGAAAAGGATTGGGAATTTCAAAGATCCAATCGGCCTTGGGGATAGAGAGGGTGCCATCCGGAAAATTGTCCCGATTATCCTGCACGGATTCACCATCGATAAGGCCTAAACGCTCAATTTTCTTGCCGCCCCTGAGGTTACAAACAGTATAGGACGGTTTGTGAATACCATAGAGAAAGCGCTGATCCGGAGTAATGCAGGTGCGAAGTTTAATCATGATTCTTCCTTAGTCGCGGCCCAGAGTTCAAGGGCCATTTGATAGACATTGGAACGGGAAATCCCCAGATCATTGGCAATACGATGACTCACGTCCTTTAAAGAAAGTTCGGTATTTTCCTTATACCAGAGCAGGATTTCCTCCACATTTTTACCTGTGGCCTGTTGTTGAGTAGAGGCTGGGTGAACAATCAACACAAATTCCCCCCGATTTTTTTTGCCGGTGGCAAGTTCAAGCAACTGACTGATAGATCCTGCCTGCAGATCTTCATAGACCTTGCTCAACTCCCTGGCCCAGAAGGCTTGGCGGTCTCCCAATGTGGCCAGTACATCAACCAGAAGGGCCTGAATCCGATGAGGCGATTCATAAAAAACCAGAGCCCACGGAGCTTCCACAAAAGAGGAAAGGAGCTTTTGGCGTTGCCCTTTTTTGGAGGGGGGGAAACCTAAAAACAAAAAGCTGCCATCGGTAATACCAGCGGCAGAAAGAGCTGCAGTAAGAGCTGAAGGACCAGGCAAAGGAACAATGGTAATCCCGGCAGTCCTTGCCTTTTTTACCAAAACTGCCCCTGGATCAGATATACCAGGAGTCCCGGCATCACTGACAAGTGCAATGGTCTCACCAGAAAGCAGTTTTTGCACCAGCTCTTCCGACCGTTCGGCCTCTTTTTCCCGGTAATAACTGATCAAAGGAGTGTGAATTTCAAAATGGTTCAGCAGATGTTTGGTATGGCGGGTATCTTCTGCGGCAATCAAATCAACTTCCTGCAGAATACGCAGGGCACGGAGGGTAATATCTTCAAGATTTCCGATGGGAGTGGCAACCACATAAAGAATACCAGCATTATCAAGATTTGTTTGCATCATCGAGGATCATGGAAAATCATTTTGAATAGAGAAAAGAATATATGAAAAAATCATTATGAACAATCCTGGCAGAAAATGCATCTGCTTTCTTGATCTGGCTGTCATACTGACTTAGTATTCATTATATAATAAATAATCACCATTTCAGAGAAAGGGGACTCATGTTCAATCTCATACGTGCAGTGATCGAGGCATCGTGGTCACTCCTGCTTGATTCATCGGTATATATGCTTTTTGGAATTCTGGTCGCCGGACTGCTTAAAATATTCCTGAGTCCGGAAACAGTGGCGAGACACTTGGGTTCCGGGAGATTCTTCTCGGTTGTAAAGGCGGCGATTCTAGGGCTTCCGTTGCCTCTCTGTTCCTGCGGAGTCCTGCCGGCAGCTGTATCCCTAAAAAAACAGGGCGCCAACAAGGGGGCAACAACTGCCTTTCTTATCTCAACCCCGGAATCGGGTGTAGATTCCATCGCCATCAGTTATGCCCTGCTTGATCCAATCATGACAGTGATCAGACCGGTTGCAGCCCTTATAACTGCAATGGCAGCAGGATTTATCGAGAACATAATTGATTGGCCTGACCCCCTTGCATCGAATAGCGGTACCCCTGTAAATAATCAACTTGAAAAGGATATGACGTCTGCTCCTGATATCCCTGCTAATAAGGGTAAATGGAGCAGGACAATAGATGCTTTGAGGTATGCCCTGGTTGATGTCTGGGGTGATATTGCTCTCTGGTTTTTCGCAGGATTGCTCATTGCCGGGCTGATCATGATCTTAATTCCGGACGAACTGATGACCAGATGGCTGGATGGAGGATTTTCTTCCATGCTGATCATGTTGGTTATTGGTATCCCGTTGTATATCTGTGCAACCGCCTCTACTCCGGTGGCTGCCGCTCTGATCTTAAAAGGGGTAAGTCCAGGCACCGCTCTGGTTTTTCTGCTCGTTGGTCCTGCCACCAATATCACATCGCTTTCGGTCTTGATTGGTATCCTGGGAAAGAAGGGTACTGTTCGGTATCTGCTTATTTTATCATCCTGTGCAGTGCTCTTTGGTTTAACCGTTGATCAGCTATACGCAATGGCGGGGATCTCACCTCAAGCAGTAATCGGCGAAGCCTCAGAGCTCGTTCCTTATGGTTTGAAGTTAGCGGGAGCATTCTTGCTCATTTTCATTTCCATACGACCATTTTCAAGCTGGCTGAAAAAAATGATAGCCCCCAAGAAGGCACCACTCACATTTCAGAGCGGATTTCCTGATATTGGCACCTACAAGAAAAATTGAAGAGGGAAATAATAACCCTCTTCAATTGCATGTTCCCCTATCTTTGATATCAAATACCTTAGACGCAAAAAAGCCCCAATCAGAAATTCTGATTGGGGCTTTAT
>VMSP01000043.1 GCA_013792135.1 Desulfocapsa sp. | reverse complement strand
CAAGAAGCCCCCTAAAGGCTATCAAGCCAATTTAAAATTTCCTCCTTGTTCTTCCAGTCGATCAATTCATCTATCTTGTCATCTTGATTGGTCAGTGACTGTGTGTAGGTGATAAATTTTTTCTGGATCTGCTGTCGGTGCCCTAAATCAAGATGTAGATAGACCATTGTTGAATTTACGCTTTCATGACCGAGACGGTTTTTTATGTCAGATATGGGGTGACCGGCCAAGAGCATATTTACCGCACAGGAATGTCTGAAACTGTGGGCAGGATTGATGTCTTGCAACCGTTTTACCGGCAGGACTTTTTCCAGATATTTTCGACAGAGCCGATATATTCCGTGCCGGGTAAATTCCTTTCCCTGCTGATTGGGAAACAAACGATTCCGATAGAGAGTATGCTGTATAATCCGGTACTTCTTGATATACTGGCAAAGAAGATCTGTCGTTTTGGGCCAGAGATTTATCATTCTGAAGCGGCCTCCCTTACCGAGAATGGCCAGCGTTTTTTTCTGTGGATCAAAAAAATCAAGGTCGAGAGTTGCCACTTCGCTGGCCCTGGCACCGGAGTCGAAAAGCAAATGGAGGATGGTATAATCTCTGAAGCCTTGTGCTGAAGTGAGATCGACCGAATCAAGGACAGCCAGAATTTCTTCCTGATAAAGAAAGCCGATTATATTTTTGTGGTAACGCTTTTTGGGAATATCCAATATCCTTTCTGCAACCTCTCTCTTGTTCGGATGCATATAGAGAATCATCTTGGCCAGTGATTTTAAGGCCGCCAGTCGGTGATTTCTGGTTCTGGCACCATTTTCCCGCTCTTTTTCGAGCCAACCAAGAAAGTTCACAATCAGTTCCGGGGTGAGTTGCTCAACCTGCAAAGAATCGATGGGAGTTCCAAGTGTATCCCTGGCAAAGGGCAAAAAAAGAGAGAAGGCATCACGGTAGCTCTTGGTCGTATTGGTCCCGCACCCTTTGATCCGAGGTAGATACTGCTCAAAGAATTGGTGAATGCAGACTGAAAGTTTCATAGCTTCGCTGGATACGTAGTCATAAAATCAACGAGATTCCGACGCTGGTCTGCATCGATCAGTTTGAGGTAATAGATTGTATAGGTGTATTTTTTGTGTCCCATGTATACCGCAAGAACTGAAAGCGCACTCTGTGGCGAATCACCTCTCGCTGTTATCCGCCTGAGGGTGTTGACCGCAAAGGAATGCCGTAGACTGTGTGGGGTTGGGGCGCTGATGTTGGTGTTGCCGATAACCCGTTTGGGTTGAGCAAGTCCGATTTTTCTAACAGCCTGATGGAAAAAATTACGTACTTGTTGATTATGCAGTCCCTTAACGGGATCGCTGACCAGAAGGTACGGATTCCGATTATCTGAAGGTAGCAAGGTGTTGCGAAGGGAGAGGTAATCCGACAGATGCTTTGCTACATCAACAGGGATGGGGATGGGGATCAAACGATCTTTACGGAATTTTGTTTCTCTAATATAGATTGTCCTTTCGTCAGATCTAAAATCCTTGAGTTTCAGTCGCAGGGGTTCAGAGATCCGCAAGCCACAACGCGCCAGAAGCTGTAGAGCCAGGCAACAACTCATGTCCTTGAGGAAGAAAGCCTGTTTTTCTCTACGAACCTGTCTCCATGTTGCTTCGAGCAGATGTTCACTCTCTTGGTCGGAGAAAATAAAAGGGATAAGGTTGTTTTCCTTGAAACGGGGAATTCCGGCAAGTGGATTATGCTGACAGAACTCAATCCGTACGAGATATTGAAAAAAGCCACGCAAGGCATAGATTACTCTATTTATTGTATTCTGATTTATCGCAAGATCAGTCCGCATCTGCAGAAAGAAGAAAGGTGTCAGTGTCTTGAGCGTGGTAACATTCTTCGTTACCAGGTAACGATCTAATCGCCTCAGACTGTCCATTGCTTCTGCGGAATAGCCAAGACTACAGCGATATTCGGAGTAGCTTTCCATCTGTGCCGCCAGGAAACTTTCAAACGAGTTCACCAAGAATAACCCTCTTCATGAGTTTGATATGAATATGGAGATATCTTTTGGTCGCCTCGATGTCGTCATGACCAAGCATTTCCTTGATCTCAAAGACAGAGACTCCAGCCTCCAGCAGATGCTGTGCATGGGTGTGCCGCAGCCGATAGGGGGTAGCCTCTTTAGGCAAACCAGCCTTCCGCATACATGTTTTTATGGCATAGGACACATTCGGTTGGTTGACAGGCCCGTTGGGACGCTGGCATTGCAGGAAAAGCTCGCGATAGTTATTCTCAGGGCGTCCTCCGACTAGATAGGCGACAATAGCCTTGAGTGTCTTCAGTGGAATTGGCAGCGTGACCGGGGAGCCGGCCTTACGATGTTTTATGTGCATCTCTGCCTTGCTGAATTGAATATCATCCAGGGTTAGTCTACAAATTTCCTGAGGGCGCAGCCCCATAGTATACGCTATATGAATTATGGCATTGGTTCGTAAGTCCGCAGGTGTTGAAAGTGTCATGTGATCAAAGAGTTGTTGGATTTCATCAGTACGCAGGAAACAGGGTGCTTTTGTCCGATGAAATATTCGCGGAGGGTTGAGCAATGCGGCAATGTCGCGTTTGAGCACACGATGCTCATTGTATAGATATTTCAGGAAAAGCTTGAGGCAGCTCCGGTTAAGTTTTTGGCTCTGCCGGGCATAAGCTACATTATATTCCTGATTGAAGGCGTCTATTCTCTCTATGGTTATTGCCGAAAGGTTGAGATTATTCCGCCCCAGATAGTGATAGAAGGCCTCGAGAACTCGCCGGATATGTTGTGCCGTTTTTTCTGTATCATAACGGGCAGTGGCGCAATAATGCAGATAGTCCTCAAAAATGCCCGGTAGTTTTTGTCTTGATTTTAACGGAATGGGACGAGAGATTTGCTTCAGTTGATACAGGAACTTTGCCAGCCCCCGAACTGCGCGTCGTCGTTCATTACTGTTGCCTTGCTGCATAAATTCTTTCAATATTTCAAGGGTAAATATTTCGTCCCATTCTTTTGGCTGCCGCTCCACAAAAAGGCAGAAATGCTGAAGGATCTTGCACTTAGTGTTGACGTACGTATCCGGATATCCCTGTTCGATCCGCTGCAGGAGATATTGATCAACTGCCTGCGAGAGTCTTTTCGAATCCTTATGATTCATGGTCACGGTTGAATTGTCTGCGGAGTATTTGCCTGATTGTGGCAGGATCAAATGTTTCCATGTCGTCTTGGTTTTTAAGCAACTTGGCGGATTGATTCACAGTGATTTGCGGCAAAGAGAGGACTTGAAAAAAGTTGCCGTCAAAGGCAATCAGGTCTTTTTCTATCAACTGATCGCGGACAACAATATAGTCATCTACAGAAAAACAGAGCAAAGAGCAGATCTTGTCATAGTGGTAATAGGAAAGTCCTTGGCGATCGGCCACAAGAACCAGGAAAAAATACAGGAGCAATTCATTTTGGGTGAGGCTGGTAAAAAATCCCCTTCTAAGAAAGCTGTGACTGATCCAGGCAAAACTTTCGTCTATCTTCCTGATGCGATTGCTAACAAGGGGGTTTTTATTGATCATGTGCGCCTCCAGGATGACAAAATGACTTGATATTGGTTACTGAATTTCTTTTTCCATAGCCCCGTCGTGGAAAATGTTCCACAACCACACCTTTTTCACCGCAAAAATGGCAACGAGGAACGATAAACAGGCGATCTGGAGGTAATCTATCATGTTCAATAGCAGGTATTGAAGATGTATCAGCCACGGTTTTTTCGGGATCGTGCATTCTTCGCCTTCTTTCCGCTTGCCGGTGGGTCTCCCGACCTTTTGCTGTTTGGCGATATTTCCTTTGTGTCAGACAGTGTGCTTCTCGTTGTGATGCCTGTCGACAAGCATCACAACAATAGGCCTGCCCTCGCCAACAGCTCTGGCAGATATAAAAAATCCTGGCACACCGACTGCACGAAACAGTCTTCAGTAGAATGATTTCCATTCTTCCGTACTTGAACAAATACGGAAGCCATGAATATATGAAGGTGCTTGTTGGGCTTCCGTATTTACGGGATGTCCAACAAAAGGCTCGAAGTGGTGGTTACTTCGGGTCTTTTGTTGGTTATGAGTACTTTCCCGGTACTTATCGGCCAAACAGGAAGAAAAAGAACAAAATCCAAAGAAAAAGGAGGAAGAAGAGACAAAAATTAAGAACTACAAAAGGAGGGAAGAAAAGCAAACAGAGAAGAAAACACACAACATAACCAATCTCGCACCACTACTACTGTATACGTAATAAAATAACGATCGAGCTTATGGTATAATAAGGTCATCAACATCCTGTTTTTTCTATAAAAGAAGAAGGAGGACAGCATGACCGCACAAAATAGTCTATTCGAGAGTTTTTATCCCACCGATTGGAGTGACACCACCCAATTGTCTCAATCACGAAAAAGGTTAAGTCACCCTGTATTGCACGAGCTTGAATCTTTCCAAGGGACATCTTTCTCTACTAAAATCCTGTTTGAATAAAATTCAATAGAAGATACTGTGAAATACGAAAAGAAACACAGGGGGATTGAGCCCGCGTTGCCGCTAGATAAGCAATCGATCGCAAAATATCAGGTTTTTTCTATGTCAGAAAACAATATAACGAGAAATTGCCCGTCCCCATCATGACGATGGGAATCATTATGAAACTCTAAACTCCAGTTAATAGAACAAAACAAGCTAAAAAGGAGACAATCTATGCCATTGATTCAATTAGTGATTGTTTTGGTTGTCGTTGGAGTGATCCTATGGGGTGATTAACAGCTATATACCGATGCAGTCTACCATAAAGAAAATATTGAATGTGGTAGTGGTTATTTTGGTGATTATATGGCTCTTGAATGTCTTCGGACTCATAGGAAACATCTCAACGATTCATATAGGGAAGTAAAGGGCTTAGCCGAGAGAGGTAGCGGCAGCCTGTGGAAGTGGTGGCGGTGGAGTTCGAAGCGCGCTGATTAAGGCGGTCGATGGGCATGATCGACTCGTTCTGGCTTCAGGGGATCTAGGCCGGTCACAAGAACACCTTCGACTGCATCAAGGCGTTCTCCGAGACGGATTTCACCGAAGACCTCAAGAAGTTCGACGTGCCGACGCTGATCATTCATGGTGACGACGACCAGATCGTACCGATCGGTGCCGCAGGCATCTTTCCAGCAAAACTGGTCAAGGGCGCGACCCTGAAGATTTACGCGGGCGCACCCCATGGCCTCGCATACACGCACAAAGACCAGCTCAACGCCGACCTGCTGGCATTCCTTAAAACCTGAGATCGCTTTACCGGCACCGCTACATAGCCAACCGTTATCAAGGGTTCGCGGCGCTTCGATAACCATTTCCAATGGTATAGTTTTTAGGGGGAAGGTCACCCTTGACCATTGAACAATCCCGTATCATTCAATATCATCTTTAATGGTCTGAAAAATCAGGTCCTTTTTTTCTGTTGTTTGGTAGATTCCAGTAAGGTATCATAAAATTTGAGGTGATAAGGGCATTGGTGATACAGATGGCCCACCCTCATGGCCGTCCCGGCCACAAAGAGGAGGCACACCTCCATGAAAGTCATCGCAGCGGTCAACGGTCTTGTCACTTCGGACATAGCGGCGCTTTATGCTCTGCGCTACGCAGCTCTCTTTAACTACACCCTGACTCTGCTCCATGTTGAAAATCCCGACGATAGCCGGGAAGAGGTGGAAACGAGCATGGCGGCCATCGAAGAGGCGGCCGAACAATATCAGGTCAAAATCGAACGGATCTTTCTGCAAGGAGAGCCGGCACCGGTCATTCAGGCCCATCTTCTGAAAACCAACGCCGATATTCTCTTCTGCAGCACCCGGATGCGTAAGAGCTTCTTTGAGAACTCGCTCAGCGACAAACTTACCCGGTTGCATCTGCCGGTTGATCTGGCCATCGTCCGGGTGGCGCATGTGGGTGCTGCCTCACGAACCCAAAATATCCTCCTGCCCATCCGCGAAGATCGCCTCTCCGTTAAAAAATTCATTTTCGTAAGCTCCATTGCCAAGGCCTTTGGCGCAGGCACGGAGATCTACAGCATCTCCCTGGCAGGAAACCGACGTCTGGCAGACTTTGATATCGGCCGCACCAAGGCGCTTTTCCAGAAAACCAACGAGCGGCTCAGCCACTACGCAAAAGGTTTCACGCTTCTGGGCATCCCTTTGCGGATCAAACATGCCCTGGCCAAAAATGAGGTCGATCAGATCCTGCACCATCTGGCGCACCATGAGTCTCAGCTGATGATTATCGGCGGGAGAAGATTGTCGGTTTTCTCCCGGTTGTTTAAGGGAAATCCCATCGCCCGCCTTTTCCGTTATACGCTGGTGAACACCATTGCCTTTTATGCCCGGGAAGAAGAGTGATGCAACTTTTCACCCTGGAAAAGAAAGCGCTGCTCCGTCAGCTGAAGACCTCGGAAAATGGACTCTCCTCCGCCCTGGTCGCCAGGCGTCTGCGTGAATTCGGTCCCAATGTTCTGGAGCGGGCCGCGGAAAAAAATTACTTGCTCGCCTATTGCGGCCAGTACATCCAGTTTTTTGCCATCCTTCTTGAGGTGGCTGCTCTGCTCTCCTTCATCGCCGATGCTTATCTTCCCGGCCAGGGGAGTGATATGCTTGGCTATGCCATCCTTGGAGCAGTAATCATCAACGCCACCTTTACCTTCTGGCAGGAATACCGGGTGGACAAGGCCATGGAGGCCCTGCTCAAGCTGATTCCCACTCTGGTCTCGGTAAAGCGTAATGGGGAAGTGGTGCAAGCCCAGGCGGAGGAGTTGGTGCCCGGCGACATCATGCTTTTGGAAGAAGGGGACAAGGTAGCGGCGGACGGTATTCTCCTCGCCGCTAATTCCCTTTACCTGAATCTGGCCTCTTTGAATGGGGAATCGGCACCTGCCTCTCGCACAACCGAGCCGAGCAAGGCGAGCCGTCCTCTGGAGGCCAAGAATATGATCTTTGCCGGTACCACTGTAGTTTCAGGCAGTGGGGTAGCGGTGGCAAGTGCGACGGGCAATGCCACGGAGTTTGGTAAGATTGCCAGTCTCACCAAGAACGTACGCGCCACCCTAACTCCCATGCAGCGCGAGATTATCCATATTACCCGGATACTGACAGTGATCGCTCTGCTCATGGGCTGCGTCTTCTTCGCCTTAGGATTTTTCTCGGGTAAGGGAATTCTTATGGCCTCGATCTTTGCCCTTTCCCTTATCGTCGCCAACGTCCCTGAGGGACTGCTGCCGACCATTACCCTCTCTCTTTCCCTGGCCAGTCAGCGCATGGCCAGGCGGAATGCTCTGATCAAGAATCTCGACTCGGTTGAGACCCTGGGACGTGCCACGGTGATCTGTACCGACAAGACCGGAACCCTGACCAGAAATGAGATGACCCTCAAGCTGATCTGGCTTGCAGGCGGGGAGGAGGTCAACATCTCGGGAGAAGGCTATCGTGAGCCGGGAGAATTCTCATTTGATCAGCAGAACGAAAGTACGGAGTCCCGCCTTGTAGCCCTGCTTACCGCCGGTCTTCTCAACTGCCGGGCGAGTATTGATGAAGAGAATCTGCGAGGGGATCCGACCGAGCTGGCCATTGTCGCGGCCGCTCGAAAAAAAGGGGTTGAGACCCCGGAGATGAAAAAAGTGCAGGAGTTCATCTTCACCAGCGATCGTAAGATGATGTCCAGTCTCTATCAGGAGGGGAATGAAACGCGGCTTTTTGCCAAGGGGGCGGTGGAGGTTTTGTTACCTAAGTGTACAAGCTTCTTGGGTGTTGATGACAAAGAACATCCCTTGAGTGAGGCGGAGCGGGCGGCTGCCCTGGCCCAGGCCAATGGTTTTGAGAACCAGGCCTTTCGTGTCCTGCTTATTGCCCGTGGCATAAAGGCGGAAGAGACGGAGCTGACTCTGCTCGGGCTTGTTGCCATCATGGATCTGCCCCGCAGTGAAGTACATGAGGCCTTGGCCACCTGCAAGGCCGCCGGTATCCGCACCATGATGATCACCGGTGACAATCCGCGCACCGCCGCGGCCATTGCCCGGCAGATCGGCATGGATTTCGACCGGGTTATTACCGGCCCTGAATTGGAAGCAATTCGCGACGAAGAGCTGGAGCATATTCTTGTCGCAGAAACCGTACTCTTTGCCAGAATGGCCAGCAGTCAGAAGCTGCGGATTGCCACGGCTCTGCAGAACAATGGCGAGGTGGTGGCCATGACCGGTGATGGGGTTAATGACGCCCCGGCCTTGAAAAAGGCGGACCTTGGCATTGCCATGGGCCTTTCCGGTACCGAGGTGGCAAAGGAGGCGGCCGACATGGTGCTCCTGGATGACAATTTTTCCTCCATCGTCATTGCTATCGAGGAGGGACGTACCGTCTATTTCAATATCAAGAAATTCGTCACCTATATCCTCTCCTCCAACGTGCCGGAGATCGTTCCCTATATCCTGCAGTTTTTTCTGATGATCCCTCTGCCCCTTTCGGTGATCCAGATCCTTTTTATCGATCTGGGTACGGACATGCTGCCGGGACTGGCTCTGGGCAGCGAGAAGCCGGAAAAGAATATCATGAACCGACCTCCGGTGGGCAGGGACGAAAAGATCCTTGACTGGGAGGTATTCAAACGCGGTTATTTTTTCTTAGGTGTTATCGAGGCCACTGCCGCCATGGCCGCCTTTCTCTTCTTTCTGCTTCTGCATGGCTGGCAGTATGGTATCGTGGATCTTGGAGATCCATTCCTGCACCGGCAGGCCATGACCATGACCCTGCTCGGTGCTGTATCCTGTCAGCTCCTCAATGCCTGGACCATGCGCAGCTGGGAATTTTCCGCCTTCAGTCTGGGATTCTTCTCCAATCGCCTGATGCTGCTGGCCATGGCCGTCGAATTGGTCTGGGTATGGGCTCTTCTCAACGTGGAACCGGTGCAGAAGGTGTTTAATACGGCCCATGTTCCGTTAGGCGACCTCTGGATCTTGCTTCCCTTTCCCATACTCCTTTTTCTAAGCCATGAAGGGTATAAATGGCTGCGACGCCGCAGGAAGAGTCGAATACTTCCCAGGCCGGATCCGGTTTGAGCATGTTTGACAAGCCTCTGCCGTCAGAATCTGTAGGTGATCGATGGACGTTGATGACCGCGAGATCTCGGCAATGAGGGGAATCAGCTGTTGTTGATCTCGTTCAGTTTTTTAGTGTGAAATAGATTGGGTCTGAATTTTGGAGGTCTTGCCATTTTCCAGAATCCGGGAGTAAGAAGAACAGCGACGGTATAGAGTTCCAGGCGTCCGGCCAGCATGCAGAAGATGAGAACGATCTTGGCAAGTCCCGGCAGGTGGCCGAAATTCTGGGTTGGTCCCACCAGCTGAAGTCCAGGCCCAACGTTGTTGAGAGTGGCAACCACCGCTGTGGTCCCGGTCACAATGTCTACCCCTGTGGCGGTGACCATGAGGGTGGCGAAAATAAAAAAGGCAATGTACAGGGCCAGGAATCCAAGGATGCCGATCAGGACTTCCTGGGGAACCTTGACCGCACCCAGTTTGATGGTCCCTACCTGGCGTGGATGGACCAGTCGGTGCAGTTGCAGGTGGGCATATTTGAAAAAGAGGAGAACGCGGACTACCTTGATCCCGCCGCTGGTAGATCCGGAGCAGCCGCCGATGAACATGAGGGCAACCAGCATGACCTTGCATACGGGGGGCCAGAGTTCAAAATCGGCCGTGCCGAAACCGGTGGTGGTGATAATGGAAACGACCTGGAACAGGACGTCACGCAGGTTGCGGTCAAAGGAGGTGATCGTCCCGCTGAAAAAATTAGCGACCATGATAAGGATGGTTGAGCCGATGATCAGTCCCAGGTAGAGGCGAAATTCCTCATTCTGCCAGAAGGCGTTCAGTCTACCGCGCAAGAAGTGAAAATGGAGGGAGAAGTTGACACCGGCCAGAAACATGAAAAGAATGATGACCCCCTCCACATAGGCGGAATTGTAATAGGCAACAGAAAGCGAGTGGTTGGAAAATCCGCCGGTGGCAAGCGTTGCAAAGGAGTGGCACATGGCATCGAAAAAATCTACGCCTCCCAGCATGAGCAGAACAATTTCAGCAACGGTCAGCAGCACATAGACGGACCAGAGAATACGGGCCGTATCCTGGATGCGGGGCGCCAGACGATCCTTGGTGGGCCCTGGCATCTCGGCCTGAAAAAGCTGCATGCCGCCGATACCGAGGAGCGGCAGGATGGCCAAGGTGAGGACGATGATCCCCATGCCCCCGATCCAGTGGGTAAGGGCTCTCCAGAAGAGAAGGGAATGGGGCAGGATCTCGATGGTGCTGAGAATGGTGGAGCCGGTGGTGGTGAAACCGGACATGGATTCAAAGTAACAGTCAATGAAAGACGGCATCTTGCCGGAGAACAGATAGGGCAGGGCACCGAGAAAGGCAAGGCCCACCCAGCTGAGGACGACTATGGCAAAGCCATCCTTATAGCCCAGCTCCTTTTCCGGCAGAAAGAGAAAGACCAGTGCCCCCCCGCACACACCGCCTACCAGAGAGGAAAGCAGAAAGGCTGTGGCCATCTGGTCATCATAATAGAAGGAGAAGGGAATGGGAGTGAGGAGGAAGAGTGAAAGGACAAGAAGGAGTTTGCCCAGAAGATTAAGAACGCCGCCGCTGCGCATGAATCAGCCCTCGTCGCTCAGAAATCTTTCAAGATCGGCAGCGGCCTTTTTGGTGAAAAAGATCACCAGGTTGTCTCCGATCTCAATAATGGTTTCGCCGGATGGGAGCAATACCTGCTGATCGCGGACAATGGCGCCGACGATTGAACCTTTGGGGAAGTGAAGTTCTTTGAGGTGGACACTGTTAAATTTTTCTCTGGCCGGGACTCGCATCTCCATAACCTCGGCATCACTGTCCATAATGGTGGCCACCGCACCGACCACACCGCGCCGAACGTAACGGAGAATCATGCTGGCCGCAACCTGGCGTGCACTGAGGGCCACGTCGATACCAAGGTTGCCGAGCAGGGGGACAAAATCGTGGCGGGTGATCTTGGTGATGCATTTCTTGGTCCCGTGGTGTTTGGCCAGCAGGGAGGAGAGGATATTGGTGGTATCGCTTTCGGTCAGGCTGATTACCAGATCGGCACGATCAATCCCTTCTTCCAGGAGCTCATGGGCTTCAAGTCCGTCACAGTTGAGAACCATCGTCTGATTCAGATTTTCGGAGAGGAATTCGCACCGTTCCTTGTTGCTCTCGACGATGGTTACATCAATATTCATCTCTTCCAGACTGCGGGCAACTATGTAGCCGATGCTGCCGCCGCCGATAATGAAAACTTTTTCGGGGCGCTTGGAACTCAAGGCAAAAAGTTGTTCCAGGGCTTTGATATCACTGCGGCGGACCGTGACGTAGATCTTGTCTCCGGCCAGGATATGATCTTCGCCCCGGGGAATGATGGTTTGTCCCTCCCGGATGATGGCGGTAATGATAAAGCGGTGCGAACCATGCAGCTTCTGGATCTCGAAGAGACTCAGGCCGACCCGGGGGTTGTCCTCGAGAATTTTATAGCCGAGAAGGATGAGTTGGCCATTGGCAAATTCTGCCATATGAAAGGCTGCCGAAACACGGCAGAGGCCGAGGATCTCATCAGTCAGGGCCCAGTCCGGACTGATGATCAGGTCAATGCCCAGGTCGTTTTTCTCATGGAATAAACCTCCTTCCAGAAAGTCCTCATTTTTGACCCTGGCAACCCGGGTGGTCACCTCATAGGGGCGGGACATGATGCAGGAGATGAGATTGACTTCGTCGCTGTCGGTGACGGCGATGAAAAGATTTGTTTTGGCTATCCCGGCCTCGGCAAGAATCCGGGCGGAGGCGCCGCTGCCATGGACCGTCATGATATTCAGATCCCGTTCAATGCGCTGCAGTTTTGCCTTGTCGCAATCGATCAGGACGACTTCCTGACCTTCTTGGGAAAAGCGTTCACAGAGATAGAAACCGACCTGTCCGGCTCCGACGATTATTATTCGCACAGTGGACCCTTTTTTGAGATACAGTACAGATTGAGTGGCAGTCAATACCACAAGCCGTGTAGCTTTATTAATAAAGTAAGATATTATAAGATGTTATAGGTGATTCTATTTGCTATCATACACCAGAAATGAGAACGGGGGAAGTCCTTTGCCGAGAAATGCAGTACTTCCCCCGGATCCCTGTTCGCTGCGTATCTGCAAACTTTGGCTTGGCTATTCTGAAGTTCATTTTCTTACAAGCCCATTATTTTTGACATTCACTCCCTTCCTGTCATATGGCGGATTTACCCTCGAAGAGTAACTCCCAGTGTGTGGTGCACTAGAGCGTACTGAAGTAGGTGGAAAAAAAGTGGCTACCAGAGCGCCAATTTCTTAAGTTGAAAACAAAGGTTTTCTGCAGTATGGAAAGGATTGTCAACGGGAACTATGCGTAAAAGTTTCGGAAAAGGCGGCTACTGAAAGGGGATCGGAGAACAAATGAAAAATTACTCTCATGTCATGGTGACAAAAGTCACATGGAACTAAAATGTCTTTCCCGCACATCATTGCAGCGGGTTGGGGCCGAGGGCCTGTTAGTGGTACTTTCCTCTGTCCCTTTTATGCTTGCCGCCATGATAGGCGACACTGCTACTCCGCCACTCTGGAGGATGGTGGCAGCAGGTGTTGCTTCCTTCTCCTGCCTGGCCGCAGCGTTTCTGCTCCTGCGCCGTCCACAACTGGGGCGGATCTTTGGGGGACTGGCCCTGGCCGGCAGTACGATTGTAATCATTCCCTTTTTTGAGAGTAATCCAATTACGGTGCTTCTGGGCGCGGTGATGATTATCGGAGCGGGCTACGCCCTGACTGAATTTCGGCCCTGCATGGACGGGCTGCAGCGCAGTAGTCCTGTTGATCGCTGTCTGCAACGGGCACGCTGGGCGGCGATGACCATGTCTGGACTTGTTCTGGCGGTGGTCATTGTTGACAGGGGAAGTCATGCCTTGGTGAATACGGCGCTTATCGTCTCTGTCGGGGTGACAATAATCCTGGTGATGCATTGGATCTGGAGACAGTTTTCGCCAGTGCCTGCGATAGCCTTGATCATGGTGAGTCTGGTTGCGATTTGCGCCGTGATCTTTTCTTTTATGAATGGCTATTTCCGGATGACGGCATTTATTGTCGGTATCCTGGCCATTCTTGTCCTGCCGGATTCAACTCAGGCGCAAGAGTGGGAAGATCACTGGTGGAAGGTTCTGCTCAGTCATCCGGCCCGCGTTCTGCTTACTACCTTTCTTGCCCTTTGCAGTCTGGGAACGTTTTTGCTGCTACTGCCCGGTGCAGCAACCCACGTGCAAGGCATTGCCTTTGTGGATGCCGCGTTTACCTCGGTGAGTGCGGTCTGTGTAACCGGTCTGACCGTTCTTGATACTCCCCATGATTTTACCCTGTTTGGACAGGGCTTGATTCTGTTGCTTATTCAACTGGGCGGTCTTGGCATCATGTCGATTGCCACCGTGGGCATGCATGCCTTGGGACGGCGAATGAGCCTGCATCATGAGCGTCTTCTGACCTCAATGACGGACACTGACCATCAGGATCTGGTGGTTTCACTTGTTACTATTCTCCGCTTCACCCTTATTGCCGAGGCAATGGGAACGTTGACCCTGGCTGGATTATTTCATATCTCTGGTGATAATTGGGGGCAGGCTGTCTGGCGCGGCCTGTTTACGGCCATTTCTGCCTTTTGTAATGCCGGTTTTGCCCTGCAGAGTGATAACCTGATCCCCTATCAGGGAAATCCGTTCATCCTTCATGTTGTCGCCTTGTTGATTATTTTTGGCGGTCTGGCGCCTGCAACCAGCCTGCTGGTTCCGCGCTGGTTGGCAGGGCGACCTGTTGCGGTTGGCGTGCGTCTGGTTCTGATGACAACGACTATTCTCTTAATCAGCGGTGCCTTATTCTTTCTTGCCTTTGAATGGCACGGCGCCTTGTCCGGGATGACTGTAAGTGACAAGATTCACAATGCCTGGTTTCAGTCTGTCACGCTGCGTACCGCCGGTTTTAATTCTGTTGATATTGCCGGTGTGATGAATCCTTCCTGCCTGATCATGATCTGTCTCATGTTTATTGGCGGCAGTCCCGGCGGTACCGCCGGTGGCGTAAAGACCACGACCATTGCTCTTCTGGTCCTGACCTTTTGGGCAAGTGTCACCGGCCGTTCCGAGGTTATTGTCCAGAACCGGCGGATCCCTCCTGGCACGATTAATCGTGCCATAACCATTGTCATCTCGGGTGCCCTTGTGTGGATTGTCATGGTCCTCATGCTGGAGATGACCCAACAGATTCCGGCCCGCGAACTCCTCTTCGAGGTAACGTCAGCGCTGGGGACGGTTGGGCTTTCTCTGGGGGCCACCAATCATCTTGATGGTATCGGCAAAATTATTGTGATGCTTGCCATGTTTGCAGGGCGCATCGGGCCCATGACCTTGTTCATGCTCTTGAGTGAGGAAAGGTCGGTGTCTGTTACCCGCTGCCTGGATGCTAAAATTTCGTTAACCTAGTGTCTATCCAGAAATAAGGATTTTTGTTCGATATCAAGGACTGCGAGAAAAATAAGCACAGGCATATAAATGATATTCCGAGCATTATTTTTTGAGCATGACGTAGAGATCGGACAAAAAGACCATTTATGGACAGGCACTAACCTAAGTACTCAGGTGGATAATCTGTAGTCTTTCAGGCTATTGGTTAAACACCTGCAGATTAAGCCGTTGTAAGCTATCTATTACATTGTAATATCGTAAACGGCATAATGGTCCGTAACGAAAGAGATTAAAATGTAATAGGTATTTCGCAACAACCCCTAAACAACCTGAAGGAGATTGCAACTGTGGCTCAACAAATATTGATTGTCGGACTTGGTCAGTTTGGCATGTCTCTGGCTCATACCCTGTCGGACAAGGGTGCTGAGGTCCTGGCCGTTGATCGGCGTCAAGATCTGGTTGAAGAGGCGTCGTCTTTTGTGACCGAGGCCATGGTCATGGATGCCTCTGATGAGAAAGAACTGGCCCGTCTGCAGCCAGGGCAAAGAGATGTGGTTGTGTGCGCTATCGGTGATGATTCAAAGGAGGCTTCTATTATCTGTACGGCATTGCTGCGACAGATGGGTGCTCCCTTGGTCATTGCCCGCGCCAATGATGCCATGCACCAGCGTATCCTGCATCTGGTGGGGGCACATCAGGTGGTGAACCCGGAGCAGGAGTTTGCCAAACGTTTTGCCAATCGTCTGATCTATCGGCATGTGGTGGCCGACATGCCCTTTGGAGATGATCTGCATCTCACCGAGATCAAGGTCCTGCCCACCATGATCGGTAAGACCTTGATCGAACTGGAACTGCCCAAGCGATTTGGGGTGATGGTGGTCGCTATCAGGCGGGGTTCACCTGGCCGGATTGTGCAGCCCACGCCGAATTCCCCGCTACAGGAAGGTGATAATCTGGTCATCGTCTCCAATGAGGCGGCAATTCCTAAATTGACAGAGGAGTTTTAAGATGCGGTTGGCACAAGCTGTTCGGGTTGGAGCCTGGCTGCTGGTAGGGTTGAACCTGTTCATGGCCCTTGGAGCTATCTGGATTCTTATGCGTATGGCACCGGCAATGTCTGGTATTATTGAACGGAACGATCGTTCCCTCTACGCCTGCGAGGAGATGCTTGCCGCGCTTGTCCTGGTCGGTGATGATATGGCCTCTGATGAGGAGCAGCATCTCCGTCGATTTGAGGTGGCTTTGAAGCGGGCTCAAGAGAATGTGACTGAAAAAGGTGAATCGGCAGCTCTGAAGGTTATTGCCGCCAGTTCACCTGCGGCCTTTGCCGGCAATCTTTCTGCCCGCCAGCAAATGGTGTCGGCCATTGTTCGGCTTGGTAATATCAATCGTGAGGCGATGAATCAGGCGGATAAACGTGTCAGACAATTTGGTGAGGCCGGGATCTGGGGCGTTGTCTTTATGGCGATCGCGGTCTTTGGAGTTGGTCTGCTTTTTACCCGCAGCCTATTGCGACGGGTGGTGACACCGATGGTTGAGCTCCATGCTGTCATTACCGCCTATCGTAAGGGAGAGACCAGGCGCCGTTGTTCAGGGGTCGATATGCCTCAAGAGGTGCGGTCGGTGTTTTATGGGATCAATGAGATCCTTGATCAGGGACAGGCCCAGGATTTATTGAAACGGGATTTTACTGGGGATTGGCGCCAGGATCAGTCGGATGTTGAGAAGTGAAGTGGCGGGATGGCAACAAAGAGGAAGGAATAACTTATCCATCAACCCGGTATTTTGCCTTGCAGGATGTTGAAGTGATAAAATGAGATAGGATTGAGATGATTGGGTGGGGTCACTCCAATCGGTGGGATAAAAACTCTCGAATATACTATTTTGTGCGGCCATGCTGTCCTCCTTCTTCTTTTATAGAAAAAACAGGATGTTGATGACCTTATTATACCATAAGCTCGATCGTTATTTTATTACGTATATACAGTAGACACCTCAATTTGGGGAAATGGGCAAACTGTTAGGACTGCCAGTGCGAATCTCTACCGAGACACATCAACTAATCTTCAAGATCAAAGATTCTCGTTAAAGCATATCTTCTCGCAGAGAATCTTTAATTTATGATTCTTACTATTTGGTAAAGGTTTGCAATGGGAATGCTATCTTTTTCCCATGTTTGTCATTGCCGGCAAGAACATGCTCCACGGAAAACAAGCGTTCTGACTTGTGCAAGCATTATATACAAAATTTCTCAAACCCGCATTATAGACGCCGTGACCTGGAATGGTGGTTAAAGTCCAATCGGGATCGTTGGTTGTGGAGCTACTGAAATTTCCACTGGTAATGAACGCCACTTGTCCGCACCCCAAAGTCCGGAGTGTCCATGTGTAGCCCGGTTCGGATGGGCACCCGGTAGACCCCGAGGTAACCAATCCAATCGTGCCAGGGGTGAGCGGAGCACAAAGCGAGTCTTCGTCAGTAACGTCATAAGGTTGCTGGCCACGTATATCGAATAAGCCAGTTGTAACGCTATTGGCTACGTTTGCGATAGTGCTGTATCCGTTCCCTTGGTCAGTACCGCCAGAGCCACCTATTAGGCTGATTAGGCCGCCATCAAGGCGAATTGCATCCGGCGTCGTGATTAACACATGCCCACCCGAGGTTACCCAGTTTGACAATGTGGTGACTGCTCCAGAAACGTCCTTGTTGTAAGCATAAGCGGCGCTCCAGACGACGGCGCAATATTGATTCAGATTGGCACTCTGGAAGTAGGTGCTGGCGGTTTCGGGTGGTACATCGACAGAAGTGACCGAATGGCCATCTGTAGATATGGCGGTCGGGATGCCGTTGTCACTACCGTTGTAGTTGACGAACAATATATTGCCTGCCATGGCACGTCCTGGAAAGACAATAAAATACAAAAGCATATACAGGGCTAAGGTTCTGCTCATGTTCCCTCCTATATTTTAAAAAAAACGAGTCGCCTCTTTCATAAGGCAACTCGGCTATCTTATAAAGACCTGTGGTTTTCCGTCTCTGCTTCACAACAGGTTTGGCATTGTCTTAAACTAAATTGTATATTTCAGTTTATAATTTAAGAAAAAAAAGTCAATTAGTAAGATGTGGTACATTGGCACTGGCAATGATAACATTTCGATAATATTGAGATATCTGAACTCATCAGGTTCGTATATACAGTAGACATCTCAACCTGAGGAAAGTTGGATCTTGTCAAATATTCAATGTGGCAATATTAATTTTGTGAGTCAGAACCAGAGTCAACATGTTCGGAGAATATTGACTCTGATAGAGCAAGACTATAATATTTAAGTGCACCCCCAATCCCTTTCCTCAACTCACGCAGCAGGCCCGCTGCCGCCCTTTTTTTCCAAAACATCATGGAGGGTCTGGGCAAGCTGGCGTTGAATGACCGGCTTCGTCATATAGCCATCAATCCCCATCCGTCTGGCCTTTTCTTCATCCATGATCTCGCTGAACCCGGTGCAGAGTACCACCGGCATGACCGGACTAAGCTGCTTGATCCTCCGGGCCAGCTCCCCACCATTCATGACCGGCATGTTCATGTCAGTGAGCACCAGGGCGATGCGCGCCCTCTGCTGCGTAAAGACCTCCAGTGCCTGAGTACTGCTGGAACAGAGCAGGACTTCGTAGCCCATATTACACAACATCCTTTGCAACATCTCACCTATTATCGGTTCATCATCTACGACCAGAACCGTGCCGCTTCCCTTCGGGATTTTTGCACCAGTTTCCTCGGCCAGGATCTGATCATGGGCCTGCATCTGGGGCAGGTAGACATGAAACTCGGTGCCCTTGCCCGGTTCGCTGTAGACGGTGATATGTCCATGATGGCTCTTGATAATGCCATGCACCACCGACAACCCCAGCCCTGTCCCCTCTCCCTGTTTTTTGGTGGTATAATAGGGTTCAAAGATCCGTTCCTGCAGCTCTTTCGACATGCCACAGCCGGTGTCACAAACACTCAGTTTCACATGTGGACCCGGTTGCAGGGCCAGACTATCGAGGTAATCCTGCGCCGTCAACTCAACCACTTCCATGCTGACGTTCAACTCTCCACCAGTCTCGCGCATGGCGTGGTAGGCATTGGTGCAGAGGTTCATAATTATCTGGTGGACCTGGGTCGGATCGGCCATGACCAGCCCACAATCAACAACATCCTGATGAATGGCAATGGTGGTCGGGATGGAGGAACGCAGCAGTTTGAGCGCTTCTTTGATGATCAGATGGATTTGCAGGGGTTGTCGCTGCTGTTCAGACTGGCGACTGAAGGTGAGGATCTGCTTGACCAGTTCCGTGGCTCGCATGCCTGCTGTGCGGATATCCAGCACCATCTTCCGCTCATCACTGTTTTCAGGTAGCCGTTCGGCCAGCATTTCACTGTAACCGAGGATCGGAGTAAGAATATTATTGAAATCGTGAGCGATGCCACCGGCCAGGGTGCCGATGGCCTCCATCTTCTGGGCCTGGCGCAGCTGCCCCTCCAACAGCTTAAACTCCGTAATATCCTTCGCCGAATGGACGATGCCGAAGAAGTCTCCCTGCTCATCGAGCATAGGTGAGACGGTGACTAGAAAGTTCTTTTTCAATCGGGCATGATAGAGTTCGATGCTGTGGATTTTGCCCCCCTGAAGGACCGCATGGGCCGGACACTCAAGACAGGGGATATTTTCTTCCCGAAACAGCTCATAGCAATGACGGCCAATGAGATCTTCCTTTGTGGTATCGAAGAACTGAGCAGCGGCGCTGTTAGCCTGCAGGATGCGGAAATCCTTATCCTGCACCGTAATAATTTCTTCGAGAATCGAGTCAAAGGTGCGCTCCCAGAGCGCCTTGGCTTTCCTGAGCAGGTCCTGGTCCAATCTCTGCTGGGTGATATCTTGGGCCAGCAGGAAACAACCCTGCACCCCGCTGCCATTCTCAAAATGGGGAAGCAGGGTGGCGCGGAACTGGCGCATACCACCATTGACGATAGGCATGGCGGCTTCATACTCCACCACCTTACCACTCAGGGCCTGATGGACATACTCAGCGATCTCGCCATAACCCTTTTCGCCGAGCAGGTCACGAACCTGCTTACCGACAATCTGATCCGGCTGCAGATAAAACCAGTGTTCAAACTCTTGGTTAACCAGACGGTAGCGCTCATCTTTGTCCACATAGGCGATGAGTACCGGCAGCCCGTCCGTCAGCAGCTTGAGCATCCTGGCATTTTCCCGAATCCGTTTTTCCTCGGCCACCCGCTGCGTCAGCATCCCGTCCAGCGCGGTGGAGACAAGGGCCAGCTCGTCACTCCCGGTAAGCGCGGAACGGGCTGTGTTATCTCCTTGGCCAAATTGCTCCGTCGTCTGAATAATTCGAAGCACACGCCGAAAAAAGACAAAATAGAGATAGAGCCAGATAAGCAGGGCGATGACCGCAAACAGGGAGAAAACAAAGAACATATTCCTCCGCAGGGTCTGCTGCGCCGCCTGCTTGAGGATGCGCAGATCATGTTCATGATAGACCAGCCCTATCCCGGTCGGGTCCTCGCCAACTATCAGAGGGGTGACGGCAAGGATGGTCTGCCGGTCCCGGCTGACAACAACTCTTCCCGACTGACTCCGGTCCCGGTTATGGGAAAAGTCTTCCAGCAACACTTTTCCCTCGCCGGGAATGGCGACTTTCACCAAGGACTGTCCTACCCAGGCCGGATTTGAGGCGCTGAGAATCGTTTGTTTGTCGTCCGCCACCAGGGTGGTCCCTTGACGGGCAGCATCATCAGCAAGGAGGTCCATATTCATCTTCAGGCGTTTCATGTCCTTGTCTCGCAGGGCAGCATTCAGGCGGCTCTGATTCCGCCCCATGGTCTCAGTGACAAAGTGCAGAGCCTGTTTTTCGATCAATCTGTTTCTGGTACCGTGGAGAAATAGATAACTGGCACCGGTCCCTATAAAAGCCAGGAACAGAAGTAGAAACGGGAGAACGAAGCGTACTGGATAACGGGAGATGAGATTCATAAGGGAAACCTTATTGTGGAGATAGAGACATGACCGTTTACCGGCAGATAACACACCTTGAAAGAGTGCAGAAAGCACAAAGTGTCAAAGAGTGTGAAATGGGGAGAGCAAAACATGGTCTGATAGGAAAGGGAGGATGTCCCAATTTGTCCCGACCACGAGAACCATATGCTTATCCTCTTTTATGAGATTATTTCTTTAATAAGAAATTGTCAAAAAATATAATTTTCTCTAGAAAGGGAACCAGGCAATGGGAAGGTATACAAGCAAGTAAGTAAGTGTCTCTTGTCGTATTTCACAGTATCTTCTATTGAATTTTATTCAAACAGGATTTCACAAGACCGTCGGGCGCGTCGGCTCCAGGGTGTATTAGACGCCGTTTACCCCACCTCAACTCACTTTCGTCCCTGTTCCTTTGCTCGGTAGAGCGCAGCATCTGCCCGATTGATCAGATCCTCCACTGAATCTCCAGAAACCAATTCAGCCACACCAAAGCTGGAAGTGACTGTGCCGACCTCGGGGAACTGACTTCCGGCAATGGCGGCACGCAGCCTTTCGGCAAACATGACAGCAACGCCCCGGTCCTGCAGAGGCAACAGGATGAGGAATTCATCTCCACCCCATCTCCCCGCTATATCCGTTTGGCGGAAACTGCTTTTCAGGACCTGAGTAAGCCTCTTCAAGACATCATCTCCCACAAGATGGCCGTAGGCATCATTGACTTCCTTGAAGTTGTCTATATCTAGTAAGATGATCGAGAACGAATTTTTATATCTTTGTGCACGGTTGATCTCATTTTTTAAGGCTTCATCGAGCTTGCGCCGGTTGTTCAGGCCGGTGAGGGCATCGGTATGCATAGCGACATAGGCGCTTTTCAGGGCATACAGCATCTGCTGAAACGAACAGGCAAGAGAACCTATTTCATCACCCTTGGCGTGGGCGTGAACCAGATCTTGCGGCAGTTCGTCAAAGGCTTCAATCATCCCCTCAAGTCGCTGATGTTTGTCGGCCTTTCCGGTATCCCGGTGCATTTCACCGTCGGTGCCCTGGATATGCTGCATAGCATTACGCAACCTGTAGACAGGTCTGAGGACAAACCGGACCAGTATACTGTTCAGCAGCAGGCCGATCAGAACC
This sequence comes from Desulfocapsa sp., assembly GCA_013792135.1. GTDB lineage: Bacteria > Desulfobacterota > Desulfobulbia > Desulfobulbales > Desulfocapsaceae > UBA2270. The sequence goes on along the minus strand of VMSP01000043.1, from coordinate 11,504 downwards.
GCTAAGGAAAAGATCAGGGTGACAAAGATAATGATGAGCTGCAGCGTCTGGGTTTCCATGGTGGCCAGGGAATATCCAATCCGCCAGAAACCCACATTTTCACCATAAGCTACAATTGGACTGGTAAAGGTGAGTATGGATTGACCTTCCCATTCTTGCAATGCTGAAGCCGGCGCAGAGTGCAATGCTGCGATCACCTGCTCCTGTAAGTCATCCTGCTCCGATTCGCTGGAAGAAACCAACAGCTCTCCAAATTCATTATAGGCGGTTATGGCCAGTATACTCTTGCGCTGCATGATATCATTCATGATTACCTGGATCGCCAGGATATGGGCGGAAAAAATCTCATTGCCCAGCACTTCGTTATACTGTGAAGTCAGATCGTTTAAGGATTGCTCGATCTGTTGGATGACTGCGGTACGCCGCTGAATTTCATAGACCGTAAGAGCGGCACCGAATACGAGGGTAACTGACACCAGAGTCAGAGTAATGGTAAGGTTGATTTTGTAGCGAAGACTCTGCCTGCTGAACATATATATCCCCAGTCGATGATCGTTCAGTTAGGTTTGATGATCATGAACAAGGCAGGTCGGCCATTGGTGATTTTCATCACCAATGCTTGCTTCACCGGGTCGCCGTTTTCGTCAAAGGAGATCTTGCCCGTAACACCGTCGAAATTTTCGGTCGCTGCAAGCGCATCACGGATTGACTGGCTATCGAGAGATTCCGCGCGCTTCATTGCATCAAACAGCAGCATGGACGCATCATAGGCAATCGTCGCAAAATCGGGGATCTCATACCCCCTCTTGTATCGGGCTACAAACTCCCTGGATTTATCCGTGTCCAGATCCTCGCTCCAATGTACTGTGAAATAGCCTTCTTTCAGGTCCTGTCCGCCATTGGCATAAAACTGACGATCAGGCCAGCCGTCACCACCGAGCATCATCGCTGTGATTCCCATATCCTGCGCCTGTCGCACCACATATCCGCTTTCTGCATAACCTGGGATAAAGAGGACATCCGGGTTCAATGCCTTTACCTCCTGGAGAAGATCCTTGAAATCAGTCTGCTCGGATTTATAGTTGAGAATTGCCAGCACCTTGCCGCCAGTTACGGTAAAATGCTCTTTAAATATCTTTGAGAGACCGATGCCGTAGTCGCTGGAAATATTCATGACGACCACAGCCGTTGCGGCCTTCAAGTTCTCCCTGGCGAACTTGGCGAGGGTTTTGCCCTGGAAATTATCATTGAAACAGGCCCGAAAGATAAAATCTCCGGTTAAGGTGACATCCGGATGGGTCGAATTCGGACTGATCATCGGCACCTTCATCTTCTGCAGATACGGCGCCATCGCCAGCGAGTGTGAACTCCAGGATGCGCCAATGACGGCAACCGCTCCATCTGCTACAGCCTTCTTAGCTGCCAGTTTGCTCTGGATAGGCGTGCTGTGATTATCATACTCGACAAGCTTGATCTTCCTGCCATGCACCCCGCCTGCACTGTTGACCTCATCGACTGCGAAGCGAGCAGCCTCGAAAAACTCAAGATTATCTTCAGCGGCCTCCCCCGACTTTGCGAAAATGGCGGCTATCTTAACCTCGTCATCTGCCCATACCATTGAAATAGAGGATGAGAGAATCGCTGACAGCAAACCGAGAACTATTAAAATCTTATGCATGCGGATAGACCTCTTTTGTGATCATTTGCAGCAACGGGCGAAGCGTTCTGCTCGATTGCAGAATTTTTGATCATAATGCCAAACTGGAGCGTTTGTTGATTATTTCTGCTGCTAAAAATAGTATCCCTGAGCAGTCGATAAGAAACCAGATTTTACCGGGATTTCAAAGAAAAGCCAAAAAAACCAGCATGTTAACTAGCGTTGAAAGCTGGAGTAGCTCAAATTTTGTATATATTCGTTAAAGGAAGGGGCCAGAGCTGCTCTTGCCCCTTGCCGGTAAATTCTAAAGTAAACATATTTCCAAACATACTCCGCCACAATGAAGACTAAACTTCTAGCTGTAAGTCAACCCGTGATTAGTCATAGTTTTTAATACGCCAGTATTTTTTTTGCATACAGCACTCTGTTTTGCCTCAGTCGGAAATGGACTTTCAGACCGCCTGCAGTAAGGGTGTATCATGTTCCCCTAGACGCATGATTTCAGAGAAGGCTTTCTGTCGTTTTTGCTTTCTCAGTTCTCTGGCTTCCTCAAGCTTTTTGTCTCGCTCTTTGAATATTTCTTGGTCTCTACCATTCAGCTTGTCTGCTGGGGTAACGTAGCCAATAGCGCTGTGCAGCCTGACAGTGTTGTAATGCTCAATGTACTTTTCTACAATTCTTCGGGCATCGTCAAGGGAAAGTGGAACACCAGGACGTATGCATTCAGTTTTAATGGTTTTATGGAATCGCTCCAGCTTACCGTTTGACTGTGGGTAATAGGGCGAAGTTCGTACATGGGTCATCCCAGAGATCCGGATGAACTCCTTGAAATCTTTTGCAATGAACTGGGGGCCGTTGTCGGAAATAATCCTTGGCTTGGCTTCTGGGTATTTCTCCTTGGCCCGCTGGAGGATGATTTCCACGTCTGTCTCAGTCATCTGTCCTCTGATCTCCCAATGGATGATAGAGCGACTGCAGCCATCCAGGAAGCTGCCCAGGTAGTAGAAGGTGCCATGGATATTGAGATAAGAGATGTCCACATGCCAATGCTCATGGGGACGTAGCGGTTGAATAAATCCAGTTCCTTTCAGAGATGTTTTTTTGTGTATATGCCGCTGTTTCTGTAGTCGATGGTGTTCTTGATTCATTGATCTTGCCGTATGTCAACACCTCTTGTATGCAGTTGTTTCTTGATGAGGTGGCAGCAAGACATGCGACTGATCGGATCGTCATGATTGTTGATGGTGCTGGTTAGCATCGCTCGGAAACGCTTGTTATCCCGAAGAATATGCGACTGATAAAATTACCACCCTATGCCCCTGAACTTAATCCAGTTGAGCATTTATGGGACGAATTAAGAGAAAAGTGTTTTCACAATCGTGTCTTCAAAAGCATTGACGCTCTTGAAGATCACTTGTCGGCATCATTATTAAAAATGGAACAAAACCATCAGTTGGTGCATTCTATAGTCGCTTGGCCTTGGATAATAAATTCACTTTAGATTTAGAAATGGAATAACAAGGTGTCAGATTAGCTCGGATCTTTTCCCAATTTATATCAAATTAAGTCTGAATAACTACAGGTCAGATGATCTTTCTTTGATGTTTTTGTGAACAGCTTGAGCGAGCAGGCGAGATTGCAACGTGAGCTGCGAGGAAGCAGTGCGGTTATATGGTGAGGAGTTGTGCAGTGCAGCCGCCAAGCATGGACGCTTCAGTATCGTACGAGCCAGGGATGGCGAAAGCACGCACCGAAGAAGGGGACGGCTTAAATGCAAATTGGAATAATCATCAGTTCTTGAAACTGTGAATCGGCGCCGGGATCCTGCCGCCCCAGGCGATGAAGCGGCTGGACTTGCCCACATTGCGCACCGGCATGATCGGGCTGGCCCCGAAGAGGCCGCCGAAGCTGACGACCTCTCCGGCCTCTTTGCCGGGGACCGGGATCAGGCGGACGGCGGTGGTCTTGTTGTTGATCATCCCCAGAGCCATTTCGTCGGCAATAATAGCCGAGATGGTGTCGGCATCCACCGAGCCGGGAATAGGGATCATGTCGAGTCCAACCGAACAGACGCAGGTCATGGCTTCGAGCTTTTCCAGGCAGAGGGCGCCGCTGCCGACAGCTGCGGCCAGGACCTCGTCCTCCATCACCGGAATAAAGGCCCCACTCAGTCCGCCCACGGCCTTGCTGGCAAAGATGCCGCCTTTCTTAACCGCGTCATTGAGCATGGCGAGGATGGCGGTGGAGCCTGGTGCGCCCACAACATCCACGCCCAGAATCTCCAGTATTTCACCGACGCTGTCACCCACTGTCGGGGTCGGGGCCAAGGAGAGGTCAACTACCCCGAATTCAATCCCAAGTTCCTCTGAAACCTTGCGGCCGATCAGTTCCCCGCAGCGGGTCACCCGGAAGGTGGTCTGCTTGATCTCTTCGGCAATATCATCCAGTCCCAGATTCTCCCGGCCTCTAGCGTGGATCAGCCTGTCGAGTGCCCTGGCAATGACTCCTGGTCCGCTGACGCCCACGTTGAGCACCAGATCCGCCTCTTCCAGGCCATGGATGGCACCGGCCATAAAGGGATTATCACCCGGCTGATTACAGAAGACCACAAATTTGGCTGCTCCAAAACCATTCTGCTCCCGGGTTATCTCGGCCAGATCCTTCACCGTCTGGCCGATCAGGGCCAGAGCGTCCATGTTGATCCCCTTCTGACTGCTGGCAATATTTATGGAGGCACAGAGCTTGCTCGTCCGGGCCAGGGCCTCAGGAATGGAGGCGATATATTCCCGATCGGTGGCCGTCATCCCTTTTTCCACTTGAGCCGAGAAGCCGCCGAGGATATCGACGCCGGCGGCTGTGGCGGCACGATCAAGGGCGAGTGCCAGCTCCACGAAACCATGGCGGTCAAAACCGGCCCCGACAAAGGCAATGGGGGTGACCGATATCCGTTTGTTGACCACCGGAATCCCATATTTCTGGCTCACCTTGTTACAGGTTGCCACAAAACGGGAGGCCGCTGTGCCTATCTTTTCTTCCACTCGGTGACAGGTCTCGCTGACATCACCACCTCGACAGTCGAGAAGATTAATACCCATGGTAACAGCGCGTACATCAAGATTTTCCTTCTGGATCATCTCAACAGTGGCAAGAATATGGTCTGATCGTAACATATTGGTCTGGCTCCGGTTTTGTAGAGGAAAAACGTCAACGGGGGATAAGAGGATGGTACCCGGGATTAAAACAGCGTGATTTCGCTGGTGGCCTTGAAGATATCTTCATGCTGCAGCACGACGGTCAGGCCGGCGTCTTCTGCACAACTGGTAAGGCTGCTACGGATATCGTCAACGGATTCCACGGCGCTGAAATCAAGCTGCAGGATCATGGTGTACTGATCGCCACTGAGGGTGGTGGCAAGATCGAGGATATTGATCCTGTGCTGATAACAGAAGAGACTGATCCGGTGCACCAGTCCACTTTTATTTTTTCCCTGAGCGGTCAGGATATAGGTCTCTGGCGATCTTTTGGCCTTGGCAATTTCCATGGGAATTTTCATCTCTTTGACCACCGCCTCCAGTCTGGTTTCAGAGGGGATATGGGAAAAGGCGGCTACCACATCTTCAGGGGTCACCGAGTCATCAAAGGTGGCAATAAGGATCATGGAAAAATAATCACAGAGAACGGACTGGTTCAGGTCCGCCAGATCCCCCTGCAGTGTATAAATGACCCCGGTGATATCGGCGACAATGCCGGGCCTGTCTTTCGACATGACTGACATGACCATCTGTTTGCCCATTTCTTGTACTCCTGTTATTAATGTTGTGTGGAAACTGATCTAAACCTGTCAAAAGAGAAGCTTTGCAGCGTTTTCCCTTTGTTACATGGTGGCATGAGCCATGATCGTCATGTAGTTATCCTGACTATCGACGGGAGCGGCTCGTCCGGCGAGTGTTTTTTTGTCAAAATTGCATTGATTGTTGCGGCAATATACGCCATCGGTCAGGTAATTGGCAACAATCTTGGGAACGTCATAATGATGCATGGTGTCATATTGCATGGTCTTGCCGTTTTCGATAATAACGATGCGATTATAGTAGATGCTGTTCTCAATATTTTTCATGTAGTGGAATTTTTTATAAGTGAGCGGGCCCAAAGAGAGTGGCGGGACATGGTCGCTGACCAGAATGATCAGGCTGTGCGGATCAATCTTCAGCAAGCCTTGGACATATTTGGCGATGGCCTCGGTTCGGTAGTAATGTTGGTTGACTGCCCGCTCAAGTTGTGCGTCTTTTTTGCCCCCCACTACCTTGATGATCCTGGGTCGGATAGTCTCATCAAGGTAGTGGGGGGTGTGTCCGTAAATAGTCATGATATAATTGAACAGCGGTTTCCCCGGGTGTTCCTGAAGATATTTGGCGACATAGGCAAGATTTTGGTTCAAAAGATTGCCGTCAAACATATACCATTCTTTTTTGGTGTCGCCGGTGCTCAGATAGGTATCCGTGTCGGGGGCATTTTCCAGGGGGAAAAAGATGTTGTTAAATCCCGTTCCCTTGTAGGCCGGAATCGCATTGAAAAACTTGGGCTTGTGGCCGTTGGAAACCATGGTCTGATACCCGGCGTCATCCAGGATCGATGGCAGGCAATAGGTTTTACCCCCGGTGAAAACATTGAATTCAATACTGGAGAGGGCCCGCAGGGCAGGTACACCACAGAGTACCTCAAATTCGGACTGTGCCGTTCCCCCGCCAAAGACCGGAGAGATGGAATAGGTGTCTGTTTTCCCAATCAGTTTTCTGAAGGCCGGAGCTGCCGCTGGTTGAGAAAGCTTCAGGCCGGAAAATATTTTGGGATCAAGAAAGCTTTCGAGCACGACCAGATGCACATTCCTGTTCCTGGCTGATGTCTTGATCTGTTGTGACAGAGCAGCCATCTGCTCAATAAACTCTTTCCTGTCGCGGAAGGCCAGGGTCTTTTCAATGGAATTTTTACGCAGGGCCTCAAAATAGGTCGCCATGGTGAGACGACCGTTATTGCCGACACTGAGAGCATCCGACCATCCTATAATCTGGTTGTATAGGGGCTGAGACGCGGTCAGGAAGCTGCCGGGCGCAAACTCAACGGCAAAGATCAATACCAGTGCCGGTATGGCTGCGACCAGGCTCATGCGCCAATGTTTCCAGTCAAGGGAGAGAAAAAGGACGAGCAAAAAAATGATGCAGACCAGTCCGACAAGGGTGGCATAATGAAAAGGCAGGATGTCCAGGAGTTCTGGAATCTCGGTGACTTCCACTATGCGGACAAAACGGCCGTACACCATATAATAGATGTCGGTAATGGTATAGGCGAGAATCAGTGGCAGGGCGGCCAGCCAGGGTTGCCATGGTGATTTCTTCAGCACACAGTTGCAGAGAAAATAGCTATAGAGGAGCAGAGGGGCTTCCAGGCGCAGGCTTGACCAGAGGGAAGGCAGGCCTCCATGATTGTGCAGCACGGAAGAGTAGGCCAGTATAAATAAGAAAAAGGCCAAGTAGCGATTGAAGAAAATCGTGATGAGGGACAAAGTTGGTTTGCTCACAATAAATTTGGATCGGTCAGCTATCAAGAGGGGATCTTTTCAGGGGATCCTGCAATCAATAGCTTATCTTGCCATCGAGGAGGATTTCCAGGGCGGCATTGGCCTGCATCTGGGCGACCGCTCCCAGGCGGGGGGCGGTCAGGCCATTCTCTGTGCTGTATTGGGTTTGCTGGTCGCCGCAGATAACCATCTTGCCGCGAACAGTGGTGCTCAAGCTGTTGTTCATGCCGTAGCCGGAAATCCCTGAACCCATAATCAGAAAGCGATCGGGAAAATCCTTGGTCCAGCAATGGGCCGCTAAGGCCTTCATCTCGGGTGCATCAAAGGCCTCAATCAGGAGATGGGCATCCGCAAAGAGCTGAGTCAGATTGTCAGCAGTGACCCGGGTACAATGCAGTGTCACCTGCACATGGGGATTGATGCGCAGCAGGTTTTGCTGCAGGGCTGCTGTCTTTTCCATCCCCACTTGATCAAGAAAATAATACTGCCGATTAAGATTGCTGATCTCCACCCGGTCATCATCGGCGATGATGAATTGCTGAATCCCGGCGCGAAGCAGGCTGACCGCGATGTTGGATCCCAGTCCCCCGGCCCCGGCAATGCCCACTACCTTGTCTTTCAACTTGTCCAGAGAGCCTGGTGGATTTCTGGCGTATAACTCTCTTAGATAGGGTTCTTTTTCCATGGTGGTCAATTATACCATTTCCGCAGGATTTCCGTAATAGGTATCTTTTTGGAGCCATTCTCCCCCCCAAAAAAAAAGACAGCCCCCCTGACCGGTTCAATGTATTTAATGCGTCGGAAGGGCTTCTTCGGGATATTTGTCGGCGGGTAATTTCTGTTGCCCTTCCGTGTCACACTCGATGTTCAGCGAACATTCTCCTTCCTCATTGAAAACCGGAATGGGGTTCTGAGAACTCTGCCCTTCAGTGTTTAGATAAAGGAGCGGGTTAGCCAGGTAACATGCCTGTTGAATATAGTGGATAATCTGTTTTTCGCCTTTGATGATAGAAAATCCTGATTGATTTTTTTCAAGCAAAACCGGAATAGAGTCGATTTCCAGCAATTTGAGTAAAAGCTTATTTAATTCAGGGTCATAAGAAGCTGTGCGTTTCATTCCATTGAGCTCAAACTTATCCAGCTTTTCAATGGGATTAAAATGGAAATTGCAACTGCTGCAGCCCTCCAGGGCCTGAATGACATTTTTGCAGTGGGGGCAATCTGCTGAAAAGAAGAGGTACAGTTCTTTCTGCGGATTGAGGCAGGTTCGTGTCCCATAGGTGCCGCTGTTGATTGTTTCCTGCTTGGATAAAAGAGTGGTCGGGCCGTAACTCAACATGGAAGAGATGAGTATGATGCCGGAAAGTATGCTGATTCCGGCAAGAGACTGTTTCCATCCAGCCAGGGCGTTTAACAGCAGAACGATTGCAAACAAGATGAGACAATATGAACAAAATGCCTCAGCAACATACATCTGATAGGCTATGAGCACACTTTCGACAGCTACTCCTGTGAGCAGGAAGAGCCTGGAAAGATCCATGAGACGGGGGCCTTTTCGGCGGGCCAGAAAAAAGAGCCAGCAGACAGCCTGGAAATAAAAAAGCCCGACAAGATTAAAATATAAGGGCGGAATGGCTATCAGATTTTCAACGATCTTACAGCCCTGATTCAGGCATGCCGCTTCCCCGCGGAAGAGAATGACCAGAATCTGGATAAGTACCAGGATGCTGGCGGCAAAGGAAATGGTGGAAATCAGTTTGGAGTTTCGTTCAGTCATAGGATCACTTATAGCAGTTTCGATGCAGTATGCATAATTTCTAGGTAAAAAATGTCGAAAGGCATGCAAGAAAAATGAGATTGCCTGCTTGTTGCAGAAGTATGATAAGATTTTATCAGGAAGTTTCAAGTTTCAGGCTGAAATTCCCAGAGGTGGCAGCCGGGAGTCAATAATTCTGGTTTCGCAGTAAGCATAGGGGTATTATAGAGGGGATGGGTTGCTCAAGTATCTTGCGGGGCTGCACAACTACCACAAAGAGGTTAAAGAGGAATCAGCCAGTGGCCTCCATAATGAATTCTGAAAACATCTTCAAATTGCAGGGGGGACCATGGAAAATGAAGCAGCCATTCAACTCGGCTTTTTCTTCGGTATTCTTGTGTTAGTGGCCCTTGGCGAACTGCTTTTTCCGCGCCGGGCGCTGACCACATCAAAGACTGGGCGCTGGTTGAGCAATTTAGGTGTCGTGGCCGTTGATACCTTTACCGTGCGCCTTTTGTTTCCGATAATCGCTGTCCAGGTGGCTGGTGCAGCTCAGGAGAAGGGCTGGGGGCTTCTCAATGTCCTCAACCTGCCTGACGGGCTTTCCTTTCTGCTGGCCATGCTGGCCCTTGATCTCATCGTCTATCTGCAACATGTCATGTTTCATGCCGTGCCGCTCTTATGGAGGGTGCACATGATGCACCACGCTGACCTGGATATTGATGTGACTACGGGACTTCGCTTTCACCCCATCGAAATAGTCCTTAGTATGCTTATTAAAATGACCGCCATCGCAGCCCTCGGTCCTTCTGTTCTGACTGTAATTATTTTTGAAATAATTCTCAACGGGACAGCAATGTTCAACCACGGCAATCTCAAACTCCCCTTGTCCCTGGACCGCACCCTACGCTTCTTTGTCGTGACGCCTGATATGCACAGGGTGCACCATTCCGTCACCATCAGTCGCTTTCAAATTCCTTCTGGTGCTTGGTGTCGATCTGCTCTGGGCAGGAGATGGTGCATTTTGTCACCGTTTTGCTGCAGCTCCCTGGTATTTGAAGCTTGTCATCCCATGTCTCGCAGGGCTCGTGGTGGGTCCGGTAATCACCTGGCTGGCACCTGAGCTGCGAGGACCAGGGGTCCCGGAGGTGATGGAGGCCATGGCCTTGTCTGAAGGCAGGATACGCGGTCGGGTTGTCCTCTTAAAAACTGCCGTGACAGCGCTCATGATTTCTGCGGGTGGTTCCCTCGGCCGTGAAGGACCCATTGTCCAGATTGGTTCTTCCATCGGTTCGACCATCACGTCCCTCTTTCACCTGTCCACAGAACAGCGACGTCTGGCCGTGGCCTGTGGGGCGGCGGCAGGGATTGCCGCAACCTTTCAGGCACCAATGGCCGGCACCCTTTTTGTGGTGGAGATCCTGCTCTTTGATCTGGAGGTGGTAAGCCTTTCCAATATCGTTATTGCTGCGGTCACCGGTACTCTGATCTCCCGACCCTTTCTCCATGAGATCTCCATTTTTACGATCCCGGAGTTCAGTCTCAACCACAGTGCCGAGCTGGGTCTCTATCTCGGCCTGGGGCTGATGGCCGGTTTCCTCTCCCTGTTGCTCATGCTGGCGGTGTTCAGCCTGCCGCGCCTCTACGAACGGCTGCGTGTCCCAGCTTGGCTTACCCCGGCCTGCGGAGGTCTGCTGGTGGGCTGTGTGGGGCTGGTCATGCCCCGTGCCCTGGGAGTTGGCTATGAGAGCATCAATGATGCCCTGGCCGGTGATCTCTCCCTCTCCCTGGTCCTGTTTATCCTCTTCTGGAAACTGCTGGCCACCGGCTTTTCCCTGGGGTCAGGCATGAGCGGCGGTATCTTTGCCCCGTCCCTGGTTCTGGGAGCCATGCTCGGGAGTTGTGTCGGCTATCTGGCCCAGGTTATTTGGCCCGAACAGGCCATCTTCCCTGCCTACTATGCCCTTATCGGTATGGGTGCCGTGGTTTCCGGGACAACCCTTGCTCCGATTACCGCCATCCTTACCATCTTTGAGCTGACCTACAGCTACCAGGTTATCCTGCCGCTGATGGTGGCCTGTATTGCCAGTCTTCTCGTGGTCCGTTTTTTCCACGGCTATTCCATCTATGAGACCAAGCTTCACCTCCGGGGCGTGCACATTGTTCGCGGTCATGATGTGAATCTGTTGAGGAGTATGTGGGTGGCGGACTATATGGACAGGGAGTTTCAGACAATAGCTGAAGGCACGAAGCTCAGCGAGGTGATAGCTCAAGTTGAACGAAGCCTCTTTCCCCATTTTCTGGTTCTGGACACAGGGGGACTGCTCACAGGGATCCTTACCCTGCGCGATCTGAAGGGGATTATGGCTCACCCCGAGCAGCTGCAGTCAGACATGTGTGCCGCTGATTTCATGAGCCGGGATCTGGTGACAGTAAATGAACATGATGATATGGAACGTGTCTTCCATCTCTTTGCCGAACATCCCTATACCCTGATGCCCGTAGTCAGAGCGAAT
>VMSP01000051.1 GCA_013792135.1 Desulfocapsa sp. | reverse complement strand
CAGTCCTGCTCGATTCTTCGCCTGCACAAGGAGAGTATTTTTGAAGCCAAATTGAAGTGATGATGCTGTGGAAGGATGAGAAATCGAGAGTTATTGGCAACAAGATGGAGCCGGTTGTACTGATGGCGCAAATCCCATCCGATCCATTGGTCTCGAGCCCTGTATTTCAAAGCTGCTGCGGAACAACTGAGGATGGCAAGCCATTCGCCTTGTGGTGTGATGGCGACATACCAAAGAGTATTACCAATTTTAGGCAAGCTCCCAAGGTAGTGATGCGCCTGCATAAGTTTTTGAAACAGTGGCTCTTCTGAAGATTGCACAGGACGAACTATGACATGGTTCACATTCAAAGTAACTCCTCCCTCATATTTGTAATATGAATCTTCTATCAGTTGCGGGAGGTGTTGTCCAGGATATAATGCAAATTGTCGATATTGTTTTGTAAGCGAGTTAGGATAAATTCACCCTGAGGGTTTACCCGCAGGCCGCTTGATTACAAAAACCATCTTGCCCATTTCCTGAAGAGAAGGAACGACTAGCTGACGCCCCCCCTAAATCTGTTTCACTTTTCTGTTCAGCAACTCCAACTGAGCCGAAACGGAGACATCACGGGAGATACGGTCCGTCACCACTTTAATGGAATGGAGCACAGTTGCATGATCACGCCCAAAGGCCTTGCCGATATCGGCCAGCGACTGCTGGGTGTGCCGCCGGCTGAGATACATGGCAACCTGCCGAGGAAAAACGATGCCCTTTTTACGGGTACGTGACTGCATATCCTTGACACTGACATTAAACTGGCTACTGACAAACTCACCAATCGTTACCGCCGAGAGATTTTTCGGAGCTCCAACAATCCCTTCCACCACTTCACGGACAAGGGCCATCTCCACCTCGCCACCCATTAAGGCAGATTTGGCCCGGATGGCAAGAATGGCAGATTCAATCTGGCGCACATCACCCTTGATATGTTGAGCGAGATAGGCGATAAACTCCTCAGCAAGTAAAAGCCCCTGCGACTCTGCTTTCTTATGCACAATCCGGTGGCGGGTCTGAATATCAGGCGCTTCAATCGTGGTAACCAGCCCGGAGGTCATCCGTGAACGAAACTCTTCATCAATACCATTCAATTCCCGAGGAACACTATTCGCAGTAAGAATTACCCTTTTCCCACCTTTAATCAGGGAATCAAGAAGCTCGTTCAACTCCTCCTGGGTCTTTTTTTTACCGGTCAGCGAATGGACATCTTCCACCAGCAGGATATCACAATGATCATGATATTTACGTTTAAAACTATCCATGCTATTGGCTTGAATATTGCGCACCATCTCGGCCGAGAATTGCTGGGCGGTCAGATAATGAAGCCGGGCCGAAGGAGAGGTGGACAGGATCTGATGGGCAACTGCATGGGTCAGATGACTCTTACCAAGCCCGGTAGAGCTGTTGATATACAGACAAGGACCAACGGTATCAGTGCCTGCAACCATTGACTTACAAGCCGACAGTGCCAAGAGATTACTGTCGCCTGCCATAAACTCATCAAAAATATAACGAGGGTGCAGTGCCCGGACAGACGACCTAACGTCTGGGATATGAGGCAGACGTAACTGACTCGCCTGCGGAGAGGCTGGCAGGTCCTTCTGGCCTGCCTCACATAAAACAACCTGCCTCGGAGTGCCATCTATCGCATTCGCCTGCTCTTGAATCAGGCCAAGATGATGCTGAGCCAGATGCGCCCGATAGAATCGATCCGGACAGACAAGCCGTATACTTTCGTCATCACACTGCACACACACAAGGGGCTCAATCCAGAGATTATATACATTCTCAGCAAAGACATCACGCAAGCTCTCTTTTACCTTCTGCCACACCATGCCAGTTCCTCTTAAAGTCTTACTTTACAGCCGATAAAATGCTATTTGAGACAATTTATCGCTATAAAATTCACATATACTCTTTCCTGAGACTTAAAAAAAACACCCACCCACAAACGCTCCTCAATAAAAAAGCCACAGCCCTTATCAACCAGCTTTTCTAGAACCAGGATTATTTATTCAAATCATAGGCCGATATAAAACCTAAATCCGGCATTCAGTCAAAGACGATTGATGCCCATTTCTCAATGCTCTCCATGCAATAATGGCATTTCCTAACACACCCATAACAATTGATCTCCAGCCCCACCCCCATTCAAATCCCTTGTTTTTTGGGCATCGACAAAATCACTCTTTTTCTCGTGTCATCCTCGCACGTTACTCAACCACCTCACAAGTTATCAACATTTGTCCACAAGTCGACATGTCACATTTACTCATAAAATCGGCAATTATCTTAAAATATCGCTACATTTCATAGTATATTTTTTGAATATATCGCTAAATCAACTACTCCCACCATAACCGCTCCTATCATTTTTTATACCGCAAAAAGATGCATATGAACTGAAATAAGCAGATCAAGGATATAAAAAATGTACAAGCCACAAATCGCCGATGACGTACGTTTATTTATTACACTTCTTTCCAGAAAGAAGACGTAGGATTTTTTTCAATCAGCCCTTAATCAGGGGAAAGATGGTGGTACCTTGCAGTTATTTCAAACCTGTTTTTTTGAATTTTCCAGCGGAAAACGGGGGGACAAACATTTCGTATCTTTGAAAGCGAGCAGTTTTAAAAGGGTGATGGGTGAAAATGGTGCAAACACTTAGCACCCCACCCACCACCAAAGAATGAGAAAAGATGCGAACAGGAATATACAAGCCATAACTTGTAAAAACCCATCGCATTCATACCAAACATATCAACCAGTTGAGAACATATTTGTCGCCTAAATTTTTGATATTTCCTCCCCGAAGTAAACGCTAACTCCGGGAAAGAGGCAAGACTTTTACTGCCACCTTTTTTGATAATGCATTTTGAAGCCAAACATCACTGTTCCACATAGTGCAAATATGCTCATACACATACCAGGCACCCCTAAATGGAGGGCTATATAACTGCATAAAAACACTGGAAACAGAAAGAAGCGAACTAACAGGCGCAGGACTGGTTGATCAGCAATAAACGCAGCAATCGGCGGCGAGTAACGATAATAAAAACGCACGAACAATCGACCTGCCTCATGGGTCACTAGATACTTATCCCTGAAAAGACGCAGGCTTTGAACGTGGGGATCAAGAAAAGAACCATACGCCGCAGTTGCGATAAAGCAGGCATCTATAGTTACAAAATCAAGTTGGTTACCGTAATAAACATTATTATCAGAAGTAACCCCATACGCCCTGACATAATAATGTGTTCCCGGAGTCAAGTTACCGAGAATGCTGCCATAGCGACCAACACCCGTTCCATCGCTGGTAACTCCTTCTCTGGCAATATCAGTTGTGGATGTATCTGTTGTTGTTACAGACTTGCTGACAGTAACAGTGGTAGCAGCAATAGTTTTCAATACCGGATAAGGAACAATGGAATACACGACTCCCCTGCTGGTAAAGCTCAACCCGGAACCCTCTTTAATTTCGCCTCCGGTAAAACAACCCACTCTAGTTATTTCTGTAATGTCTATTGTGGCAATAAACTCCGACTCTT
Source organism: Desulfocapsa sp. (assembly GCA_013792135.1). Taxonomy (GTDB): domain Bacteria; phylum Desulfobacterota; class Desulfobulbia; order Desulfobulbales; family Desulfocapsaceae; genus UBA2270. The sequence goes on along the minus strand of VMSP01000051.1, from coordinate 53,756 downwards.
TACCCGACTCAACTGCTTTTACTGCAGCCAACTCTTTCCCCGTATAGCGGACAAGCGCAAAACTACTGATAGTACTCTCTTCGCTGGAACCAACAGCAATGAGTTTTGCATCAGCCTGCAGGGCCAATGCAGACACCTCACCATCCAACTGCTCCATTTCGGTTGTTACGACTGAAAGCTCTGCCTGAGAACCTGAAGTCAAAGGGTATTGCAGGAGAACCTGTTCATGCTTGCCATCCACAGTTGCATATCCGGCAATAAAAACAGTGGTAGCAGTAGCCAAGACACTATACCCGACATCATCTTCACCACCGAGATCATAACTCAGCATTCCGGCATCCCCGCCAACGTCACGGTCCACTTTGCCGTCGCTGGTAAATCGAAAAAGAGCGACATCCTGATTTTGTTCCCCACCCACAGAACCAGCAACCAGAATAGCACCATCTTCCTGTACCCACAGGCTTTTGCCAATAGCAGTCCTGGTATCGTCCACAGTCTCAGCTATACCACCAGTACCAAATCCGACATCGAGAAAACCGTCGGCCAAGAAACGAAGCAACAATACTTTTTTCAGCTCTTTTTCTTCATAAGAACCAGCCATAACAATGCAGCCATCATTTTGAATTGCCATGGCAGCGATTTCAGTATTATCACCAACTTCAGCAAGGACGATACCCGCTTTGCCAAAGGAATGATCTAAAGATCCATTCGGCAGAAAACGAACCAGGGCTCCCACATTCCTGGAACCTTCTTCAACCGACCCCGATACCAGAATAGCACCACTTTCCTGGATGGCAACCGCAGCAGCAATGTCATTCCCGCTGCCGACAGACAAAGTGACCATCCCATTCACCCCGAAATCAGGATCAAGGTCGCCATTTGCCGTAAAGCGCAACAAGGCGATATCGCGATCATGGCCATTGAAAGTGTAACCGCAGGTAACGATCTTACCATCACCCTGCAGCGCAATCCCCAGAGCCTCATCATCACCATTTCCGACAACGGTCACAACCTGGCCGTTCAAGTTAAAGGAATTATCGAGACCACCTTCTGGATTATAACGCACGAGAGCAAAATCAAGATTGGAATTATTGGACGAAGAACCGGCAACAAGGATTTTGCCATCAGGTTGAATGACAACTGCATGAGCCCTATCTTCATAATATCCGACCTTGGTTTTGACAAAACCATCCTGGCCAAACGAAGAATCAATCACCACTGCAGAAACAGCATGCCCATGAAACAAAAAAGAAAAAGATACAAGCACACTTAAAAAGAGCTTAAAAAATCGTCTTTTCATCACATTTCTCCTGATATAAAACACATTTCCCTATAGGGGATACAGCACATCACCTAAAAACATGATACTCTTTTGTTCCTTGCGAAGCAAATAAAAGCAAGTAACAATATAGCATCCGCAGTCATGCCACACATACACATCAAGATAAAAACATTGACAACTCTCATTGGAGATGATTATTTTCAAGAAAGATATATAAAGAATCTTGCTTTCTTCCAGCAGAATTTACTTTTGCAAATTTTTTTTCATAAACCCAGATTAAGCATTAAAGAGGTCTCCAATGAATAAAATTCTTCTCAGTATCTTTCTACTGTGTTCTATCTTCACCTCATCCTGTGCCACCAAAGGCCAAACCGGCGCAGGAGCAGGGGCTGTGGGTGGCGCGCTTGTCGGACAGGCCATTGGCCACAATACAGAGGCCACCCTTATTGGAGCGGCCGTAGGTACTATGCTTGGTTACATGGTAGGCAACGAGATGGATAAATATGATCGAGAACAGCTCAATCATGTTTATGAACGAGGGGTCTCCGGACAGCCTACTACCTGGCGCAACCCAGACTCCGGCAACAGCTACGACGTCAGACCACAACCCGCCTATTCTGATCCAGTATCAAACAGGCCATGCAGACAGGCAGAAATCATCGCCATCATTGATGGCAAGACCGAAAGAACCTATACTACAGCCTGCCGGGATGACAATGGTCACTGGCAGCTGCAGAACAAGTAATCAGACAATAAAAACTTGAAAAGCAGAACAAAAAAAGCAGACACCAACAGGGTCTGCTTTTTTTGTTCTGAGGTGCCCAATGTCTCTAGAAAAAATCGAAATTACTACCTTTAGCTCCATACAGCTCATTGACATCACCGATCAGATAGATCAAGTAATAAGCAAAGTAAATATCAAAGAAGGAATCTGCTATCTTTTCAATCCGCACACCACCGCTGGCCTGACCATCAACGAAGGTGCGGATCCAACTGTCAAAGATGACATTATCTCCGGTTTCCAAAAAATGATTCCCATGCACTATGCTTACAAACATCTTGAGGGAAACTCACCTGCCCACATCATGACATCTCTTATGGGCAGCACGCTGACTATCTTTATTGAGAATGGACAACTGGCTCTGGGCACCTGGCAGAAGATATTTTTCTGTGAATTTGATGGTCCACGCAGCAGAAGCATCCAATGGCGAGTTATTCCAACCAGCGCCTGATTTCTTTAATCTCTTCCTTTCTCATTCCATGACCCTTGAATCCCAACAGATTTGTTTTGGCCTGAACCCACAGCTCGATCAGCAATCACTCTCCTCCTTTCTGCAACTTGCAGGCAGGCAGGAATTTGCTGATTTCCTGAGTCAGCGCCTTTCCGAAGAGGAAATCCATGCATTTGTCGACTTTTTTACTGGTATTCTGAAGCGCAATCTCAGTGAAGAGGAATACCATCGCCTCTTTCTCCAGGACGAACACCATCCTCATCATCCAGCAGAAAAAGGATAAATCATGGCCGAAAAAAACCTGGACGATCTGCGCAGCTATCTCAATCTGCTCGAGCAGGAAGGAGAACTGCTCATTATCGATCAGGAGGTTAATCCTTATCTGGAGATTGCCGAGATCCATCGCCGTGTTATTCAGAAACAGGGTCCAGCCCTACTTTTCACTAAGGTGAAGGGCAGTACTTTTCCGGTGGCGACCAATCTCTTCGGCACGAACAAACGTCTTGAGCTGGCTTTTGGCCGCAGACCACAGCAATTTGTCCGCGACCTGGTGCATCTGACCGAAACCATCATGCCCCTGAAGCTGAAAAAACTGTGGGACAATCGTCACCTGTTCACCGAAGGGTTAAAAATCGGCCTGAAAGAGAGCAGCAAGGGCGCGATCCTGGAAAACTGTCAGGTTCCCGCCCGTTTAAGCAGTCTGCCCATGCTCACCTCCTGGCACAGCGACGGTGGCCCTTTTGTCACGCTACCCCTTGTCTATACCGAACACCCGGACGGACGCGGCCATAATCTCGGCATGTACCGCATCCAACGCCATGACGACACCAGCACCGGCATCCACTGGCAGATCCATAAGGGGGGGGGCTACCACTACCATGAGGCAGAGAAGCTTAATCAAGCCCTGCCCCTTACCCTCTATATCGGCGGTCCGCCTGCCCTCATGCTCTCAGCCATTGCCCCCCTGCCGGAAGATATCCCCGAACTGATGCTCACCTCCCTGCTCATGGGTAAAAAACTGGCGATGGTGGCTGACCCCAGAGGTGGACATCGACTGGTGGCGAACGCCGAATTTGCCATCAAAGGTGAAGTCCCGCCCCATATTCGACGCCCGGAAGGCCCCTTTGGCGACCATTATGGCTATAACTCTCTGCAGCATGATTATCCCGTTTTCCAGGTCAGTCACCTCTACCATCGCCATAAGGCCATTTATCCGGCAACCATCGTCGGACGGCCAAGACAGGAGGATTATTTCATTGGTGACTTTCTGCAGGAACTGCTCTCCCCGCTTTTTCCCCTGGTCATGAAGGGGGTTCTAGAGCTGAAGACTTTTGGTGAGACCGGATTTCATTGTCTGGCTGCAGCCAAGGTTCAGGACCGCTATCCACGTGAGGCCTTTGCCTGTGGCTTGAGGGTCCTTGGAGAGGGCCAGCTTTCCCTGACCAAATTTCTCATCATCACCGATGGAGATATCGACATCACCGACTTCCGCAAACTGTGGGTGCATGTCTTGGAACACATCGAATGGGAGCGTGACCTTTTTGTTTTTGCCAATGTCTCCCAGGACACCCTTGATTACACCGGCCCATCCGTCAACAAGGGCTCAAAGGCCATGATGATGGGACTGGGCAAAGACAAAAAACGGGAACTTCCAGGGTCATTTTCAGGTACTCTCCCCCCTTCCTGCGTACGTCCAGTCGTCTTCATGCCTGGGACTCTGGTTCTCCAGGGGAGTGCTTACCAGGAAGCGCCGGAACTTGCGGCTGAGCTCTGCCTATGGGAAGGAGTGGCAGAATGGCCAGTCATTATTCTTGTTGATAACAGCACGGACGCCACCTGCTCCATGCAGGAATTCCTCTGGACCCTGTTCACCCGTTTTGAACCGGCTGCCGATATCCATGGCGCAGCCACGGCTGTCCAGCGCTTCCATGTTGGCCTCACTCCGCCCATCGTCTTTGACTGCCGGATGAAACCCTGGTACACCGATGTCCTTGAAGTAGATGAGGCCACAAGAACACTGGTAGATAAACGCATCCACACTCTGCTTCCTCCAAATCTTCGATGAGCGAAACAGTCCGTCTGCAGAAGTACCTTGCCGGATGTGGAATTGCCTCCAGACGAAAGGCAGAAGAGATAATAGCCCAAGGCAGAGTAACTGTAGATGATGAGATTGTCACTGCCATGGGATCACAGATTGATCCGTCCAGCCAGGAGATCCGTCTGGACGGAAAACTCGTAACCCCCCATAATGATTTTCTCTATATCCTGCTCAACAAACCACAGGGCTTTGTGACCACCATGTCTGATCCCCAGGGGCGCCCCATTGTCACCTCCCTGCTTCATGGAATCAATGTTCGCCTGTTTCCGGTCGGACGACTGGACCTGGACACTGAAGGGGCTCTTATTCTCACCAACGACGGGGAACTGGCCCAGAAGATTCAACACCCAAGTTACGAGGTAACAAAGACCTATGAGGCACAGGTCCTTGGGCGCCCCGCTGAGAAAATGCTCCAGAAACTGGAGCACGGAATTCTACTGGAAGGAAAACAAACGGCCCCTGCCAAGATTTTGATTATTGCCAGAGAAACTGGGACAAGCAGCATCAGAATAACCATCCATGAAGGGAGAAAACGCCAGGTAAGAAAGATGTTCCAGGCCATTGGCCATCCTGTCGTCCACTTGAAACGTGTTGCCTATGGCAATCTCTTTTTGCAGGGACTGTCGACGGGAAAATATCGTATTCTCTGCCCGGAAGATCTTAAAAAAATATTTATAAAGAAAATCCCTTTACAAAAGAAGAAATAGTTGATTAAACTTAAGCTGTTAGGAATTTAACAATCTTAGAAGACTAGAAAAAAAAATTCTCACTCGTTTTTTCAAACTGAAACATGCTTGCATCTGCTTAAGGCGTACTGCGCTTCAGGCAGTTTTCAACTTTAACGAATGTTTTTTATCACACTACGACAGCAGCTGAATTCACAGGAGTAAGGCATGAACAAATCAGAACTTATTGAAACTCTGGCACAAGAAGTTGACCTTCCTCATCGCGAGGCTGCAGCCATTACCAATACCATATTAGAAACAATGATCGAAGCCCTCGCCAAGGGTGACAACATTGAGATCCGTGGTTTCGGCAGTTTTGTGATCAAGCAGTATCGCTCATATGAAGGACGTAATCCTAAAAGTGGCAAGAAGATAGAAGTTGCTCCCAAAAAGCTTCCTTTTTTCAAAGTAGGAAAAGAGTTGCGCGAGCAGGTTAACTTACACGGTAAGAAATAATTTTGGGGCCAGACAAGGCCCCAATCCTCTTCAATCGATAATTTCTCCCACAAGATCATAGATCTGAGCTTCGTTAATTCGTACTTGGACAATATCTCCAGGGCTGGCGTTGCCATCAGTGATATAAACACAGCCATCAATGTCAGGTGCCTGAAAGCGGGTCCTGCCTTCCAGCAACAGATCTGACTCCCCGCTCACTCCTTCCACCAGCACCGGCTCTACTCGTCCGACATACTTCTGCAAATTTGTCGCTGACACCTCTGCCTGCACTGCGAGAATAAAATCAAAACGATCACTTTTCTCATCCTCAGAACATTGGTGAGTAAAATTTTCTGAAGGACAGCCAGTCTCATTGGCATAGGCAAAGACACCAACGTGATCAAGGCGAGCATCTCTTAAAAATTGTTCCAGCTGCCTCACATCATCATCTGTTTCGCCGGGAAAACCAACCATCAACGTAGAACGTAAAGCCACATCTGGGAGAAAGGAGCGGATGCGACCAATAAGTTGATACAAATCGTCACTTGCATAATGACGATTCATGCGCTTGAGAACCTTATCACTGACATGCTGGAAAGGAATATCCATATAGGGCACGATACGCGGCTGCTCGGCCATCAAGGACAGAAGCGCGTCGTTGATACCTGAGGGATACAAATACATGAGCCGGAACCAAGGGATGGAGCTCTCAGCCAGAAGGGACTTCAGCAATGCTGGCAGATGAATGGAATCTGCCAGGTCATCTCCGTAGGCAGTCAGATCCTGGGCTATAAGAGAGAGTTCCCGCACTCCCTTTTGTTCCAGAGATGCGGCCTCATTGACGAGATCAGCTATAGGCCTGCTGCGCAGATCTCCCCTGATAGACGGGATCATGCAATAGGAACAACGGTTGTTGCACCCTTCCGTAATCTTCAACCAGGAGCGGTAGAAGGGGGTGGAAATGCGCCGTGGCATGCTACTGTCCATCAGAAATCGTTCAGCGATAACAACCTTGTCCTTCAGCTCTCCCTCCATCAGCGCTGCAACCAGCTCCACTATTTGATGACAGCCATCGGTACCAATAAAGAGATCAACCTCTGGGAGTTCATGGATAAGCTCTTCCCGGTATCGCTGCACCATACACCCTGTCACCACCAGTAATTTATCTGGATCGTTTTGTTTTAAGAGCGCCAGCCCCAGAATTTCCTCAATGGCCTCTTCCACTGCCGACTGGATAAATCCGCAGGTATTGATGACCAACATCGACGCCTGTTCTGGATCTTCCTCAAAAACCCAACCAGACTGCTCCAGAAGCCCAAACATCAGTTCTGAATCCACAAGGTTTTTCGGACAACCAAGGCTGACCAGGTGAAAACTCGCCATATTTTTTCTTCCTCTTATCTATACGTAACAATCCTTCTCTGCGCCTTTCACCAGTGTTTCTTGGTCCGACGCAGCTCAAGCTCCATTCAGCACATGGGGCATACTTTGCATGGCCCCCATTAACACCCCAGACATTTCCTGACTCCGCCGCCGAAATGCAGGCGTTGAGAATCCAGACTTCCACTCTTTCTGCCACAACTCATCAGAGACCAGCATCAGGGATGCAAACTCAATTCCGCGGAAAAGAGCCACCGTGCACAGCGCCGAATACTCCATGTCAATGGCCACAATATTCTGTTCCTTGTGCAGACGCGCAAGCAGATCCCGCGATTCACGGTAAGGCGCATCCGTGGACCAGACCCTCCCTTCCTGCCATGGAACCATTCTCCGACTGAGGGTATCACGTAACCAGGAAATTAGAGGAGCAGAGGGCTTTGGACCCTGATCACTGCTATAATAGTGGGACGTCCCCTCTCCACATAATGCCTGCCCCGGCAGCAAGACGCTACCGACCTCCAGTCCCTGTTGCAAAGCGCCGCACCACCCCACAAGGATAATCCGTCTGGCGCCAAGGACAATCAATTTTTCCATACAGAGGACTGCCATGGGCGCACCAACCGCCGGCCCGGCCACAAAGAAGGTCTCATCACCATACACACAAAGCATGCTGTTAAAAAGAAATCGTTTTTTGCCGCCCCCGGTGATCATCGTGTTCATCGCAGACGTTGCCTCGGCAGGATTTACAAAAAAAATCCCTGCCGCAGGAATCACTTTTTCTTTCCTCCCCCGCAGCGGATGCATTACCACATCTTCTTCCTCATGGTCACTCATCGAACATCCTTCTGCTGTTACTACTCTTGGTAAAAAATCACATCCCTCACTATCCAAACGCAAAAAGGCCACAGATTTCTCTGTGGCCTTTTTGTGCGATCAGTAACGATCACACGCTGCTGTTATACTATTTGATCAATGGATTTGCATACAAAAGGATCAGAGAGATAACAAGACCATAAATTGCAACAGACTCAGCAAGAGCCATACCGAGGATCATGAAGGTCATCAATTTTGGTTGTACTTCAGGGTTACGGGCAAGACCTTGGGTCGCACCGTTACCAACATTACCAATACCGATACCTGCTCCAAGACCGGCAAGACCGATAGAGAGCGCAGCGCCAATACAAACCAAACCAAGCATCAAATTACTTTCCATTGTGTTCTCCTTGTAAAAATTAAAGTTTTTTGGCCTTCTTCCTATATAAAATCAATAACTCAGGTGCAACCCGAATCATTTAAAACCTGATTTGCAATATTAATGCGCATGCTCATTAGACTGAGTGAAATAAACAACGGTCAACAATACAAAAACCATGGCCTGCACCAGTGAAACCAGAACACCCAGAACCATGATCGGCAGGGGGGCAAAATATGCTCCAGCCAGCATAAAGAGAATTCCTAACAGTGTCTCTTTCGCCATGATATTTCCGAAAAGACGAATAGAGAGTGACAGCAGACGGGCAAAGTTACTGATCAGCTCAATGGGAAGCATCAGCGGGATCAGCACCGGCATAGGTCCAAGAAAATGTTTTACATAGGCAAAGCCATTGGCTCGAATACCAATGATATGATGTGTTATCCAGACAATAATGGTCAAGGCAAGAGTGGTATTGATACTTGAAGTAGGAGACATGAATCCTGGAATCAAGCCGATCAGATTGGCCACAGCAATATACAGAGCGAAAGTGGCAATCATGGGAAAAAGTTTATCCGTTAAATCCCTTCCCATATTTTCAACGAAAAAGTTATCCATACCACCAATAAGAATCTCCCAGAAATTCTGTCCTTTTCCCGGCACCATCTCCAAATTCCCCAGAGTCAATTTACCAACCACCACCAGAAAAAGCATGGTAAACCAGGTATAGGTCATATAGGGCGCACATAGTTGCTCAACCAGACCATGACCGACAGGGCCATGAGGAATGGGCAGCCCTAGTTTCTCCAGGATAATTGATATAAATAGTATTGGATGTTCCATAATCCCTCTTACCTCCTGCTGCTGATAATATAGCGTCCCGCCGCACCGACTGTCGTCAGGGTGATGGTAAACACTACCGTTGACAGCCCCACCAGCAATCCAAAGATGTTCACCTTGCCGCTCTTTATGAGCATCAGCAAGACAAGCCCGATGATTGCCAGCCGGAGCCAAAATTTAATAATATAACGTGCTTTCCCGACCTTAAGCGCCTTTTTCTCTTCCTGGCCTTCCTCAGAAGAATCAAGAGATTTCATAAAGCGGGCTACATCCTGGTGTGTCAACATGAAACTGACGATAGAGATAACCCCACCGACAGCCACTGCCCAGGCAATCTCCCAGGAAAAAAACACCCAGGATCCACCACACAAAATCAGAAGACAGACCCAACTCAACACCTGCATCTTGCGCAGGGACACCAATTCATCCGACACTCTGTTGCAACCGCCCAGACCTTAGTCTTTATCTTGCTGTTTGATAATATCGAACAGACTTTTAAAACCGGCGGCTATGCCAAACGCAAGCCCGATAAAAGTAAACCATGGAGTGGTTCGATCATCAAACACCTTCTGATCGAGATAAATCCCCCCCCCCATACCAATAAAAATTGCCGCAACAAAGGTAAATCCGATATGACCATAGTTGCCCAGCAGGTGGATCATCTCTTTACTCATTTTCGACATCTTCGTTTCCACCTTCGTTCTAAGAACGACTCTTTAACAACCAATCGAATCTGTTAGCACGCCCACCTGTCAAAGTCAACGATTTTTTAAATTTTATGCTATTTTTTTGAATGACCATTCAGTCATTTCAAGGGCCTTTTCCAATTGTTTTTCAGTCTGGGCTGCCGAGATAAACGCAACCTCAAACTGAGATGGCGCCAGGTAAATCCCCTGCGACAACATCTGCCGATAATGCTGGCCATAGCGATCCGCATCGGCAGTCATGGCCGATTCAAAATCAACCACTTTTGTAGTGGTAAAAAATCCTGTCATCAACGATCCCACCCTATTCAACTGGACGGGAATCTTCGTTCGCTCGCTGATCTCTCGAAGACGGTTGGCAAAACCAGCAGCTTTGTCATTTAAGTGAGTATAGAATCCTTCCTGCTTAAGTAATTTCAAGGTGGCAATACCAGCGGCCATGGCCAGAGGATTCCCGGACAGAGTCCCAGCCTGATAGACAGGTCCGTCCGGAGCTATCCTGTCCATGATATCCGCCCGGCCACCATAGGCCCCAACCGGAAGTCCCCCACCAATAATCTTTCCAAGACAGGTCAAGTCAGGAATGATCCCGAAGTACTCCTGCGCCCCGCCATAGGCGAGACGGAACCCGGTGATCACTTCATCAAAGATAAGAACGATGCCGAGTTCCGCAGTGAGCGCCCGCAACTTCTGTAAAAAACCAGGGGCAGGGGCAACACAACCCATATTGCCGGCCACTGGCTCGACAATCACACAGGCGATATCGAGTGCAGCATCGCGCAATGTCCTCTCCAGGACCTCTTCATTATTATAAGGGATGGAGACAGTGTTCTTCACAATCTCCTCCGGCACCCCTGGACTTCCGGGAATGCCAAGGGTGATCACTCCGGAGCCTGCCTTGACCAGAAAAGAATCAGCATGGCCATGGTAGCATCCATCAAATTTAACAATCACTTTTTTACCGGTATAGCCCCTGGCCAGACGGACTGCGCTCATGGTTGCCTCGGTGCCGGAGCTGACAAAACGGACCTTTTCCACCGATGGCAGGGCGTCCACCACCATGGAGGCAAGCTCTATCTCTTTTGGGGTGGGTGCCCCGAAACTGGTTCCATGCTGCATTGCTTCAGAAATGGCTGCCAGGATCTGAGGATGGGCGTGGCCAAGGATCATCGGCCCCCAGGAACAGACAAAATCTATATATTCATTGCCATCCACATCATAAACAGATGCCCCCTGTGCCCGTTCAATAAAAACCGGGTCGCACCCCACCGATCGACAGGCCCGCACCGGACTGTTCACACCACCGGGAATAACCTTTCGTGCCTGTTGAAACATCTGTTCTGATGTGCTTGTTTTCATTGTTCGACTCCTTCAACAATTCCTTATATTTTTTCGATTCACGACTCACCATTATTAATTTCCATTAATAAACAGCATAATCATAGCATGCCAGTAGAAAAAGTGCCAAACAAGTTCCACACCTTGACCTTTTTTGCAATCATGCACAATTTATTAGGGTTTCACTAATATTCATCCTCATGCTTTGCTGACGCTTTTACTGTAATTTTTACTTGTCAGGCAAAATCCCAGAAGGTACACTATAAACACAGTTCAATAATTACCCTTTAAATTGAAATAATACTAAATATTCATTCTACAGATCAATCAACAACGGAGCTAAACAATGGCAAGCGACAAAGTTCAAGCAATAAATGATGCTGCATTTAAGACAACTGTTTCTTCAAATGTGCCCTGCCTTGTGGATTTCTGGGCGCCTTGGTGTGGCCCCTGTAAGGCTATCGGCCCAGTCATCGAAGATCTGGCCGATGAATATGCCGGTAAAGTAACCATCCTTAAGATGAATGTTGACGACAACCCGGTCACTCCAGGGAAATTTGGTATCCGGGCCATTCCTACGCTGATCCTCTTTAAAAACGGTGAGGTAGTGGACCAGATTACTGGAGCTGTTGGAAAAAAACAACTTGTTGACCTCATTAACAAGGCCCTGTAATCAACGTCCGATCTCATTCCTTTTTGTGGCAAGGGCTTTTCTTGTCACAAAAAGTTACCTGCCGTCGCCTGAATATGGTGATCAAAAAAAGTAATGGAAAAGACGCATTATGAACTGATCATTCTGGGCTCCGGCCCTGCCGGACTCGCCGCTGGTCTCTATGCGGCAAGAGCCAGGATTGATCACCTCTTGATCGAAAAAGGCGCTGCCGGCGGTCAGGTTCTGCTTACCGACTGGGTCGACAACTATCCTGGTTTTCCTGACGGCCTTTCCGGCTTTGAACTTGCCGAAAAGATGGAGGCACATGCCCGGCGCTTCGGGCTCAACACCCTGACTGCTAATGTGGTCAGTATGGATCTCCTGCAGACCCCGAAACAGCTCACCCTTGAAAACGGCGAGCACGTCAGCTGCAATGCCCTGATCATCTGCAGCGGAGCCCGCCCCCAAAAACTGGGGATTCCGGGAGAAATCGAATTCTCCGGCAAGGGTGTCTCCTACTGTGCCACCTGCGATGCTCCATTTTATCGCGACATGCATGTTGCCGTGGTAGGTGGAGGCAATACTGCAGTCCAAGAGGCCTGCCATCTCACTAAATTTGCCAGCCAAGTGACCCTGATCCACCGCCGTGACTCGTTACGGGCCACAAAGGTTGTTCAAGAAAGAGCCTTTGCCAACAATAAAATTGATTTCATCTGGGATAGTCAGGTCATCGCCATTGAGGGAGAAAAGGGAGTGGAACGACTTCGCCTCAGAGATACTGCCGGTAAAGAGAGCACTCTGGCCGTTGATGGTATCTTTATCCTCATTGGCGTGATCCCCAACAATGAGATGCTGCCCCTGCAACTCCTGAGGGCAGAAAATGGCGGCTTTATCCCCACAGATACCGAGACCAGAACAGCAATTCCAGGAGTCATGGCTGCGGGCGATATCCGCAGCAAAGAAGTGCGACAGATTGTCAACGCTGCTGGCGAAGGGGCAACCGCCGTGCTCGCCGCAGAACATTATCTGAATAATTTAACACCATAACTAATAATGAAATCAACTACCTCTTTCTCCCGCTCCTTGATTATCACCCTGCTTGCCGCAACCCTTCTCACCCTCTCACTGAGTGGATGCGCCACCATGAAATCCTGGTTTGGCATGGGAGGTGAAGAGATCCAGATTCCAGCAGACAGCCTCGCTATTAAGGGCATGGATGCCTACGACGTGGGCGATTACTATGAGGCTGCAAAACATTTTAACGAAATTTTGGACAACTATCCTTTCAGTCCCCAAGCGATGCTTGCTGAGCTGAAAGGCGCTGACTGTAACTATTTCATGGAAAACTATGCGGAAGCGCTGGTGCTTTACAAGAGATTTGAGGAACAACACCCAACCAACGAGGCCATTCCCTATGTCTTGTATCAAATCGCCATGTGCAGTTACCAGCAGATTGACACTATTGATCGGGACACCTCCGGAGCTACAAAAGCAATCCGGGAGTTTACCAGATTAATCAAGGCCTTTCCCGAATCACCCTATACCGATGAGGCCAAGGCCAGGAGCAGGGCCGCCAACGAGTTTCTGGTCAACCATGAATACCTTGTTGTGGAATTCTACCTTCGAACCGACAAATACCTTGATGCAAAAAACAGACTGAAGTACCTGATCAACACCTATCCTGACGCATCGATAACCCCCAAGGCCAAAGAATTGCTCGCCAAAATAGAATCCGGCGAGAAGCTGGGATTCAACCTCTCTTCATGGTTCTCCGGCTTGGTTGAACTGCCGGACTGGCATCTCTTTTCCTCTGAAAAAACGCCGGAACAACCTCTGCCGACCAAATAAGTCTCATCTCCAAATCTGCCGGACAAATATTCAGTTCGGCAGATTGCTTATCTATCAGCCACTCTACTCAGGAACCTATCTCCTCAGTCAGTGCGTCTTGCCCCAGAGAGAGCTCCATGGCCCTGACCGGACAGATAGGCACGCATAAGCTGCATCCTGTACATTTATCCGGATCAAAAAGCACTGCCATATCTGGTCGATGCAGGGACAAGGCACCCACCGGACAAACGCCCGTACAGACCCCGCACTGAAAACATTTTTCATCATCCCGACGGACACTGGCCGCAAGACGCTCGACCTTGACCCCACGCTCTTCCAGGTACTCAAGCCCTTTGACCACATTGGCCTTAGTTCCTTTCAACTCAAGGATCATAAGCCCATCCCTCTGTGGCAGGATATCCGCCTTCAGGATATTAAACTCAACATCATACTGCTTCACTAACTGATAAATAATCGGCTCATTGCTGGTATTCTTGGGAAAATGTAAAATATAAATACGGTTATACACAATAACACCTCTCTTTTTTCTATTGCAGGGGCTATACGACCACCTGCGGATCCACTACTCTGACCATCCACTCCTCAAGCAAGACCAGAAGTACGTCTAAAGCTTGATTCGTATCTATGGTTAACAACTGCTCCGGGCCAAGCTCACTTGGCATCTCAAATCTCGTCTTCTGTTGCAAATAAATTTCCCAACGCCCATCAGACACCGCCTGCGGATCGTTCTGCCGCTGTTCCATCCGCTCTCGCATCACCTCTTCGGGACAGATGCAGTGCACAAAAAAGACTTTGGCTTTTGCTGCCAACTTCTCCTGCACCAGCTCCCGCTCACAACAGGCCTGATACGATCCATCAAGAACCACACAAGCCATAGGGCCTTCATCCAGATCCTGCTCTGCCAGAATCAACAATTGATCATAGGTCTTGCGGGAGAATTCGTGGTTGTAAATCCCCTGATCCGCCGGGCCTGACTGCCTGCTCTCTGGGGCTAGACCTGCAATCTCTTTACGCACCCTGTCCGAATTATAATAGCCACAACCATGCTGCCTGGCCCAGGCAGCAGCCAGATAACTTTTCCCAGTGGCAATCATCCCAAAAAAGACTAATACCTTTCCGGTAGCCGCCACTTCAGCCACCCTCCCTGACCGCATATTTCTGGGCTAGGACAAAATAGTGGGCAGCATGTTCTCTGCACCGCGCCCCAACAGATATATCCACCGCCGGATCACTGGCCGTAAAAAGATTTATCTTACCGCGAACCATGGCCCGGTAACATTTATAGAAATCAAGCATCTCGATAAGGCCGGGATCTGCCGATTCTTCCACAAAACGCTCCACAAAATAGGTCGAAAGTTCCTCCAGTCCATGAAAATCGAGATCCATGGCCAGAAACGCCACATCAGCCGCCACATCCGAATAGCGGAAACGCTCATTAAATTCAATACAATCAAAGATGTGCACAGGGGTTGTCAAACAGATATTGGCAGAATAAAGATCTCCGTGGCAATCACGAATCTTCCCTGCCTCCCTGCGTCGCTCAAATCGCTGTTCATCTTTCAGAAACATACGGGCATACTCACCAATCTGATCAAACTGCTCACGACTGAGCGCCCCTTGATCGATAAAATCTTCAGTCTGATCAAAATTCTCCAGGACATTAATGGCAACAGAGGCAGCACGGCCAAACTCACTAATAGTTTCTGTCCCCTCAGCCCGCTGATAAAAAGGAACCAGAACAGCAATGATCCGGTCAATCTGCCCTTGATCCAACTTACCGGCACCAATCACATGGGGCATCATCCGCTCTTCCGGCATACGGACCATCTTCACCCCATATTCGACCACCTCGCCCTCCCCGTTCAGATTATACTGATTCCCCACGCGAGTAATCGTAACCACATCCAGATAGATATCAGGACAGAGACGACGGTTGAGAATCAGCTCCTGCTCACAATAATATTTTCTCTTCTCCAGAGTCGAGAAATCGAGAAAACCAAAGTTCACCGGTTTTTTCCATTTGTAGACAAAATCCCCCGCAAGCAGGACAAAAGAGATATGGGTCTGGAGCAGCTGAACCCCATCCACATGATGTGGATAGCTACTGCCCTGCTGCAGATAGTGGATATGTTGGGGGAGAATATCTTCACTCATTTATAACTCCTTGCCTACCAGCTTACTTAATAAAATTTAATTCATCACCTGATGCCTCAGCAATCAAGCACCAGCCCTCATCGCTTATCAATAAAGCACGACAAAGGCTTTACCTTATTTTAGTATCATGATAAACATCCTTTTACAAAAATGGAGTCATTCCTGCAAGACGATGGCTCTCTTTTTAGGTGCCGTAATAAAATAAGCAGTGTTTTTTGCTTATTTTATTACGGCACCTAAAGCCGCTTCAAAGAAACAGCCAATCTTTTCAGGCGGTTTCTTTGAAGCGGCGTCTGACAAACTACATACAAGAAACCATAACAAAATAGCCCTCGTTAAGCCCCATAAGCCATGAATCAAGATCAACTGACCCGACTTCTTCAAGAAGTACAGGCCGGACAATGCAGCGTCGATAATGCCGTCAGCAGACTGAAGCATCTGCCGTCTGAGACTATCCAGGATGCCTGCCTGGATCACCATCGCTGCCTGCGCACCGGGATTCCGGAGGTCATTTACGGAGCATCCAAGACCCCGGAGCAGATCTCCGCCATTGCCGCCAGCCTCCTGACGCAATCATCTCTACTGATGGCCACTCGAGTGGATGCCGACAAGGCCAAGCTTGTCCAGCACTCTCTGCCACAGGTTCACTATCATTCCCAAGCCAGGATGCTGACTGCCAATGAGCTCAAGCCAGACCCGGAGAGTTCCTGCGGCACCATTCTTATCATCTGCGCCGGCACTTCTGACATCCCGGTGGCAGAAGAGGCCAAAGTCACGGCAGAAACCTTGGGCCATGCAGTGCAAACCCTCTATGACGTCGGGGTCGCCGGCCTGCATCGCCTCCTGAGCCATCAGCACCTGCTGCACACAGCCGCCGTCATTATTGTGGTGGCGGGAATGGAAGGAGCGCTTCCCAGTGTAATCAGTGGCCTTACGGCCTGTCCGGTCATTGCGGTTCCAACTTCAGTGGGATACGGAACAAGCTTTGGCGGAATTGCCGCCCTGCTTGGCATGCTTAACAGTTGTGCACCGGGACTTGGTGTGGTCAACATCGATAATGGCTTTGGCGCTGCCTGCCTTGCAGCGGCAATTAACAGAAAGAAATAAACACAAGCAAAACTTGCAAGATTCAGGCAGTGCTGTATAATCGCCGCACTAACTGTTCAGATTATAATCTGCAGCCTTCGATTTAAACCGTCGTTCAAAAATAATGACTACATTTCAATATCATTAGCGGCATAAGGGGCCGTAATGAAATAAATAAATTGTAGTGGTTATTTCTTAACGACCCCTAAATTCATCATCTATCATTTCCATGGAAGAAATCCCGGGACATCAATGAACACATCACTCAAGCTCAAGATCGCCATACTCCTATCTCTCATCGTCCTTTCCATCGTCACTATTGTGCCCTCCTTTTATTCGGCAACGCCGGACTGGTGGAAAAAATACATGGCGCCGGAAGGCTTACGCCTAGGTCTTGACCTGCAGGGAGGAATGCATCTGGTACTGAAGGTTGACCTGAAAAAGGCAGAGGCAGATTCCCTGGAACTGGCCGCGACCGACCTTAAAGACAGCCTCAAAGAAAAATCGATCACGGCGGTGCGCAGCGACAGTAAGCCTGGGACCATTATCTTTACCCTCCCTAACACCGGCGCAGTGGAGACAGTCAATAACCTTATCAAAGATGACTTCCCCAATATTGTTGTGCAGGTGGAGGCCAAAGAGGGTTCATTCCCCCGAATCACCCTTAATCTCAAAGATTCAGAGATCACCTTTATCCGCACCCATGCCGTTGATCAATCTCTGGAGATTATCAGAAACAGGATTGACCAGTTTGGTGTGGCCGAACCGGTGATCATCCGTCAAGGCACTGACGAAATTGTCGTGCAGCTTCCCGGGGTGAAGGACCCAAAACGGGCCATGAAACTTCTGGGGGAAACCGCCCAGCTTGAATTTAAACTAGTGGCAGACACGGCTGGCATCAACCTGCAGGAGATGATTGAGCAGGCCAAAAGCAATGGCCAATGGGCCGAAGGCCAAGATCGAAAAAAACTCAACCGGGCCCTGCAGAATCGACTGCCAGCGGACACGGAGATTTATTTCGAAAAAGATAAAGACAAGCAGACCGGGAAAGAAGTTATCCGGCCTCTACTTGTAGAGAACCAGACTCTGATGACCGGTGACATGGTCAAAAATGCCCAGGTCCGTATCGGCGGCCAGTTCAACGAACCCTATGTCAGCATTGACCTCACCGGTCGGGGCGGCAAGATCTTTGCCCATGTCACCGAAAACAACGTTAACCGGCGACTGGCCATTGTACTCGACGAAGTTATCCGCTCGGCCCCATCCATCAGGGAAAAAATCATGGGCGGCTCAGCCCAGATATCCGGCAGTTTCAGCCATGAGGAAGCGGCCGACCTGGCCATTGTCTTGAGAGTTGGCGCCCTGCCGGCGCCGGTTGACATTATCCAGAATCTGACCGTCGGCGCCAGCCTTGGCGCTGACTCCATCAACAAGGGCTTGACCGCTGGGGTCTTCGGCTCGCTCCTGGTTATCACCTTCATGGTGATTTTTTATCGGATCTCAGGCGTCATTGCCAATGCAGCCCTGGCACTCAACATCCTCTTTCTCTTTGCCGGACTTGCCATACTCAACGCCACCCTGACCCTGCCGGGTATTGCCGGCATTGTCCTCTCCATCGGTATGGCCGTGGACTCAAATATCCTGATCTTTGAACGGATGCGCGAGAGTTATGACCTGGGAAAATCAGTCCGATCCAGCGTCGACAGCGGTTTCAGTCAGGCACTCTCCACCGTTGTTGACTCGCAGGTGACCACGCTGATCACCTCCATGGCCCTGTTTCTCTTTGGGACCGGCCCGATCAAGGGTTTTGCCATCACTCTGTCTCTGGGGATTATTTTCAACCTGTTCACCGCTCTCTACTGCTCCCGTTTCATGTTTGACGCCCTCCACTCCTTCAATCTCCTGAAAAAACTAAGTTTCCTCCGCTTTACCAGAAAGCCCAACCTCGATTATATGAAGTTACGGCATATCACCTATGCTATTTCCGCCGTTCTGGTCGGTATTGGCCTCATCGCCTCCATCCAGATTGCCAGGGGCAAGGCCAATATGGGGGTTGATTTTTCCGGCGGCACCCTGTTGCAATATAAAGCAACTCAGGCCTTTACCATGAGCGAGGTTCGTCAGGCCTTTAACAAACACAAAATGGAAGGACTTGATCTGCAGGAAGTGGAAAATGAACACAGCCTGATTGTCAAGATCAAAAAATCAGAAGAGGTTATTGGCACTCTCAGTGAGCAGATCAGCTCCATCCTGAGCACAGAGTTTAGTGACAAACACTTTACCCTGGAGAGTCAGTCCGAGATCGGCTCTTCCGTGAGTTCTGTTCTGCGGGACAAGGCAGGGATGGCCATCCTCATCTCCCTGATCGGCGTAATTATCTATCTGGCCCTGCGCTTTGATATCCGTTTTGGAGTGGCGGCCGCCATTGCCACCCTTCATGATGTCTTTATCATTATCGGACTCTGCTGGGTGATGGATATTGAGATAACCCTGCTCATTGTCACGGCCCTGCTTACCCTTGGCGGCTATTCCCTCAACGACTCGGTTGTGGTCTTTGACCGTATCCGGGAAAATATGGCCAAGGACCGGAGCCACCGCCTCATCAGCCAGATCAACGACAGTGTCAATCAGGTTGTAGGAAGAACGATTGTCACCGGGCTCACCACCTGTATGACCTTATCCGCCTTATTGTTCCTGGGCGGATCAGTGATCCATGACTTTGCCTTCGTTCTCTTGGCCGGTATCATCGTCGGAACCTTCTCCTCTGTATTCGTGGCCAGCCCGGTGCTGTTACTCTGGCCTGAAAAGCAGGAACACCCCCAATGAACCAGCACCTGCTCCCCAGAAATGTCACAAGGATAGAAAAAGAGGAAACATTCCATTTCTCCTGTCATCCATCTATCGGCTGTTTTACCGACTGCTGCCGCCAGCTGGAACTGGCCCTGACTCCTTACGATATTCTGCGCCTGAAAAAGGGTTGCGGCCTGCACTCTGAGGAATTTCTCGACCGCTATGTGATTATGGAGCAGGAAGATCATGAAACCTTCCCCCGCTTTTATCTCACCATGGTGGACGATGGCCGGGCTAGCTGTGTCTTTGTCTCAGACGTCGGCTGCACCCAGTATCAGGATCGACCGGGGGCCTGCCGGGCCTATCCCATGGGCAGGGCATCCATCCGTCAAACAGACAATAGCATGGATGCGTTCTTCGTTCTTCTGCGAGAAAACCATTGCCATGGATTTCAGGAGCACCAGGAGCACAACGCACTCACCTACAGCACAGAGCAGGAACTTCCGATCTACAACCGCTTTAATGATGCAGTGGCAACTCTCCTGCAACATGAGCAGATACGACAGGGAAAACAGCTTTCGGAACAGCAGAGAGAACAGTTTATCCTGGCCCTCTATAATCTTGACCAATTCCGGCCCCTGCTTCTGGCGGGAAAACTTCCACAAACGATTCCATTAGATGATACAAGCAAAGCGCGTCTGGCCGATGACGAGGCCTTGCTCCTCTACGCTATCGAGTGGCTGCAGAAAATATTGTTTAGGAACTGAAAATACGGAACAACAAGCAGCCGGCAAGAGCACGCCCTCAAAACTTTTAAGCCCCATTTTTATTACATCTCGACAAACTATGCTCAAGCTCATTATCTTCGACTGTGACGGGGTCATGTTTGACTCCAAATTTGCCAACCAGGAATATTACAATCAACTGCTTGCCCGCTTCCAGCGACCTGCAATGAGTACGTCAGAGCTTGAGCATGTCCATATCCACAACGTGATGGACTCCATTCGGCACATCTTCCGCCATTATCCCGACCAGGATCTGGCAGAAGTAAACGCCTATCGAATAAGCCTTGATTACACTCCCTTTCTCGGCCACATGCGGATAGAACCGGATCTTATCGAATTTCTTGAAAAGACCAAAACTCGATATAAGCTAGCTATCTCCACCAACCGCACCAACACCATGATGCCAATCCTGCAGCTCTTTCAACTGGAGAGCTACTTTGAAAAGGTAATGACCGCAGAAAATGCACGTCGCCCCAAACCGGCGCCGGACGCCTTGCTGGAGATCCTTGATTATTTTGAGTACGAGACAGATGAGGCCATCTATATTGGTGACTCCATCATTGATCGTGAACATACTGCAAACTGCGGCATGCGTTTGATTGGATTCAAAAATTCAGCCCTGCCGGCCGAATATCATGTGACCAGTTTTATGGAGATTCTGGGACTCCCCCCTTTTCTTGAATCTCACTGATTCCAGTCAAAACTCTGCGAAGAGCTAGAAATTTTTTGCAGCTCTCTCCTGTCTTCCCTCCTGCGCGTCATCCACCCGCTTAACTCCTTCCATAAGAAGTTTCATAAAATCACCAACTTCTGCCGCCTTCATCTCTTGTGGAGAAAGCCCAAGGGTAAACCTATAAGTTCCTTCATGTTCAGCCAGCATGGCGAAGATTGCCTCTTCATTCTCTTGTCCCTGATAATGGGCATTAATGATACACCCTTCCCGGAACGAAATCTTTCCCGGCCCGCGAGGAAGATTCAGGGCAAGAACTCCTGTTTTACTGTTCATATGAAAAATCTGAAACAGTTCTGCGGGGGCCATATCCTGCAATTTACCCTGCATACATGAGGCAAAATCTTCAGCCCTGGCCCTGTTCACCCGAGTCAGCCGCTGCGCCAATAAGCGGGCCATAAAAATCTGAACAGCAGGCAGCTTATCAAGAAGAAGATTGAAATCATCACTGGAAACAGCAAGCACCTCTGTATCGCACAAGGCCCGGACCGAGGCCCCAGCCACATCCCCTCCCAGATAACTCATCTCTCCACAAATCTCACCAGCCCCCAAAGTCGTGATCACAACAGGTCCATCAATCACAAGCACTTGCCCTGAGATGATAAGGTAAAGAGAGGAATTTAGTTCCCCTTTATGGATCAGAAGAGTCCCTTCACGAATAAGCTCCAGTTGACACCGTCCAATAAAATTCTTTAATTCATCATCAGGAATTATCTGGATCAAGGGAAACGACTGAATCTTCGCAAGAAGTTCTTGTTCCCTGGCCCTCAGGACAGGAGCAGTTCCTGGCGCCAGATTCTCAGGAATTGAGACCGGAATAAATTTAATAAGACCAGTACAACCACTGCAGCTGAATATCGATTTTTCAGCCACCAGATGATCATCCTTTGCCGCAAGGAGTTTGAACAACAACTGGGTCATTTCCCGTACCAAAATCAAACAGGTTGCCTTATTCCCCGGACAGGAAAGTGCCTTGTCCGACAAAATCAACTTCTCGCCAACCTTATATAATGGACAGTGGTTGCCTTCAATAATTTTAAAAATGACCTGAAAAGATTTCATACTCTGCGTCAATTAAGGAGTTAAATTGATTTTTTATGTTAAGTCGACTCTTATTGTTCAACTATTCTAATTGATATCCCCTCTTTACACTTCCTGCAAAGATTTTTTCAAGAAAATCAATACCTATTTCTGTCTTCACCAAAGAATTCCTTTAAAAGAGAGCCACAAACGAGAACTTATATTTCTCTTACAAGAAATAAATAAATTCCTCTTCTTAGAAAAACCTGATACATTCATACTAATATTTTCGTCAACTGTCTGAACTTATCGAACTAATTATGAAATCATACACATCTGGGGCCATTAAAAAGCAATTCTATTCCTGACTATTAAAGTATTAAAGTTACGATTTCTTATGCCGTTTTTACCACCCAGATGAACATTACTTTGAGACAACGGTTTAGAGTTTGATATCACATCTAACTGATATGACGAAAGACTCATTCTCCAAGTGTCATCCTTAATAAGCAAGAGTACAAGGCACTATCATTCAACATAAGCCACCACGTGAACCTTCATGACCATCCTTTCTGAACAGTTGGAAGCCATTTTTCAGGAAATCAATGTCAGATTTTCCCAACATCAACAGATTCGAGTAACACCCATTGCCGGAACTCCTCCTGAACAATATCGTATAACCTATCATCTACAAGGTCTTTGCAAAGAAGATAATGGCGAGGTCCGAGAATGTACGGACCATGTCGTCATTCTCACCCTTCCTTTTGGATTCCCCCATTTCCCACCAAACTGTAAACCAGATACTCCAGTTTTCCACCCTGACTTTGATCAGGCGGCCATATGCATAGGGGATTTTTGGGAAAACAACCAATCTCTTTCTGAGCTGATCATCCATATTGGCCACATGCTTTGCGGCGAGATCTACTCAACCAATAATGCTTTCAATGAAAACGCGGCAATCTGGTACCAGGAGAATAAAAACAGACTACCCTTGGATACCATCCATCAACTCTCGTCAAGCCCATTATTAGTCCAAGAGGAGCAAACAGCCCCCGCTGAAAGGGCGCTGGAAATGGATATTGTTGATGATATCCTTTTTCCAAGCAATGAGATAGCAGAAGTTGACGACGTTGAAGTATTCGAACAAAGAGAAAATTCCTCTTCTGAAATCGCAGCAGAAAAATCTCCGCATCCGCACCTTTCCCTGGAGCCCTCTTCCGATACCACGGAACATCAAGTGCCCAATGCCGATTTGGATAGCCAGATGCAGCGAAATCTCAATGAAGCACATCAAAAACACCAGGAAGGAGAGGCCTTTGAACACCAGGGAAATCCGGCAAAGGCCTTACAGCGATATAAAGCAGTAAAGAATTTAGTCCCGGATTTTTATGAGATAGATAAAGATATCAATCGGGCACAATATTCTCTGGAGATGCTTGGCGACTGGGCAGTAGAAGAAGTTACTGAAAAGAATACCGGTAATGACAAGAAAAAAACTGCCTCAAAACGCGATGAAAATCCGGTTACTCCCACTCCCCAAAAAAGCTCTTCGGTTCAATCAATAAGAAAACAGAGCAGTTCCCGCTGGCCAGTCATCGTTGGCTGTGGCGGTATGGGTTTTCTGCTCATCTTGAGCTTTAGCTACTTGTTTTTGAGCACTCAATTAGAACATGCCCAAACAATATTCAAAGAGTGTCAAGAGCTTCAGGAAGCAAGCAAAATTACTGAGGCTGAACAAAAATGTACCGACGCCTTGGAGCTGACCTCAAAAGTTATTTTCATCAAGCAAGATGAGAAAAAACTTCTCACTGAAGAGATTAAACAAGCTCAGGACTCCATTAACCAGAACAAAGGCCCTGCACTCAGCAAAGAAGACAGCATACCGGAATGGCAGCAAGCTATGAAGCTTGCTGATCAGCAGCTTGCTGATACCAATTGGCAAGCTGCTCTGACGGGGTATACGCACGCATTGCAGTTTGCTTCCGCAATACCAAAGGTCGATCAAAGTCTCCTTGACCAGATTCGTAGAAACATAACAACCTCCGAATTCAACATTGCATTGCAGGCAGGTGAGCAGGCTTTGGCTCGGACAGAAGGAGATTCTGCAAAAAAATACTTTGATAAAGCCCTGGATCTTGCCAGGAAAAACCCACAGATTCCAACTGCCAACATCTCAAGGATTCAATCGCTCAACGGCCAGGTCGAATTTAACAAATTAATGGCCTCAGGCGATGAATATTTTTCTAAAGGAGACTGGGCGAATGCCCTTACTGCTTTCGAACAAGCCCACGAGATAGAACAAAAGTTCTCTTTTTCTGATGCCGAGACAGTCGCCTCCCTCCAGGAAATAATCGTCCGCAGCAAGGTATTCAACTCCTTGGAACAGGGAAAAAAAGCTTTTACCGATGCCCAATGGGATCAAGCTATCAGTTCATACGAAAAGGCTATTCAACTCCTTGAAGAAAATAGCGAACTCCTGCGTCGCGACAATCCCCTGCAAAGCCAGCAGAAAATTTCAAGACTCATGCTTCATGCCGCCATTATCAGAGACCAGCAGAGCGTTGCCAACCACTTGAAAAACCATGAATTCTCCCCAGCAATCGACAAACTGCAGACGATCATTGAAACAACAGACATGAGCTCATTCGCCAGCGAAGAGGAGTTCCAGACAATTATCAAAGAGACAAAACTCTCTATCATTCAGGCGCAGGAAGATCTGCTGAAGAGCCAACATATCTCATATCTGACAGACAACTATCAAAAGCTTTTTACCCAGAACAACCCAGCCTTGAACGCTGAAAATTTATCAAATCCTCACGTCACATTTCTTAAGAAAATAGGCCGCAAAATGCTCTACAGAATCCAGTGTTCTGAGCAGGGAAATAGTCGGCCGGTGCTCCTGCAGACAAGTTATCTCTACGACCCAGCCACCAGACAATGGCGTTTTTTCAGTAATGAAAACTCCGCCAATGAGCAGAACGCCATAACTGCAGGCCAGAAAATACTCTCCTCAGCCTATCAGGCCCAGGAAGATCGTTTGATATCAGAACAGATATTGTATCTGACCGACAATTTTCAGGCCCTTTTCATCCAGGACACCCCTACCCTGCTCCCTGAAAACTTATCCAAACCGCAAGCAAGCTTTCTTAAGAGAATAGGTGGAAAAATGTTATTTATGCTCCAGTGCTTCGAGCAAGAATCCGACGACTCAACGCTCCTGAAAGTCAACTATCTCTATGATCCGAAAAAGAATCAATGGGAACCATATCACAAATAAGAGCACAATAGGTTCATCCCTGGCAACACAGATCTTCCTGATTAATGATGGTGGTGATGATGGTGTTCATGCTCCGGCATCTTGCCGCCAGCCGCCAGCAAGGCCTTATCGAGAAACTCACTTGCCTGATTCATGGCCGCAATGGCGCTCTCGATATAAGTAGCCACTGTCTCTTCTCCCGCGTCATGGGCAAAAGCAGACCATTTCCCGCATTCTTCAGCATGCCCCCGGTTATGTTCAATCCAATGCGGCAACAAGACCCTTAATTTTTCCATCTGTTCCATTTTACTCTCCCCTGTTGTAAATTCTCTCATCTCTGTTACAAACATAAAACAAAACACAATACAGAAAGTAATTTTACTTTTATTTCCGTACAGTTCCTATGATCCCGGAAGCAACAACAAACCTGTTTATTTAATTATAAGCACATGAAGTCTTGTCAGGGTAAAATCTCCGAATCAGCTCGAACTTTTTTAAGAATGACCTTCCCTCCCAGGAAGTCGATGGCCTGAATAAAGACTCCTTCAACCGCTCGAGGGTCCTCAAAAAAAGCACTCACCTCAATGGTCGTCCCGGACACTTGCAGATGGGTCACATTCTCCATGATCATGGTTTCAACTCCTTCATCTTCAACAACCACACTCATCTGACACATTCTCACCCCTCCATAGCACTCAAGTTTCCAGCCTATCAGACCAGAAAACGAAATTCACCCTTGCCCAACAGGTCATGAAGATGAAGAATCCCTGCAAGGCCTCCACCCTTTTTCACAATCGGCAAGACTGTAATCTCATGCCTCTGCATGATACTCAATGCATCGGCCGCAAGCATCGAACCATCAATAGCCACCGGATCTGGCGTCATAATGTCTACCGCGTGCAAAGAGGCAAGTACCTTATTCTCAACGATGCTGCGGCGTACATCACCATCAGTGACAATACCCAGAATTTTCTCGCCTGCTCCCATGATCAAGACCGCTCCGATATTCTTTTCATTCAGCACCTCTATAGCCTTGGCAGCCGGTGCTTCACCATTCACCCAGGGAACGGCATCACCCGTAAGCATCACCTCACACACACTCACCTTCAAACGTTCTCCCAAGCTTCCGCCTGGATGATTCTTGCGAAAATCTGAAGCCAGAAAATGCTTCTTCTGCAACAGCACAACAGCAAGGGCATCTCCCATGGCAAGGGTTGCCGTGGTCGAGGCAGTGGGGGCAAGTCCCAACGGACAGGCCTCCATCGGCACCCCGATATCAAGGATCAAATCCGCTGCCTCGGCAAGGATTGAATGCAGACCGCCAGTCATGGCAATAATCGCCACCCCTCTCTTTTGTAGACTACCCATGAGCCCATTCAACTCAGTGGTTCCACCAGAATACGATATGGCAATCACCACGTCAGTGGGCATAACCATACCCAGGTCACCGTGCATGGCCTCTACCGGGTGAAGAAAAAACGACGGCGTACCTGTGCTGTTCAGGGTTGCAGCAATTTTCTGTCCAATGATTCCAGACTTCCCAATTCCAGTAATAACCACACGACTGGGACAATGAAAAAGCATATCAACCGCCTTTTCAAACTCCTCGCCAATCCGCTCGCGGACAGCGGCAAGGCCTTGTTCTTCGATTAAAAAAACCTTCTGTGCTTCCTGTATCGACATTACCTCGTTTTTCTCCACTCCAAACATTTTGTGATAAAGACTCATATCAACTGTACAACCACCCGTCCCCGTAAACTCCCAGCAAGCATACGCTGGATCGCCCCATCAAGTTGTTCCAAGGTAATCACAGACGCCAGATGATCAAGCTGACTGAATCTATACTCTATTGCTAACAACTGCCAGATTCGCTCTCGGACGGCCAGGGAACACCTGGCGGAATCAATGCCAATCAACCGTACTCCACGGATAATAAAGGGATAGACTGTAAGAGCCAGGTCACCAGAGGCCGCATTGCCGCAACTGGTAACAACCCCATCATAACGAGTCTCTTTGATAGCAGTCTCAAGATATTCGCCACCGACGGTATCCACCACCCCTGCCCATCTTTCCGGCAGGAGCATTTTTTTACGAGACCGAACAAATTCTCCCCTGGCCAAGACCTCACGAGCTCCCAGCCCCAGAAGAAACGCAGGCTCAATTTTTCCGGTGAGGGCTGTCACTGCAAAACCCAGCTTGGCAAGCATAGCCACGCTGGTCGACCCAACACCACCGGTAGCTCCGGTCACAAGAATATCACCTTCCCCAGGGACACAACCCTGCCGCACAAGCATCTCTACACAACGACCAGCCGTAAAGCCGGCCGTCCCCAGCATCATACTCTGTTTAAGCGTCAGACCTGCAGGAAGCCTCACTGCCCATGCTGCAGGAACCCGCACATATTCTGCAAAGCCGCCAGGATGATTCATACCCAGATCATATCCTGAGACGACAACCTGATCTCCCGGATGGAAAGAGGCAACAGTGGACTCCTCCACCACACCGGCCGCATCAATCCCCGGGGTATGAGGATACCGTCTTGTGACACCACGATTTCCCGTGGCAGAGAGGGCATCCTTATAGTTCAGCGACGAATAATGGACCCTGATCAGGAGTTCACTTGGTGGCAGTTCCTCTGTGTCCTTCTCTTCAACCGATCCGACGAATTCACCTTTACTCTGCTCTCGCACCACAAAACATCTATATAAAGCCAAAGAAATCCCCCCCCCTCGGCAGATTTTTATTTGATAAGATACTCATCATTTTGGTGAATCTCACTCCCATGAACCGGGATCCGGCTCACCTTGGTGGATCGCAAGACAGAAGCCCTGAAATCATGGACACACTCTCCTGGGCAATCAGCTGGCTGCTGCTTTATCTTCCGGTCGCTGGGGATTCTCGATCGACAATCTCCTGGCGACGTGCCATAGCAATTCGTTTGAAAATTTTAATTATCACAGGCAGTTTTTCAAAATCCTCGGTGGATATCTTTCTCAAAACCGTATCTGTTTTGGCCCGCACGGAGGCAGTACGCTTTTTTTCTCTACCGAAATAGGCCATCTCGCCAAATATCGTGCCTGCCTCCAGGGTGGAGAGCAGCTCTCCATTACTATTGAAGACTTCAGCCGTACCGCTATCAAGATAATAGATACCGTCAGGAACACTATCTATCTGGATTATGGTGTCACCTTTATTACACCACTCCAGCTTGAAATATCTTTCCCAGTTGGTATCCACCACCAAGACATGATAAAAATCAGAGTTCATCGCCCGCAGCAACTCTTTAGAAAGATGGAATAACCGTTCACCAAGAGAATCGCGTTTCTTCTCCAAAAGCTTCATCCCTCTTTGGTCAAAGTCGCTCGCGGGAAAAGGTGTCTCCCGTATATATTCGAGAATACGCTCTATGCCGACATCTTCTCTGCCGGCTAACTCAGTGAAGTATTTCTGGGCCGCAAGCAGTTTTTCACGCACCATCGGAAAATCCGGTTTGACACCCAGCAGCAGATTGCCACTGAAATGCTCCATTGCCTCATTTTTCATCTGAATAAATTTCAGTAGCTTCGCCTCATCGACCTCTGCCGGACAATTCTGGATTCCCGGTCTATAGATGGTAAAAATATTCATCGGATGAAGGACACTTGTCAGGCTGATCTTGCCTATATTTACCAGATTTGTTTCAAAACCTTTCTGATATCTGGCTACTTCCCGATCCATCAGTAGATGTGTACCAAAATGGCCGCAAAGCTCCTCAAGCCGATTGGCGACCGCAAAACTTGCCCCGAATTTTGCCATTCTGGTGCCAAGCTTTGCTTCAATTATATGCCCAAGAAAAATTCCCATACGGGTTGGGGCCAGGGTGCCATCGGTGATAGCCTCTGCCATTCTCAGCGCTACCTCCACAGCCCTAGTGCAAACCCCGGAACAGTCCTCTCCTGGACGCTTGTCAAAAATTACCAGGCTGCCATCGCCGGCAGAAGGTTCAATCTCAAGAGGCAGACTCCCTTCGCGATAGATGAGATCATTTATCCTACAATGGTAGTCGATCAGGAAATCCCTGATCTCCACCGGTGTCATACCAGAAGAAATTAGGGAATACTGGATCATGTCAGTCATCAAAATAACAACTTCCCTTTCCGGTCCGTTCTTCAGCATGTTTTCAGATATATGAGGATACATCCGGTACCTTAGAAACTACTTTTCTTCATTTTGAGATCGGTCATCAATAGTGGACACCAAATCAGTCACTCACCTTAAGGCTCAACGCCATGTCTAAGTCTCAGAAACGACGAAAAACCAAACTCTCTCGAAGAGACGCCAGCGGATATAACAAGCAGTTTTCTTGTCACTTCCCCCCTTTTCCCTTGACAAAATCAGTCAATTTTCGTCAATATACAAGACTTTATTATCATAATAGATAACAGTTAAATTAACAAAGCTTAAGCTCTTTTATACGTCATTTTTCGTGTATATCAGTGAGTCAGCTTTCTCTCTTACTGGAGACCTCTCTCATGACAAATTATCTTTTCACCTCAGAATCCGTTTCAGAAGGACACCCTGATAAAGTTGCCGATCAGATCTCCGATGCTATTCTCGATGCCATTCTCGCTCAGGACCCCCTTGCCCGGGTTGGCTGTGAAACCCTGGTCACAACAGGCATGGCTGTCATTGCCGGCGAGATTACCACCACCGCTTGGGTTGATATGCCTGATGTAGTTCGCCAGACCATTCGCTCCATTGGCTATAACTCATCAGACATGGGTTTCGACTGGCAGTCCTGTGCAGTAATTACTTCCATTGACAAGCAATCCCCAGACATTGCTCAAGGCGTAAACGAAGGCACTGGTCTCGACCTTGATCAAGGGGCCGGTGATCAGGGACTGATGTTTGGTTACGCCTGTAATGAGACCAGAGTCCTGATGCCAATGCCTATCACTTATGCCCACCGCCTGGTCAAACGTCAGTCTGAAGTACGTAAATCCGGTCGCCTCCCCTGGCTGCGTCCTGACGCCAAAAGTCAGGTAACCATTGAATATGAAAATAACGTGCCAAAAAGGGTAGAAGCAGTCGTCCTCTCTACCCAGCATGATGAGACCGTTAACTATGAAGACCTGAAAGAAGGGGTCATGGAAGAAATCATCAAGCCGATTCTGCCCGCAGAAATGATCGATAACAATACAAAATACTATATCAACCCCACCGGTCGTTTCGTGATTGGCGGACCAGTAGGTGATTGCGGCGTAACCGGCCGCAAAATTATTGTTGATACCTACGGAGGTAAGGGGTCTCATGGAGGTGGAGCCTTTTCTGGAAAAGATCCTTCCAAGGTTGATCGTTCTTCTTCGTATATGGGACGCTATATTGCCAAAAACATTGTAGCCGCCGGTTTGGCCACGGAAATTGAGGTCCAGGTTGCTTATGCCATAGGAATATCCCAACCGGTTTCAATCAATGTAAATAGTTTTGGCACCGGTGCCATCTCTGATGATAAGATAAAGGCCCTCATCCTGCACCACTTCGATCTGCGTCCCAAGGCAATCATCCAACACCTGAACCTGTTGCGGCCCATCTATCAAGCCACTGCCGCCTACGGTCATTTTGGTCGAGAGCGCGAGGATTTCACTTGGGAAAAAACCGATAAAGCCGAAATATTGCGTGAAGACGCCAAACTGTAGAAGTCGTTACAGAACAGATATCGTCCCTCCTGCTTTTCACATATCCCTCCCACCTGTTCTTTATACCAAAACAGGTGGGCCTTTTTATTTTCACTTATCCATTTTACACAGAGGTATTTTAAATGACTGCATTAAAAAATGATTATAAGGTCGCCGACATGTCCCTTGCCGCATGGGGCAGAAAAGAAATCGAAATTGCCGAGACTGAAATGCCAGGACTCATGGCCCTCCGCCATGAATATCATGAGGCGCAGCCCCTTAAGGGTGCCCGTATCGCCGGATGCCTGCATATGACAATACAGACTGCCGTTCTCATGGAGACCCTGGTGGATCTCGGCGCCGAGATTCGCTGGTCATCCTGCAATATCTTTTCCACCCAGGATCATGCTGCGGCAGCCATGGCTGCCGCAGGCATTCCCACTTTTGCCTGGAAAGGGGAGAATGAGGAAGAATTCTGGTGGTGTATCGATCAAACTATCTTTGGACCGGAGAACTGGCGTCCCAACATGATTCTTGATGATGGGGGTGATCTCACCCTGATCATGCATGAAAAATACACAGACGATATGAGAAATATCCGGGGCATCAGTGAAGAAACCACTACCGGGGTCCACCGACTGAACGAGATGGCCAAGGCCGGGAAACTGATGTGCGCTGCCTTTAATGTGAACGATTCTGTTACCAAATCAAAATTTGATAACCTTTATGGCTGTCGGGAATCATTGATCGACGGCATTAAACGGGCAACCGATGTAATGATTGCCGGTAAAAATGCTGTAGTCGTTGGTTTTGGCGATGTGGGCAAGGGCTGCGCACAAGCCCTGCGCGGTATGGGTGCCACCGTCTACATCACTGAGATCGACCCCATCTGTGCCCTGCAGGCGGCAATGGAGGGGTATAGAGTGGTCACCATGGAGGAGGCCGCCCCCATTGGCAATATCTTTGTTACCTGTACCGGGAACCTGCGCGTCATTACACGCCCCCACATGGAGTTGATGCCGGACCAGGCCATTGTCTGTAACATCGGCCACTTTGACTCAGAGATTGACATAGCCGCGATCAAAGACCTCCCTTGGGACAATATCAAGCCCCAGGTCGATCATGTGATTTTCCCGGACGGCAAAAAAATTATCATCCTGGCAGAAGGACGGTTGGTTAATCTGGGATGCGCCACTGGCCATCCCAGCTTTGTCATGAGTAATTCATTCACGAACCAGGTCCTGGCCCAGATCGAACTTTGGAAAAACCCCGGACAGTACGAAAATAAGGTCTATTTCCTACCTAAAAACCTAGACGAGATGGTTGCCAGACTGCACCTGCAGAAAATCGGCGTCCACCTTACTATCCTGACCCAGGAACAGGCTGACTATATCGGCGTACCCCTCGAAGGGCCATACAAACCAGACTATTATCGATATTAGGCAGCAGAGAAGGGAAGGCAGAAGGCAGAAGGCAGAAGGCAGAACAAATATACAATCAGTTCCCTTCGATCACTCTGCCTATCTGCCTTCCCTGTGCATTTTTTTTATATCACTTCGGGGCCAGAGTCAGATCACCCGAAAGCACCTCGTGGATTATCCCTGAACGATCCCGTACCGACAAGATACCACTACTATCCACTCCCAGTGACTCACCAAAAACAACCTCACCCGTGGGGGTTAACCACTGCAGCCACTTCCCTAGTAACATATCCCGTTCTCGCCACTGATTCAGGATATCGGTAAAACCTTCCAGCGCCAGTTGGGACACCAACTGCAAAAGCCTGGTCCGGATTGCCTCAAAGAGGACCAAGATCTCATATTCTTTCCCGCTTTCTAAGAAGAGGGATGTTGCGCTTTTCTGCAAGTCTAAAGGAAATGATTCTTTATCAGCATTCACATTCAGGCCTATGCCCACAAGAGCAAAGTATTCATCAGCCTCTCCATGCAGAGATGAAGTCTCAACTAGGATACCACCGCACTTACACCCTGAGATATAGATATCGTTGGGCCATTTCAACGCTACTTTCAGCTGGCATATCTCCTCAATGACCTGACTGACCGCAAGCCCTGCCGTCAACGTTATCCTGGAATACTCCTTAATACCCAGACCAGGTCGCAACAGAATCGTAGAATAGAGACCTTTTCCTGATGGCGATTGCCAGGACTTCCCCAGTCTGCCCCGTCCTGCTTTCTGACTGCCAGCCACAACAGCATATCCATGGGGATTTCCCACAGCAGCAAGTTCCCGAGCCACCCTGTTTGTTGAATCAACTGTCTCCAAAATCAGTATATCTTTCATTTTTTTCTTGAAAAAAGGGCAAAAAAAAGTGCCGAGTTTAACACTCGGCACCTCATCAACTCTCAATATTCGAGAATTTAAATACTAATTCACTCCACTTTCGCCTTCTTCATTCTTGATACGATCTTTCATGGCATACATGGTGGTGGAACCGGAAGACCAGAACATCAACTTTCCTTCCTTGACCAGATCATTGGCCGCATTTTTAATAACACGGGGTTTTGAATCAGGATCACATGCATAAAAATCCTTGATATAGAGCTGTGGTTTTGGGGCCGTCTCTGCTTTCTTCAAGATCGCAGCCTTGAGCTCTTCATTACTTAATGCCATTGCACATACTCCTAAAAAAATTATGAACAGGCAAGCATCCAGCAGATATGGCCGATTTCAACCATTTAAAATCGGCCATATCATCATGTCAATTACTTTACATGAGAGGTGTACTTGAACTGAGTAGTCGTACGCCAGGTGTCATAAGCCAAGCGATAATCATCAACGCTCTTGATGGTGAATGGGATATCGCACTTCTCAAAGAACTTCTCCCAACCAATCCGCTCTGCCCACTCGCCAACACGCTCATACTTACGTGCATCTTTAGCATAGGCCTCAAGGATACCCTTGACAGCGGCAACGGTCTCAGGCCAACGTGGCGGAGTGTTGGGCAGGAAGGGGATTACCAGCTTGGAGAATTTAGGAGTCGATCGTGAGTTGGAAACCTTACCACCAACCAGAATGGCGATTCCGTCACCTTCAGGATCGGCAAGAGGCATGGCAGGACACATGGTGTAGCAGTTACCGCAGAACATACAACGATCAGCATTTACAGCTACTGTTTTGATTTCATCACCATTCACCATGGCCTTGGCTGGCTTAACAGCACCAAGGGGACAGGAAGCTATGGCAAGGGGCAACTCACATACACCGGTAATACGTTTGTGATCGATCATTGGTGGCTTGCGATGCACACCAAGGATGGCGATATCAGAGGCATGTACAGCACCACACATATTCAGACAGCAGGCAAGGGCAATACGTACCTGAGCTGGCAGGGTCATGGAGGTGAAGTAGTCAAAGAGCTCATCCATGACTGCCTTAACAACGCCGGAGGCGTCGGTGGCAGGGGTATGGCAATGAACCCATCCTTGAGTGTGAACGATATTAGTAACACCGGCACCGGTTCCACCGACTGGGAACTTGTTGCCACGGCTTGCCAGATCATCGAGAAGTGGTTGAACCTTAGCTTTGGCGTCCACCATAAACTCAACGTTGTTACGGGTTGTGAAGCGGAAGAAGCCATCGCAATGTTTATCCGCGATATCACACATCTCACGGATAAGCTCGATGGAAATCAAACGGGCAGCCCCTACACGGACCGTCCAGCATTCGTCACCGGTCTCTGATTTATGAACCAGAACACCTGGTTTTGTGATCTCATGCCACAGCCATTTACCTTTGTTGGCTTTAATAACTGGTGGATGAAATTCAGAATAATATCTGGGACCAATGTCGGAAATACGATCGGACATCGGGTTGGCTGGATCATAGGCCATTTTATCAGTCTCCTTATATATACGAGAAATTACTCGATTTAACTTCTAATTAGGCAGCGTGGCGAGCACGGAACTCATCAACATCACGACTCCATCCACCCTCAACCTCATCTTCCGACCAGAAAACATAAGGATTGGAACGAGGCTCTTTCACGTGCTGGGGAATGGGCTCCAGATCCATTACCTTGATAAAGGTCGGCAGGCCAATGCGCTGCATGGTCTCACCCACGCGCTCACGGTTCTTGCCAACTTCCATCCACCAATCCCAGACCTTCTCAATGAACTCGATCAATTCTTCAAACTCATTATCAGCAGAGACCTTCATGAAAGGTACAATCAGAGTTGCGAACTGAGCGCCATCAAGAATTGGGGCCTTGGCACCACAACAGATGGTTGCGCCTTGATCAGCACCGGGACGAAGAGCGCGAGGCATAACATTGAGGCAATGCATACAACGGGTACACTCTGAGTCATCAATCTTCAGTTCACCACCTTCCATCCACATACACTCTGTTGGACAAAGATCGATAACCTCTTTCTGAATGTCAAACTTACCCCAGTCACGACCGGCATGGGCGCCGCCGTTTGATGGAATATTGCCGGCGATATATTCTTTAACGGCAGCCTGGTCAATACGGATATTATCCCTCCAGGTGCCGATAACCGCCACATCTGAGCGGGCAATAGCGGCAACACAGTCATTGGGACAACCGGAGAACTTGAATTTGAATTTATAAGGGAAGGCAGGGCGATGGATCTCATCCTGATAGTGCATGGTCAAATGATGACATGCCTCTTCTGTATCATAACAAGCCCACTCGCAGCGAGACTGACCAAGACAGTTGGCAGGAGTCCGCAGATTGGAACCTGAACCACCCAGATCCTGCTGGAAATTATGGGTCAGTTCATAAAAGAAAGGCTCCAAGGCCTCAGTACGGCAACCAAGCATAATAATATCACCGGTCGAACCGTGCATATTGGTCATACCGGATCCATATTTCTCCCACAGACCACAGATATCGCGAAGATGCTTGGTAGAATAGTATTTGGAAGCAGGCTGCGCAAGACGAATGGTATGAAAATGCTCAACACCTGGAAAACGTTTTGGCACGTCTGAATAGCGACCGACAATACCACCACCATACCCGAAAACACCTACGATTCCGCCATGCTTCCAGTGGGTAATCCTCTCTTTGAAAGACAGCTCCAACTGACCAAGGATATCCCAACACTGTGGACTTTTCTCTGCCTGGCGCTTGATGTCGGTAACGAAGCTTGGCCATGGGCCTTTTTCAAGCTCATCCAACAGGGGCGTCTCATGCTTTGCCATGAATTTTCCTCCTTTAAATTACTAGTTTAACTTCAACCTTTACCAAAATATACTAACCAGCATTCTTTCACTCTTCGCACTTTGAAAAGAAGCAAAATAACCCTGGCCATTACTCCTTGAATGCTTCACCTTTTAAATACCGTTCTTCGTTCGGTATCGTGTACCAGTTCACTAAAACGATACACTATTGAATAATCATTCAGCGACTGACAATATCTCTGAACAAATTTTTTGTCAACAAAAAACGAATGGGAATTCACTCAAAAATGAATCTATATTCATTTCAGCTTTTGTCATTCTCTAACCATTTTTGCCATCTTTATCAAGGTCATCTCCGGAGACAAACCAACATCATCCTTTTCCCGGCCACCCCTCATCAAGTCAAGCACTCGACCGGCAAGCACCTTCCCGAGTTGCACGCCCTCTTGATCGAAGGAATTAATATTCCAGCAGAATCCTTGAAAAACGATCTTGGCCTCATACAATGCCAGAAGCGCCCCCATGATTTTCGGGGTCAATCTGTCGGCCAACAGAATCAGGTTTGGACGATTCCCCGGGAATCTCCGGTTGGGATTTTCGTTCTCCTGCCCCCTGGCCATTGCCAGGGACTGGGCCAGAAGATTTGCCACCAGTTTCTGCTGAGACGTACTCCCTTCAATCTCCAGGTCTTCGCCATATTGACTGTGGCGGAATCCGATAAACTCCACCGGCACTACCTCCGTGCCCTGATGCAGTAACTGGTAAAATGCATGTTGCCCATTTGTCCCCGGCTCACCCCAAAGAATCGGACCGGTCTTCAGAGGCGCCACCGACTCTCCAGATCGTGAAACCGACTTCCCATTCGACTCCATATCACACTGCTGAAGATGGGCTGAGAACCTGTGCAGGGCCTGACTGTAAGGAAGCACGGCCACTGTCGCACTCCCGAGAAAGGTATGATTCCAGACCCCCAGCAGCGCCAGAAGGAGAGGTAAGTTCTGCTGAAGCCCCGTCTCCTCCGCCGCCAGATCCATTAAAGAGGCCCCTTCCAAAAATTCCAGTACCACCTCAATCCCCAGGGCAAAACCAAGCATGACCGTTCCAACCATTGAGCTTGAGCTGTATCTGCCGCCAATATAATCAAACATATAAAAAGAACGGAGATATCTGACCGGACTATCCATGGGACTACCCTCACCGGTCACCGCAATACAATGACGGGCCGGGTCTAACCCCTGTCCCTCAAAGGCCCTTCTGATCAGGCTCTCATTGGTCAAGGTCTCGAGGGTGGTTCCGCTCTTGGACACAACATTGACAAGAGTGGACGCCAGATTGACCTGGCGCAGAACAGCAGCCGCGTCATCGGGATCAACATTGGAAATAAAAAAGACCCGCCTTCCCGGCCGCTTATAGGCACGCAGGGCCTCATACACTGAACGGGGACCAAGATCCGACCCTCCTATCCCCACATGGATCATGGTGTCAAGGGGATCGCCTTGCGCATTGGCCAGGCTGCCGTTTTCCAGTTCTTCGAGAAAGGTCCTCAATTTGGCCATCTCTCTGCCGGCCTGTCCTGAGGCAACAGGCTCTGCCGGATTATCAGCAAAGAGATCCCGACAGGCTGTATGCAAGACCTGACGCTCTTCAGAGGCAAAGCCATGGATGCGATTCATTATTGCACCCCTTCGCATCTGCCGAAACTGCTCCACCAGTCCGCACTGATCGGCCAGCTCCTGCAGCCCTGCCAACACCTCATCATTCACTCGCTGGGTTGCATAGAGCAAATCGAACCCTGCCGCAGAACAGCAATATTGCTGCATCCGTGCAGGTGCCAACGCCCCTGGGGACGTAAGATCAAAGGGTTGCTGTGCCAGACCCGCAAGATGCGGGTACACGGGGACTTCCGTCAATGCCTGCCATCTCTTCATTACTCACCTCGCTACGAAGCAGCAAATTAGTCGCGAGAAGTGGCTCCAAGTGAAACATGATGGAGTACCTCACATAGAAACAGTTTTTTACCACTTACAACCTACCATTCAGTACTAACCACCATGATTACTTTCTTCTTTTGCTGCCTGCCTCTGCCAGCTCCCGCATCTCCGTGATCACAGTTCGATAATCAGCTTGACCATAGATTGCTGAACCGGCAACGAATATATTAGCGCCGGCCTCAGCTACCTTTCCAATAGTTACCGGGCTGATTCCGCCATCAATCTCTATACCGACATCAAGGCCCAACTCATCGATACGTTTTTTCAGTCGACTGATCTTGCGCAAGGTTGACGGGATAAAGGACTGGCCGCCGAAGCCGGGATTGACACTCATGAGCATTACCAGATCCACCTCTTCCAGAATAAAATCAAGAGTATCCAAAGAGGTCGCCGGATTCAAAACGACACCTGCTTTCTTTCCGAGTTCCCTGATACGGGAAACGGTCCGATGCAGATGAGGACAGGCCTCCACATGGACGGTGATCCAGTCAGCTCCGGCCTCAGCAAACGACTCAAGATAGCGGTCCGCATTTTCAATCATCAGATGCACATCAAGGATCTTGTCCGTTACTTGGCGCACAGCTTTGACCACCAGTGGACCTATGGTAATATTAGGCACAAAATGACCATCCATGACATCCACATGGATCAACTCCGCCCCCGCCTGATCAACCGCCAGGATCTCATCTCCCAGACGCGAAAAATCCGCTGACAATATAGATGGCGCAAATTGAATTTCCTGCATATTTTCCTCTTCTGTTTGTTGTACTTATTGTCAAAAGTGAATACAAATAAAGGGTATCGCAAAATAAAAAAAGGGGAAAGAATAAATTACACTAAGGGATACATTTCCCTACCCTCTCCCTGCACTTTCCCCGCCAACCCTGCGTACCTCATCACCGGGCAGCATCTCCACCAGCCCCTCCAGTTCCAGAAGGAGCAGGAATTCGGCCACCCGCCCTGGACTCAGGCCAGAGGCAGCGATAAGCGCATCGCGCTTCATCGCATAGGGTTCGATCATTTCCAGCAGGGCAAGAAGCTCAGGCTCAAGCGCTAAGGTTTCATCCTCCGCCCCTGTCCCTCTCTTTTTTTCACCTTGTATCCCCTTACAAAGATGGAGTTCCTCCAGAATGTCTCCGGCTGAGAGTACCAGCTTCGCCCCCTGCTGCAACAGCCAGTGTGCCCCGGCGCTTTTAAAGGAATCTACCTGACCAGGAACCGCAAAGACATCGCGACCTTCCTCGAGGGCCAACTCTGCTGTGATAAGCGAACCAGACTTTTTGGCCGCCTCAACCACCACCACTCCGTAACTCATCCCGGCAATAATACGGTTTCGCGCCGGAAATCGAAAAGCCTCAGGGCGGGTTCCCAATGGATATTCAGTAACAAGGACGCCAGCATCCTGAATCTGCCCATACAAGCCACTGTTCTGCTGCGGATAGACCACATCCAGCCCGCATCCCAGCACCGCGACCGTGGCCCCGGACGCGGCCAAGGCCCCGGCATGGGCGCAGGCATCAATCCCCAGGGCCAGACCGGATACCACCGTCACTCCCCGGGCAGCCAGGTCTCTGGCCAGTGAGGAAGCAATCCGGTGGCCATATGTGGTTGCCGCCCGCGAACCGACAATCGCCACACAGCAACTTTCAAGCAGCTCACTCCTGCCCCGTATATATAAAACTGATGGCGGACCATTGATCTGGCGGAGCAAGGAAGGATAGCTCTGATCCTCCAGGCTGATGGCCTGTGCCCCTGAACCGGCAAGTCGTTCCAGCTCCTGTTCACCCCGGCAACGCACCTCGTCCACATTTGACAGTCCCAAAAGAGCTTCCGCCCGAACCCCGGAAACCTTTGATCGCTCTTTGGCGGAGGCCAGCAATACACGATCCGGGCCACCAAAGAAGTCCACAAGACGCCTCATTCCTACCGCCCCCAATCCTGGAACCAGACTCAGACTCACCCAATCAAGGAGATCAGCCATACCTCACCGCTTGGCAGGAAATAAATAAAAAAAGAGGAATCATCACCGCGCACAAATCGCCAGAAGGAAAAGGACAGAAAAAGACAAGAGCTACAATGGCCCTTCAGGAGAAGTGTGTCGGCAATCCATGCCTTTTTAAAGGCATTGTATAAAAAACCGTAATATTATGATCTTGTGACCGGCGACCGCTTTTCGCACCCAGAAATTGCAGCTTCTGGACGGCAGCCACTGGAACGAGCAATCTTGAGAAATCCCTGCATAGAAAGCCGTAACGAAGAGGTCAGAAATGAAGTTGTTATTTTAGAGTGGCTCCTAATCGGTCATAAACACACGCAACTCATCTATTCGCGAAGGATGTTTCAGTTTTTGTATTGCCTGGGCCTCAATCTGCCGAATCCGCTCCCTGGTAACCGCAAAACATTTTCCCACCTCTTCAAGGGTATGATCACAGCTCACATCAATACCGTATCGCATCTGCAGGACCTTGGACTCGCGCGCAGAAAGAGAAGACATCACCCGACAGAGACATTCTTTCAGACTGTCAACCATGGAGGACTCATCAGGCCCCATAGCACCACAATCTTCAATAAAGTCAGACAAAAATGATTCTTCATCGGCTCCCACCGGCGTATCGAGCGAGATGGCATCCTTGGCTGTTTTCAGCGCCGCCTTAATTTTTACCACATCCAAGCCAAGCTGTTCCGCCATCTCCTCCGGGCTTGGATCCCGATTTTCAATGCGGATAAAATCCCTGGTCACCCGCAGCAATCGGTTGATGGTTTCTATCATATGCACCGGCAGGCGGATCGTCCGTCCCTGATCTGCAATCCCGCGGGTAATGGACTGGCGAATCCACCAGGTGGCATAGGTGCTGAACTTATAGCCGCGGTGGTAATCAAATTTCTCAACGGCCTTCATCAGACCGATATTGCCCTCCTGGATAAGATCAGGAAATTGCAGCCCGCGATTGATAAATTTCTTGGCAACCGAAACAACAAGACGCAAATTTGCCCGTACCAGCGATTCTTTCGCGTATTTGACCGTGTCACGCACCGTCTCCAGTTCATGCAGAGTCTCATTCAAGGCATGATAACCAAAGCCAAATCCTTCACACATCTCCCGAGCAATCCTTTTCTCGAGCTCCAAAGGACTGATCTCCAGATCATCCCGACCGGCCGCCGCAAGCTTGTATTCCTGCATCACCTTGACCCGAACCAGACGAAAACCTTTGGCAAGATCTTCCAAACTGGCAGCGATGCCATTAATACAGCGAGGACAGATGAGCCGGTCTTGAAAGATCCCCGCCACCTCCGTCCCTATATCCAGAATCTGCTGATAAATCTCTCTATCTTCATCCGAGCCATCAACACAAGCGAGAAAGCGCTGTCGTAAACCCTCTCTTTGCCGTTCACGTTCTGTGGCCAACGCAACCCTGTTGATAAACTCGTCGTGCGTCTGGGCAATAAGGTCAGCCTGATCATCAGGAATACCCTTCAATGCCTGAAATATTTTTACCCGACCGGCCTTAAGCTCCTTCACCACTGTCTCCAGGGCAGGAATAGCCAAAGGAGTTGCCAGCACAGCCCGCTGGATGCGATACAAGCCCTCTTCCATCATCCGGGCCAGTTCCAGTTCTTCCTCATGACTAAGCAGGGTCATGGTTCCCATCTCGCGCAAATAGATATTCATGGGATCAACGGTATGACACCCCTGCTTTGCGCCTGCGCCAAGGTGGTACGAAACGCTCTCGTCAGGATCGACGATGAACTCATCATCGCCTTCATCCTTCTCCGGAGTTACCTGCAAGTCATCCACCGCGTCATCATCCGGCCATGCAACAACCAACTCCTCACCTTCAAGAGCAAGAGCACTAGTAATTTCTGTGATATCAAAAGCATCATCGTCAAGATGGTCCTCACTAATTATCGGTTCTATCTCATCCTGATCAAAATCCTTATCCCCAGCCATAGCTCCCCCCCGAGATACCAGGTCTTCACATCAAAAAATAAATCCTTCTCTCTCATCTTTTAACAAAATCACCTAATTCCCAGCTCATGCACTATAGCAAGAAAAAAATTTAAATCAATAAGTGATTGAAAACAGAGAAAGTTAACCGGAACCCACCAGACGACGTTTCGCAGGGGGGCGGTCCGGTAAGGAAGTCCACGGTACACCCTCAGAGTTACCCCCCTTGATTGAAAAATGAAATTCCCCAGGAACCATCCCCTATTCCAAGGCCCGCAGCTCTTTATCGATCTTCTGAATATCCTGATTCATCTCCAGCAGTTCTTGCATAACCGTCTCATAGTCACGCTCACCTTGTGGTGCGCTTTTGATCTCTGAATACAATTTTCTCGACATCTCCAGCAACTCCTCCTTTTTCAGCAAAAGCAGCAATTCAACTAAATCTTTTTCATCTCTTGCATAAGCCTCCCTCGCAGGATCATCTTTCATGACCTTTTGAATTTCCGCGACCAAGGCTCGTTCTTCTCCTTCAGGAAGGGCAGCAAGCAAATCTTCAGGCTCAAACTCCTGATTTTTATCACATAATCCCTTGATCTGTAAAAATAGAATCTCCCCCACACTAAAAGCCAGCTGTTGTCGCAACCCGGCCTTCTCCAATTTCACAAAATGGCGAGGATGGCGCACCATATGACCAACAAGACGATTTTGAAGACCATTAAGACCACTCTTCCCTCGACCAGCCTGCACCGGACGATTCAGTTCCCTTGGCTGGACCTTTACCGGGGACGGCAGCGATGAATGGGCCGAGAGAAGATCCGTCAACTGCTGGGTCGCAATCCCCAGCTTTTCACTGAAA
The DNA here is from genome assembly GCA_013792135.1 of Desulfocapsa sp. Taxonomy (GTDB): domain Bacteria; phylum Desulfobacterota; class Desulfobulbia; order Desulfobulbales; family Desulfocapsaceae; genus UBA2270. The sequence goes on along the minus strand of VMSP01000051.1, from coordinate 10,602 downwards.
TGAGCAATCACCACCGAACGCTGCAAAGGGGATGCCGCTGCCTGTACCAGCGGACGTAGCTCTTCCACAATCCTGCTTTTCCCGTCAAGGGTCAGCCCATGCTCCTCGATCATCTTTGCCAGGGCAAACTCAGCCAGCGGTGTGGCAGAATCCAGCAACCGCTCCAACTGCTCCAGACCCTTTTCACGGACAAAGGTGTCAGGATCATGACCTGGAGGCAACAACGCCACCTTGGCGCTCATCTGCTCGGCCAGAAACAGGGGAACGGCCCGAACCGCCGCCTTAACCCCGGCAGCATCGCCGTCAAAGAGCAGGATGACGTTATCCGCATAATGGCGCAGCAGCTTCAACTGCGGCCGGGTCAAGGCGGTACCTAAAGGCGCGACCACATTGAGACAGCCATGGACCACGAGCGAGACCATGTCAAAGTTCCCCTCCACCAGCACCACCCGCTGCCGGGAACGGATCTCCGCTGCCTGCTGGAAAAGACCGAGCAGCAGGCGGCTTTTGTCAAAGATCGGGCTCTCAGGGGAGTTCATATACTTGGGTTGCCCGTCACCGACAATACGTCCGCCAAAACCGCTTATCCTCCCTTTAGGGTCAAATATGGGAAAAAGAATCCGGTCGCGGAAGCGATCATAGGTGGAGCCTTTGTCATTTTTCACCAGGAGCCCCACCGCCTCGGCAGCCGCGCTCTCCTCACCCTGCAGGCTGCTGCCCAGAAAATTCCAGCCGGCGCTTTCCACGGAAGGCGCGTATCCCAGCTGGAACTTTTCCTGAATAGCCGGCGGGATGCCGCGCCGCTCGAGATAGGCACGCGCCTTTGCCGCACCCTGGGCCTGCAGCAGATACTCCCTGAACAGCCGCGCCGCCTTGTCGTTGATGGCGTACATGGCCTTGCGCAGACGCTCCTTCTCCTGCTCTGCCTGCGAATACTGCTTTTCCGGCAGCTCAATCTGATAGCGCCTGGCCAGCTCCTTCAGAGCTGAGGGAAAATCAATATTATGATATTTCATCATGAAGGAGAAGACATCACCGGACTCGCCACAGCCAAAGCAGTGATAAAACTGCTGCCCAGGATGAACAGAAAAGGAGGGTGTCTTCTCGCCATGGAAGGGACAACATCCCAGAAAGCGCGCCCCCGATCTTTTCAGATCAACACTCTCTCCGATGATCTGGACGATATCAGCCTGCTCCTTGACAAGGGCCGTTACTGAATCACGTGTTTCCGAATATCCCATGGTGACAGATCGATGAATAAAAGTTTCAGGAGAGAGCCCCCATAATAGTTAAAAAATAACTCGTTACGGCTAACAACGGGATCATCCGGATTTGATTCGCGCCCGCCTCGCCTTCTCTGGTTCGCCCAGCTGCAGATAGGCCTTTTCCATCAGCAGCCAGTTTTGCTGGATCAAACCATAATCCTTCCCGGCCAGGCTGTTTGACTTGATACAGAACTGCACCACCTGACCATAATTATTCTGCCCATATTTGACCTGGGCCATCTCGTGCCAAAGTCTGGCGTTACGAGGTTCAAGCCGAAGGGCACGTTCAAGCATCATTTCGGCCTGACTGAACTGACCTGACCGCACACTTTGCCGGGCACTGGCAAGCAAAGTTCCGGCAGCCTTTCCTTCTTCAGCCACCGGCACAGATTCACGATTGGGAGGGGGACTCGGGTCCGGAATAACAGGGGCCGGGGCCGGATACGGAGCAGGAGTTGGGCTGGACCGGAAAACCGAAGCTGGCCCCACTGGACTATCAACAGAATGTTTCACAGCACAGCCATGTAAAAACAAAGTCACCACAATGAGCAACCCGAAGTTGCAGGCACTATGCCACAAAAGACCGTGGCCTCTTTTATTCATCTCAGTTTTCCTTCTTTCATACCTTTTCAGCACAAAAAATCATTACATGACATCCTCCGCCCCCGCAACATTGCGAAGACACAGGAGGAATCATTTTTCATCGTTTTCTGTCATTCTCTGTAATTCCGGGCGAGATCAATCCTTGACAGTCTCGTAAAAAGTCATTTTTGGGGATGGCTAAGCAAAAATCGTCAAATGCAAGGCGCGCACATTTCGAGGAATGCTGAGCACTTAAGTACGCCGCAGTGACGAGACAATATGCGGCAACGCAGCAGTTGGCGACTTTTTGCGACGCCATCAATCCTTCAGTCCGACAGGTGCATATAGTGAAGAGTACCCTTTAATGAAACAAGTTGCGTATTGTGTTCAAGACCCCAGGGACATTCCACTCCTGAGCGCCATCATCCGGGGAAGAAGGTGACGCAGGCACGGCCCCGGCGGGTACAGTTCCCACCACAAAAGGTAATACCACATTGTCACGGGAAGCACCAGCAGAGCTACCATAAATTCCGGCATAAACCCTGGCCCATTCAATCCCCTCCGGCTCCACCAGCTCCAGAGGCTGGGGATGCAGAGACTGCATAATCTTTCCCCACACCACCATGGCACCACTGGAACCGGTGAACACGGTCGGCTTGTTATCGTCACGGCCAATCCAGACGACAGCCAGCCGGTCCCCGGTAAATCCGGCAAACCAGCTATCCCGCAGTTCATCAGTGGTTCCTGTTTTACCGGCAGCCTGCACCGTCTCAGGGATATAGTTTAAAAGCGACCTCGCGGTTCCATTGCTTATCACCCGCTTCAGGGCAGTATTGAGCAGGAAAACCTCCTGAGGCGGAAAACGCTGCTCCACGGTCAGCCCGAAACGCTGGACCACCTTGTTGTCCAAGGTCAAAACACTGCCAATGGACCGTTGCGGTTGATAAAAACCACCCGTGGCATAGAGCTGGAACATCTGGGCCACCTCAAGGGGTGACAGGGCAGCCGTTCCCAGCAGAAAGGATGGATACGGCTTGAAGTCCCGATTGATCCCCACCCGCTTGATATTCTGCACCACCTTTTCCACCCCGACATCCAGCCCGATCTTGATGGTGGCCAGATTATAGGAATAGGCCAGTGCCTCATGAAAGGGCACCAGACCATGCTCTCTTTTATCATAATTGGCCGGCCGCCAGACCTTGGTCCCAGGACTTTTTACCGTAATTGCACCATCCTGTACCGGAGTTGCTAAAGTGTAACCATTAGCAAGGGCCGTCAGATAAACCAGCGGTTTTATGAGCGAACCAATGGGACGCTGGGCATCAAGGGCCCGATTGAAACCGGGCTTTAGGGCGTCGCGACCTCCTGCCACGGCCAGGATTTCCCCGCCCTCGCGACTACTGACAATCACTGCTCCCTCAAGGCCATGGGTGCCGGTCCGTTTCTCCAGGGCCGATACCGTTTCCCGAAGATTCCTTTCCACCTGCATCTGCACCTGGGGATCAAGGGTGGTGAGGATCTTCAGACCATCGGAGATGAGATCCTCCTCACGATAGTCCTCTCCCAACTGGCGGCGCACCAGATCGAGAAAGGCGGGATAGCGGTTAAAACCGCTCTGCACCGTACCACTCGTCTCCAATCCGGCAGCCTTGGCCGTAAGATATGCCTCCTCCGTGATCACTCCTTCTGAACGCATCACATCAAGTATCACCTGCCGTCGAAGCAGACAACGCTCCGCATAATGGCGCGGGTCGTAATAGGAGGGCCCTTTGATCATCCCCACCAGCATGGCAATCTGGGCGGCAGAAAGATCCTTCAATTCACGCCGGAAATAAAACTGACTGGCCAGCCCAAAACCATGCACCGCCCGGCCCCGATCCTGCCCAAGAAAGATCTCATTGGCATAGGCAGTGAGGATCTCGTCCTTGCTGTAATGCGCCTCCAGCAGCAGGGCCATGATCACCTCATTCAACTTGCGCTGCAGGGTACGCTCATTATTGAGGAAAAAATTCTTCACCAGCTGCTGGGTCAGCGTGCTACCGCCCTGCACAGTCTTGCCGGCACGGATATTGGCAAACATGGCCCGCAAAATCCCCCACGGATCAACACCAAAATGGGTATAAAAATGTTGATCCTCCACCGCGATGAGGGTTTTCACCAGCAGATCAGGAAGTTCCTTGCGGCTGCACACAACCCGGTCTTCGTTTTCCAAAGGATGAAAACTACCGATCCGGGCCGGGTCAATGCGCGCCAGGGCAATCTCTGCCCCGGTATCTGTCCGGGATATCTGCTTAACCACAGAACCGGCAAACTCCACCGTGATCCTGGCCGATTTTTCCAGACCGTCGGGAAAGAAAAAATCCCTGGTTACCAGATGTATGACATTGCCTGCAAGGTCATAGCCGCCTGGATCTTTCGCTGCCCTGTCACGACGATACCCGCTAAGTTGCAGTTCCTCCGCCAGCATGGACGCTGTAAAAGGAAGATCGGGATACAATTCCAGGGGACGCGCGTACACCACGGCGGGCAAGGCCCAGCGCTTGCCGTCAAACTTCTGGCGGATCAGCTTATCCAGATAGACGACATAGATTCCAAGGGCAACGCAAAGAACAAGGATCACCTGAGCCGCAATTGTGTACTTGGTCCACCCCCGCCGCCTGCCGCTCATGCGCTCCGTTTTTTTAGGAACTATCTTTCTTTTTTTAAGCAAAATTCAATGCACCATTTAATGATTAAAGAGTTATGCAAGAGCGCAAATCATAAGATGACCTCAGCACGGCAACATATCCAGCGGACTCTGCAGCTGCCTGATATCTCGCGACATGACATGAGTATAGATCTCAGTGGTTTTCACATCCGCGTGGCCGAGCAATTCCTGGAGGACCCGGATATTGACCCCGTTTTCCAGCATATGGGTGGCAAAACTGTGACGTAATGTATGACAAGTGGCTTTTTTGTCAATATCGGCCTGGACCACGGCCCGCTTCACCGCCTTCTGCAGACCGGATTCGAGCACATGATGTCGCCGCTCCCAGCCCGAACGCGGGTCAAGAGAACGTTCCTTGGCCGGGAACACCCACTGCCAGCCGATCTCTCGGGCAGCATTGGGATATTTCCTCGCCAAGGCCTCCGGAATATATACCTCACCAAATCCTTCCTCTAAATCTTTATGATGCAGGGCCTTCACCGCCTCAACCTGCCTCTGCAACTCGTCTCCCAGACTCTTGGAAAGAATGGTGGTCCGGTCTTTCCCGCCTTTTCCGCCACGAACAAAGATAAGGCCCTGCCCAAAGTCCACATCCTGAATACGCAAACGGAGACACTCCAGCAGGCGCAGGCCACCTCCATACAATAGTTTCGCCATGAGAGCATTTCTGCCCATCATAACCGCAAGCAAGCGCTGAACCTCTGCCTGAGTGAGGACTGTAGGCGGCCTTTGCTGGCGTTTACTGCGCACCGGGGCAATCTCCCCATCCAACGGCTGGCCGAGCACCTCATGATAGAGAAAAACCAACGCATTCAAGGCCTGCCGCTGGGTGGAGGCGGACACCTTGCCCTCGGTTGCCAGATGAGAAAGATACCGCTCTACATCCTTGGCGCCAAGAAGATTCGGATGCGTCTTGCCGCCGAAGTAATGAAGATAACGTACTATCCACTGACAATACGTCTGCTCGGTGCGATACGCGTAATGTTGAGACCGAAACACCTCGCGTACCTGATCCATGAGCCTGATATCGGGATTCGGGTGAAATTGTGGCTTGTTTTTCCTTTGACTTTCCATAATACGTCACATAATATCGTAATATCTAGAAATCAACCAGAGAAAATGCAATAAGCGGACAAGAAACTCGTTGAGTTTCTATGTTTCATAGATCAATATAAAAATAAGCGGAAATTCCGTCCACCCATAAGGGGTGATATGATGGAAAAATTTCCACTTATTACACTGTTATGCACAGGAGGCATCATGAATATCATCAGGAGAGTTCTTCGATCAATCCGCGGCATAAGCACCCCCATTGGCGGTGTCAGTTGGGAACCGGAAGGAATTGAAGAAAAATTTGTTGATCTTAATTACCCAACAGATTCAGGCATAGAAGAAGAACTAAAAAATGTCGGCTACAAATTAGCGTGGAGCGCTGAGAAAAAATTATCGAGAAGAATAGATCTTGAAGGATGGGAAAAAGTAGTATGGCAAGATCAAGCTGGCAAACAATTCATTCTAAAAAGCTCTGATGGCCTAACATTGATAATGAAACAACAGTTAGTGCATTAGAATAAGAAAATATAGAAATGGCCAATGAGCAATAACAATAGACATGGCATTTATTTAGTTTCTAATCCGGCAATGCCAGGATTATTGAAAATAGGTTTCACGAAAAAAACAATTGGGCAAAGATTAGCACAATTGAATACTACAGGAGTTCCTGCTCCGTTTAGATGTGAAGCGTTTTTTTCCTGTGATCGGTTGGAGCTCGTAGAAAGCCGAATACACAGTGATTTAGAAAAAATTAGATACCGAGGTGGTAGAGAGTTTTTTAAAATTTCAGTAGAGGAGGCAACGACTGTTGCTCAAAAGCATGCTGCACGCTACCCTCTAAATATCAATGATCCTCCAGAGAAGTGGAAGACAAAAAAGGAACTTGCAAGGGAAAAGAGTCAGGCTTTGCTTAAAGCCATCATAAATGCAAAAACACGTGATGAAATTGATAGGTTGGAAAAAACGTTGAGGTATTACTATGTAAAAGGAGTGGACGAGTTAGGTGGGAAAGGTGAGTTTAAATATCTTGAAGCCATGGCAAACGCAGTTTCGTGTAACATTTCGAAAGAACAAAAGAAGTAAGAAGAAGATAAAAAGTGGAAAGAAGAGGTTGAGAGGAGGCGAACTGAACAAAAAAAATATGATTCTCGAGACACGTTAGGAAAAGCCACATTTCAAGTATATAAATTTTTTGAAGGGGATTCAACATGGAATAACAGGTATTCCACTAGGAATGATGATTAATATATCCAGCAGAATCCTGATTTCTACAAAAAGCAACTCGTCTTTATTTTTGAAATCATTGACAAAGAGTTAGAATCTGCAAGCACCGGGCGCGGCAACTCACCCAAGTCGTTATGGGCTTCATAAATATACTTAAAAAGAGGATATCTTGAATTCCGAAATATTGATCAGTGGCGATCAGACACAATCTTGGTGGATTAACACTGCTTTGAAATATCTACCAGAAGAAATCATGAGAGATGAAGGTCGCAATTTAGTCATTGTTGGAGTTGGAGACTTTGGCGGTTGCCGGTTACCAAAACAATATAGAGAGCGTGAGATTATATTGTTATCTGAATGGATTTTTCCTCCACCAGGTCACTCAGAAGAGGAAGAATCTGGAAAATGTTTTATTATTACTCTGCTACATGAAATTGCACATGCAGTAAATAAACATAAATCTCCAAGTTTGGACAAGCTTTCTACAGATGAAAATAGAGATCAGGAAAATGAAGCTGATAATATTGCAATTGATTGGTATAACAGTCATGTGAGATCATTAGACAATGACTATTTAACAAGTTTAGAAGTTTCTACATTTCGTGAATTAGTTGAGCGTTTTGGTAAGTTATGTGGAGCGATTGAAAAATACAAATGGGATTGGCATCAGAAAGGCAGCACATAACAATTTAATAAACGCGGATTTGGCGAAAAGCCTGCCAAACCGGTTATCAACACGTTCGCAGAAACAGACAGCACGACTGGAGGCGTCATGGTTACAACTCATGAAACATTAGGATCAAGTGAGGCGGAGTGTTCGATCAATGTTGCCGATATCAACATGGGCTATCGTGTTTTCGGAAGCGGCTATCCTCTTCTCTTAATCATGGGGTACGGCAGCACCATGAACTTGTGGGAATCGGGCCTGATAAGTAAACTCTCCTCCCGATTCAAGGTGATTGTTTTTGACAACAGGGGCATAGGCAGTTCCGGGATAGGAACGAATAAGTTTTCCATCGAGCAATTTTGCGAAGACACTTCCGGGTTTATGGACGCATTGGGCATACAGCAGGCTCATGTGCTGGGATGGTCCATGGGTTCGCTGATCGCGCAGGAACTTGTCCTCCGGCATCCATCCAAGGTCAACAAGCTGATTCTCTATGCCGCCCACTGCGGTGCCGAGATGTTCCCACCTAGCCCCGAAATCATCCAACAACTGACGGACATGACAGGGACTCCCCAAGAACGAGGTATGCGATACATCAGCGTACTCTTTCCCGATAACTGGCTTCAGAATCATGGCAAGCGCATTGGCGAGATCTTCTTTCGTCCTATGGGAAACATCCCGGAAGAAACCATAGGCCAACAGGCTATGGCGATTGATGCATGGAAAGGCTCCGTAGGCCGTCTGGGCGAAATTCGCAGTCCAGTACTGCTTATCACTGGAGCGGAAGACTGTTTGGTTGTTCCCCGAAACTCGCGCTTTATGAGCGAGAAAATTCCTAATGCGCAGTTGGACTTGATCGAGAACGGTGGTCACGGGCTGATGTTCCAGTATCCAGACATGTTCTGTGAGAAGGTAGTCGGTTTTCTCGAATGAAAAATGCGAACAATCGGCTGAAGTCGGATTGTAATTCCGCTGCGCTCCATTGTAACCGCTTAGCTTTGCGTTAGAAGCATAATGAATATTCAAGACCGAGAGAACTAACTATGGAAGCATTCCATTGGGATCAATATTTTGTGACTGGATTGTCGGAAATTGATGATCAACACCATCACCTTGTCGATATCATTAATCAGTTTAGCAGTCTGCTGGCTGATAATATAATCCATGCCGAGGATGTAGAGCGTTTATTTAATCAGTTAGCAGATTACGCGGCATACCATTTCAAGGAAGAAGAAGAATTAATGTCTGAAGTCAAACTGGATGCTCGTCACATGGATCGCCATTTAGAAAGACATAAAGGATTTCTAGATGACGTGTCTTTTATCTATTCCGGCATATCATCAGATAACCTTGATCAGGCAGAATCTTTTCTGAAATTTCTCATAAATTGGCTTGCCTTTCATATTCTTGCTCAAGATCAGGATATGGCCAAGCAAATCAAGGCTATACAATCCGGTATGAGCTCTGGTGAAGCATATGAAAAACTGGAACAAGAAAGAGTAAGTTCTACGGAACCATTGATCGAGGCATTGAATGGTTTGTTTGAGCAGGTGTCGATGCAAAACAAGGAGCTGAAACAACTGAATGAGTCACTGGAAGAAAAAGTAGCATTACGCACCAAAGAGCTATCTGAGGCCAATCTTCAACTTATAGAATTGTCTTTGACGGATATTTTGACCGGACTTCCAAATCGCCGACATGCCTTACGGTGTCTTTCCCTCCATTGGGAAGAGGCATTGAAAAAAAATGCCCCACTGGTTTGTCTTATGATTGATGCGGATCACTTTAAAGAAGTAAATGATGTCTATGGTCATGATGTCGGGGATTTGGTGCTAATAGAATTGGCTAAAACACTTCAGCATTCCTTACGAAATGATGATGTTGTATGTCGTCTCGGTGGTGATGAGTTTTTCATTATCTGTCCAAATACAGATAAAGAGGGTGGAATGCATACCGCAGAGTTAACCCGGAAGACTGTATCGAAACTTCGCGTACCAACTGGTGGCGAACCCTGGCATGGGAGCATTAGTGTTGGTGTTGCGTCTCGTTTGCCTGGCATGAAGAACTATGAAGAGTTAATTAAGGAGGCAGATAATGGTGTATATGCTGCTAAACACGCTGGTAAAAATTGCGTAAGAGCAGCAGGTTGAGAGGTTCTGTATGTGCTTCTAACAAATGTATTCACTCGGACAGCAAAAAGCTCGCTCGTTCCTCGCTCTGCTTTTCACTGCCTGTGATGCGAGGCGTTATGTGCAAAAATAAAAACCGGAATTACAATGGCTAAAATTCTTTTTATCTATTCATCTACTGATGGCCACACCAGGGAAATATGCTTACGCCTACAGCAAATAGTCGAAACTCATAACAATCAAGTAACATTAATCTCCGTAAATGATGAAAGCAAAATCGACTTAAACTCATTTGACAAAATAATTATTGGTGCAAGTATTCGCTATGGAAAACACAGCAAGAAAATTTATAAATTTATAAAAGAAAATTCACAGATTTTAGACAGTAAATCTAATGCATTCTTCTCTGTGAACGTTGTTGCGCGTAAACCAGAAAAAAACAAACCTGAAACAAATCCGTATCTCCAAAAATTTCTCAAGCAAATATCATGGAAGCCAAAAACACTAGCTGTTTTTGCAGGGAAAATCGAATATCAAAAATACAGATTTTGGGATCGTTTGATGATCCGAGCAATTATGTGGATGACCAAAGGACCGACTGATCCAAAAACAAATATTGAATTTACAAATTGGAAACACGTTGAAGATTTTGGTCTAGTTGTCAGCGATATGCAATAAACAATCAATACAATCAACAACATAACCAGAAAATAAACGCAGACAGGGAGAACGTTTGCGGCCTGACGGTTCAGTTTAGTGGCCCGCTGGTTATGGGAATCGTTATGTTTAAATAAGAGCTATTAACAAACGGAAACCATGAAACTTTCAATTTCTACTAGTACAATGTAAAATTTAAGTCTTCGCATTCTGTGTAATGTTTGCTATAATTGTCTTTAATAGACAAGGAGGTCAACATGGCACCAAGATACAGAGTGACACTTACAAAAGAAGAGCGGAAGGATTTGGAAGTTATTT
>VMSP01000151.1 GCA_013792135.1 Desulfocapsa sp. | reverse complement strand
GTTCCCTTGACCAGATCGGAAAATCTTTTTATAAATTCTTTCATGAGCTGCCTCCTGTTGTATTGAAATTTGTGAGGATCTTTCATTATACAACAGTGGCGGCTCATATTGCTCGATCATTTGGGTTGCGGGCGGTTAGCCCGCTTTACAGGGGTCCACTTTATACCTGCTTGTTTTGACATGAAAATATTTTACAGTATGCTTGGGTAGGTCAAGGATAGACTCAATCTAACTCGCAAGAAGGTGACTTCTTTTTCCCTATTGGTGAAGTGAGAAAGGCATTCATAATAAAAAAGGGGCTGCTGCAAGTTAACTTGCAGCAGCCCCTTTTTTATTATGTCAGTCATCCAAAAAACAACAAACAATCAGCAGGATGATGCTGTGGCTATAGCTGTCTGTGTTGGATAGGGGTTGAAAAGGGGGATGAGCATGTCACCTGCCGCTTTTGTGGTTGAGAGGACCTGCTTGAGCACGGAGTGATTGCCGTTCCGATCCAGTTCGATCAGCTCCCAACAGTCCGGAGCGCTGGCGATGGCCTGCATGAAGGCAAGATGTTGAGTGTGGCCGGTTCGATGAGCAATAACATGGCCTAGGACGGGACAACCAAGAAGCGCGAGGTCTCCGACCAGATCAAGGACTTTGTGGCGGATAAATTCATCACTGAACCGCAGACCCTCTTCGTTCAGGACGCTCTTCCTGTTCCAGTGAATGGCGATAACATTGCTCAAGTTTACACCCAGAGCCAGGCCGTTCTCCCATAGCTCTTCAACTTGTTCCACATAGCCAAAGGTCCTAGCCATGGCGATCTCTTTGGCAAAACGGTCTCCTGTCAGGTTTATGGAATAGCTCTGGGTTTGGATGAGTTCATCGTTAAAGCTGATCTGGCCGCTTACTTTGAAACCGTTATAAGGAAGGATGCGAAGCAGGCTGTCGCCGTCCTTATAAATGATTTCTTTCGTGATGCGCAGCGCTTTACGAAAGGCCGCTTGTTTTCTTTTTCCTGTTTTCTTAAGGAGGTGCATAAAAGGACCGGCACTGCCATCCATAATCGGCACTTCGATCCCGTCAAGTTCAATGTCTGCGTTATCGATGCCGAATCCGAGAAGGGCGGCCATGAGGTGTTCAGTAGTGGACACTGTTATGCCATTGTCACTAATGGTTGTGGCAAGACGGGTATCAATGACTTTGTCCATGATCGCCTGAATATGTTGACTGGCAGTCAGGTCACAACGGAAAAAACGAATACCGTTATTTTCTGGAGCGGGCTTTATGGCCAGATTGACAAGTTTCCCTGAGTGCAGCCCGATTCCGCAAAAACGGATGGTCTTGCGAACGGTATGCTGATGTGGCTCTGCTTGATGTGACATATAAAAACCTTATTGTTCAGGAATAATAACAACGTAATTATGTTTTTCAATATGCAAAAAACAAGCCACGGTGACAGCAAAATCCGTATAATAATAAAATTACGCTTATTCAGTTAGTTGACATCACGGGTATGGTTGGATTGTCAGAAGTGTTACTGTGGGACAAAAGACACAGCCTTGTAAGTATAGAGGGAGAAATGCATCATATCTTGTGGCGTTGGAGCAGTTTGAGCCTCTCTAGAATAAAGGATTTTAGGCCATCGTCAATATGGGTCTGCATCTGCAGACTGAAAAGGGGAAGGTCAAAATGAGAGTTTTTTAACTTAACCATATCCTTGGCGGTGGTAATTATCCCTTGAGCACCGGTCGCCAAAGCTTCATTCTGAAGCTGCTGGAGAATACGAGGTGTGTAGTGTTGATGGTCTTTGAGGTCGGTAAAGCCGCTCAAGGTAATGCCCTGTTCGATCAGACTTTTGCGAAAGGCCTCGGGCCTGGCAATACCGCAAAAACTATATAGTGGCGTCGGCAGGTCCGGAAGGGGTATTGTTTTACCCTCATTCAGATCTCTTGCATCACAAGGGGTGTAAGAACTGAAAAAAACAGGTTTATGAGGAAAACGATTTTGCAGGAGAGCGGCAAAGCGTTCCGCTCTTTCTTTGTTAGTTGCGTTGGTACCGGTAAGTAGAAAAGCGTCACTTCGCAGGAGTGCTGAAACCGGCTCACGCAGATCGCCACCTGGAAAGACCCGGCTGTTGCCGGCAAGAGATTCGGCGCTGAAGAGTACCAGATTGATATCCCGCTCCACGGCCAGATGTTGGAATCCATCGTCTAAAAGGAGGATGTCGCTGCCCAAGGCATGAATAGCGTGTCGAGAAGGCAGGGCTCGCACAATGCCGGTGAGAACAGGGATGCCGGGCAGGATCTCGGCCAGAAGCCGTGGTTCGTCTCCGGCCTCTTCAGCATTAAGATAGAGTTTTTTACCATCTGACACCACATTGACCTTATTATCAATAGCACCGCCATAACCACGACTGATGATAGCTGGCTTATACCCCTGCTTCTGCAAAAAAGTGGCCAGGTAACTGACGATAGGGGTCTTTCCAGTGCCGCCCATGGTCAGGTTACCTATGGAAATGACCGGTACCTCCATTTTGTATCGTCGAAAGAAATTTCGAGCGTACAGGAAAGAGCGGAGTTTCATGGTCGCGCTGTAAAGTGGACTGAATGGCCGTCCAAGGAGGTAGAGGTTTTTTCTATAATCTGGCATGACTATAATTACGAAGAGATATTAATTCGTTGCAAGGTTGTTTTCTGGGCTGTCCTTGAACTGAGTGCTGCCTCCCGTTATAATATTCCCTCTTTGGGGGGGCTGCTTATTCGTCAGGAGAGTGAAAAATGGTGTTTTTTTGCCCTCAGATGGTATTATCGGATCTGTTTTAAGTTAACAGGATTCTAGATTACTCTTTTTTGTAAAAACATTCAGCCCGAAATATCTGAGCTGAATGAACCAAGGCCTCAAACCATTTGGAACCAATTGAATTTTCCCAATGGACTATAGATTAATGTTTTTTAATTGGAGGAAAAAGGTGAAATTAAAAATGAGAACAAATCCTCTGGTGACTGCGGCGGCAGTTGCTCTGGTTACTATGCTTCCTATAGCCGGTTTGGCTGGAGATACAATTAAAATTGGCGTTGCCGGAGCGCACAGCGGGGATCTGGCTTCCTATGGTCTGCCAACCGTGAACGCTGCAAAGCTTGTGGTGGATGAGCTGAACGCCAAGGGTGGAGTCAATGGTAAAAAAGTGGAACTGCTGATTGAGGATGATGCCTGTAAGCCTGAGATCGCAACCAATAGTGCCACCAAGTTGGTATCCCAAGGGGTTGATGCAGTTATTGGTCATATCTGTTCCGGTGCTACCAAATCCGCCCTTCCTATTTATAAGGCCGCAGGCGTTATTTTGATCTCTCCTTCGGCGACTAATCCTGAGTTGACCCAGAGTGGTGACTATCCGAATTTTTTCAGGACCATCGCCTCTGATGATATGCAGGCCAAAGCTGAAGTAGATTATGCCTTGAACGCACTTGGCGTCAAAAAAATTGCGGTGATCCATGACAAGGGTGATTATGGCAAGGGGCTGGCTGAGTTTGCCAAAGGCTTTATTGAAAAATCCGGCAAGGGTGAAGTCGTCCTCTTTGAAGGAGTGACTCCAGGGGCTGTTGATTATTCAGCCATTGTTCAGAAGATCAGACAAGCCAAAGCTGACGCCGTTATCTTTGGCGGCTATCATCCCGAGGCCTCAAAAATTGTCTCCATGATGCGTAAAAAACGGATGGATACTGTATTCCTTTCCGATGATGGAGTAAAGGACGACACCTTTATCAAGGTTGCCGGTAAGGATGCGGAGGGAGTTTATGCCACAGGTCCTCAGGATAACTCTAAAAATCCTGTGGCCCAGGTCGCTATTGCCGCGCACAAAAAGGCCTATAACAGTGATCCTGGTGCCTTTTATGAAAGCGCTTATTCTGCGGCCCTGGCCATTATGAATGCCATCGAGAAGGCTGATTCCACAGAGATCGCGGCGGTGACGAAGGCCCTGCGGACAGAAAATGTAGAGACGCCGGTGGGCAATATCCACTTTGATGAGAAAGGGGATGCTGTTGGTGTTGGTTTTGCCATGTATCAGGTAAAGAACGGCAAGTATGTCGAGGTAAAATAGAAGTTCTTTGGTGTTGTGGTACTGCCTGGAATAGAGGAGTGTCCTCTGTTCCAGGCTCTTTTTTGTTTGGATGATTTGCTTTATTTTTGAGTTAAGTGCTAATCTACTTGTATGCTTCTCCTGTGTTGTCCCCCAAGGATATTGGGAGGAGAGAGGGATTGAAATTGTAGTCATGGATGTGCCACACACCCATGGCATTTTTAACTTTTTCAAGGGAGGTTATGTCATGAACACAAGAAAAAGTAGTTTCGAGATGATATTGCTATTGGCTGGTCTTTTCTGCGTCTGGTTAACGACAGGTGCCCAGGCGGCAGACCGGGTAGTGGTGGTCCCATTGGGGGGTGGCAAACCCTTGCAGAATGTTATTACCGTGGCCAAGGCCGGTGGTAAATTCACTAATCCGGTGGCGGCGATGAACTCAATTACCGACGCCAGCGCCACCAACCCCTATCTTATCCTCATTGCTCCGGGGCAATATACCTTGACGAGTGCCCTGGTGATGAAGCCGTTTGTTAATGTCAGCGGCTGCAGTGAAACTGTCACCTGGCTGATAGGGGCGATCAGCAGTTCTAATATTAATGAGACTTCGGCCATCGTCAAAGGGGCCAATAATACCACCCTGTCCAATCTCAGTGTCAGCAACACTGGTGGCGGCGAGAATTCGTTCGGTATCTTTACGACAGGACTCAATGTAACGGCCCGATTGCAACAGCTTTCCGTATATGCTAAGGGAGGGGAGACTAATGCCGGTGTCCTCAATTATAATTCTTCGTCGCCGTTCATATCCGGGGTGAATATAGCTGTGCAAGGGATAGGGGTACAGGTGAGCATCGGTATTTATAATGTCATTGGCTCTTTGCCGACCATGCTTGGGGTGAATGCCCTTGTGTGTGGAGGGACAGCAAATATGGGTGTATATAATGTTTCAAATTCATCACCGCTAATAGATGGGGCCAACATCTTAGTGTGGGGAGCGGCAGGTGATGATATTGGTGTAAGCAATCGTAGTTCCAACAATGTAACGATTCGACGCAGTACGATTTCCGGTGACACTGATGGCCTTTCCAATTCTACAAGCACGAACACCAGGGTCAGTCAGTCCACCGTTATTAACGGGGTTTCCTGAACCGGATTTACTTGTGTTGCCTGCGATAACAACGTGGGAGGCCAGTTGCCTCTAGGTTGCCTATAATCTTTAAGATATAGATAGAGAGTCAGGACTCGTAAAAGTCACCAATCTCCAGGAGAAGAGGGAGTAATATCTTCTTTTCTGTCGGCAGAAGATTGATCTGTCTGGTTTGTCACTCAGTTGGGTTTGAAAATGATGCAGCGACACAACACTCTTCTGGTTGTGTCGCTGCATGGCTGATTGCCGATATTCGGCAGTTGATTATCTGCATGGAAATTGTATGGATTATTTCATTGAACTTTTTTGCAGTGGCCTGACCCGGGGATCCATCTACGCCCTGATTGCACTCGGCTACACTATGGTCTATGGTATTATTGGCCTGATCAATTTTGCCCATGGCGAGATTTACATGATCGGGGCCTTTACCTCTTTTATTGTGGCCACAGTGCTGTCGATCTATGGTTTTCCCTTAGCCGCCATTGTGGTTGTGGCCGGAGTCGCGGCGGCGATCTGGTCCTCGGCCTATGGTTATACAGTGGAAAAAATTGCCTATAAACCTCTGCGTCATGCACCAAGGCTGGCTCCACTGATCAGCGCCATCGGGATGTCCATTCTTCTGCAGAACTATGTGCTCTTGGCCCAGACCTCTGACTTTCTTCCCTTTCCCGAATTGATTCCTGAATTTGCCTTCATGGAACCTATTGCCCATATCATTGGTTCTTCTGATATTGTCATCCTGCTGACCACAACTGTGGTGATGCTGGCGCTTACCTTTCTTATCAAATTTACCCGAATCGGCAAGGCCATGCGGGCAACGGCCCAGGATCGGACCATGGCCCTGTTGGTTGGTATCAATGTGGATAGGGTTATCTCTGCGACCTTTATTATCGGCTCAGCCCTGGCTGCTATCGGCGGACTGTTGATTGCCTCGCATATCGGTCAGATCAATTTTGCCATTGGTTTTATTGCGGGTATCAAGGCCTTTACTGCCGCAGTTCTGGGAGGAATTGTCTATTCCGGGAGCTGTTCTGGGGAGCCTGATTCTGGGCCTGACCGAAAGTTTTGCCACCGGCTATATTTCCAGTGATTATGAAGATGTCTTTGCTTTTTCCCTGCTGGTCCTGATTCTTATCTTTAAACCGTCCGGCCTTCTGGGTAAGGCTGAGACCAAAAAGGTGTGAGCCGGGGGCTATGATAACAGTTAAAGAAGTAAAAAGATCGTTATTGGTCTCGCTCTGGTTTGTTTTTCTCACCTTTCCGCTCATGGTGATTAAGGTTAATCCCTACGAGAGAACTGTCTCCTGGCGTTGGAGTAATATGGTGTATGTGGCCATTGGTACTTTTGTCATCTCTCTGTTGGCCAAGGCCTGGTTTGTGAGAAAAGAACGTCGCATGGCCCGGCAACAGGATTCCTGCCATGCTCGAATCCCGATCATTCAGAGGATTCTGCAAAGGCCTGGATATCGCTACCCCTTGGCCGCTTTTCTTTTAGGGGCTGTACTGGCGTTTCCCCATCTCTTTTCCACCTATCAGGCCAATATCATGACCACTGCCCTGATGTATATCGTACTGGGGCTGGGCTTAAATATCGTGGTCGGAGTGGCCGGCCTTCTTGATCTTGGTTATGTCGCTTTTTATGCGGTTGGCGCCTACAGTTACGCGCTGCTCAACCTGCATTTCGGTCTGGGCTTCTGGACAGTACTGCCTGTTGGCGGGCTTCTTGCTGCTCTTTTCGGGGTGCTGCTCGGTTTTCCGGTGCTCCGCTTGCGGGGGGATTATCTGGCCATCGTCACCCTGGGATTTGGGGAGATTATCCGCCTGATCCTTGAAAACTGGAATGCCTTTTCCAAGGGGCCCAGCGGGATCAGCAATATTCCCCGGCCTGGATTCTTCGGATTGGAGATGTCGCTTGATCAGGCAATGATTTATATGTACTATCTGATGATCGGCCTGCTGCTCGTGACCATTTTTGTGGTGAACAGGCTCCAGGACTCACGGTTGGGTCGGGCCTGGCTGGCCCTGCGTGAGGACGAAATCGCCTGCCAGGCTATGGGGATTGATAAAACCAGGACAAAATTAATCGCCTTTTCTCTCGGTGCCTTCTGGGCCGGTCTTATCGGGGTGATATTTGCAGCCAAGACCACCTTTGTCAATCCGGCGAGTTTTACCTTTATGGAATCCGCAATTATCCTCTCCATTGTGGTGCTTGGGGGAATGGGCTCCATTGTCGGTGTCATCTTGGGTGCCTTGATTCTGGTTCTTCTCCCTGAATATCTTCGTGCCCTGTCTGAATACCGGATGCTGGCCTTTGGCGCTATTCTGGTGGCCATGATGATCTTCAAACCTGAGGGTCTGATTGCTAATGTCCGCAGAATTTATTGTTACCAGGGCAGAAAAAGCAATACCGCACTAAAAAATGATGAATAAATCAATCCTCGTGGTAAGCGGTCTGACCATGGATTTTGGCGGCATCCGTGCCCTTGATCGTCTTGATCTTGATGTAGGACCCAAAGAGATTGTGGCCCTGATCGGTCCTAATGGCGCAGGAAAGACTACATTTTTCAACTGTTTGACCGGGATTTATCTGCCCAGTGACGGGGATATCCGGCTGGTAAGTCCGCAAACTGGAAGGGGGTCCCGGCTTAATGGTCTGAAACCCAATAAAATTACCAAAAAAGGTGTGGCCAGGACCTTTCAGAACATCCGCTTATTTTCTCAGATGACCGTGCTTGAGAATGTGATGATTGGCAGGCACTGCCGGACAAGTTCTTTGATCATGGGCGCTATCCTCCGAACTCGCAAGACCCGTAAGGAAGAGCAGGAGACCATCGACAAAAGTTATGATATCCTGGAAAAGGTGGGGCTTTCCGAGCAGGCCAATGAATTTGCCAGTAGCCTCTCTTATGGGGCGCAGCGACGCCTGGAGATCGGCCGAGCCCTGGCAACCGAGCCTTTTTTGTTGCTCCTTGATGAGCCAGCCGCAGGGATGAATCCCCAGGAAACTGCCGATCTTGTTACCTTAATCCTGCAGATCAGAGATGAGGGCCATGCCATTCTCCTCATTGAACATGATATGAAACTGGTAATGACCCTTTCAGATCGCATCTTTGTCATGGATTACGGGAAAAAGATTGCCCAGGGGACGCCGGCTGAAATTCGCGTTAACCGGGCAGTAATCAAGGCTTATCTTGGTGAGGATGTGGGCCCAGATAATGCTTGAACTGAAAAATGTCCAGACCAGTTATGGCAACATCCAAGCCTTGCAGGATGTGAATCTGACCATCCATGCCGGAGAGATTGTTACCTTGATCGGGGCTAATGGTGCCGGTAAAAGTACTACCCTCATGACTATTTCCGGCATTGTTCCTTGCAGGCGAGGGAAGATCCTGTTGAAAGGTCAGGAGATACAAGCTCTTTCCCCGGATAAGATTGTGGCCCTGGGGGTCTGTCAGGTCCCGGAAGGAAGGCATATCTTTGCTGATCTGACCGTCCGGGAGAACTTGGATCTGGGTGCCTTTCTCCGTACAGATAAGGCTGGGATAAAACAGGATCTGGAATATGTGTACTCGCTGTTTCCCATTCTTGCTGAACGCAGGCATCAGTCCGGCGGTACGCTCAGCGGTGGCCAACAACAGATGCTGGCCATGTCACGGGCTCTGATGGCCCGTCCGCAACTTCTGCTCCTTGATGAACCTTCCATGGGACTTGCCCCTTTGGTCATCAAACAGATATTTGAGATCATTAAGGCAATCAACAAGGAGCACAATACCACCATATTCCTTGTTGAGCAGAATGCACATCAGGCACTGCATATTGCTGATCGTGGGTATGTCATAGAAAATGGCCGGATTATTCTGGCTGATAGCGCAGATAAGCTTCTGAACAATCCTGATGTTCAGAAGGCATATTTAGGGATTTAATATTATGAAACAAACAGGGTTAAATGATGAAGATGATTAAAGCAGGGGTGATTGGTGTTGGATATCTCGGGAAATTTCATGCCCAGAAATATGCGAGTATGGATGGGGTTGAGCTGGTCGGCGTGGCAGATGTGGACCCGGTCCTTGCCGAAAAGGTTGCCGCAGATTGTGCTTGTGCTGCTTTTACTGATTACCGGGATCTCCTGTCAAAAGTTGATGCCGTTTCCATAGTCGTACCTACAAGCTACCATCATAAGGTGGCACTTGATTGTATTGCAGCTGGCGTTGATATCCTGCTTGAAAAACCGATCACCACCACCCTTGCCGAGGCAGATGATCTGATTCAGCGGACAGATGCGAAAAAACTGATCTTCCAGGTAGGGCACCTTGAGCGCTTTAATCCAGCGGTTCAGGCCATGGAGAAATTTCTGACCGTCCCTGTCTTTATTGAGAGCAGCCGGATCTCAACCTTCAAGAACCGGGGCGTCGATGTGGATGTGGTGTTGGATCTGATGATCCATGATATCGATATTATCCTCAGTATTGTCCATTCACCCCTGAAGTCCATTCAAACCGTGGGTGCCCCTGTGGTGACTGATACCACTGATATTGCCAATGCTCGTCTTGTCTTTGAGAATGGGGCCACCGCCAATGTGACGGCAAGCAGGATCGCTCGCAATAATATTCGCACCATGCGGATCTTTCAGCCAGGTTCCTATATCAATGTCGATTTTGCCAGCAGAAAGGTGATGACCATCAATCTGACCGATGAGATTCAGGCCAATGGCGCACCAGGGCAGGATGTTGAAATCGCGTCTTTTCCAGCAAGCGATGCCCTGAAGGATGAGATTGCCCATTTTGTGGAAAGTGTCAGAACCAGAACTGAGCCCCTGGTCTCTGGGCGGGCTGGACGTCGTGCACTTGAGGTGGCCCTGCAGGTGATGGAACAGATCCGGCAGAATCAGGATCTTGAAGTGTACCGGCAGGTTACTGCGGCCTTAAAAAAGAGATAACTCGCAATGAACTCTCAAAACCGTTCTGGTTCGCAGCAAAAAATAATGATCATTGCGGGAGAAGCCTCTGGGGATCTCCATGGAGCCCGTTTGGTGCAGGCCATGCAAGCACAGGACCCTGGGCTTCTCTTCTGTGGTATGGGCTCACGGGAGATGACAGCTGCAGGCGTCGAAATTCTTTTTGATGCCGCCCGCATTGCAGTGGTCGGTCTGGCCGAAGTGTTCACTCATTTTCCTGACATAATCCGCGCCTTGAAAATACTCAAGAAACGAATGCGGGAAGATCCCCCTGACCTGCTGATTTTGATAGATTTTCCTGATTTTAATCTGATGCTGGCTAAAAAGGCGAAAAAACTCGGCATCCCTGTCTTTTACTATATCAGCCCGCAGGTCTGGGCTTGGCGCACAGGACGGGTGAAGACCATCGGCCGGCTGGTTGATACTATAGGGGTGATTCTTCCCTTTGAGGAGCCCTTTTACCGCAGCCGTGGGGTTACGGCCCATTATGTGGGACACCCTCTGCTCGACTCGGTCAAGGTATCAAGTGATCGCGACACTTTTTGCCAAAGGTATAACATTAATCCTGAGCACAAATTGATTGGCCTTCTCCCTGGCAGCCGCAAGAAGGAAATATCGGCGCTGCTCCCCGATTTTCTCGCTGCTGCCAAGCGTTTGCTGAGAAAATATGATCATGAATTTGTTTTTCTCCTGCCTGTCGCCTCCACGGTCTCGGAAGAGGAATTGTGGAACAATGGCCTGGGCGACTATTCAGAATTGATCAATTTTCGTCTGATCCGTGAAGACCGTTATGATATGATGGCAGCCTGTGATGCCGTCGTTGCCGCTTCCGGTACCGTTACCCTTGAGCTTGCCATTCTTGGTATTCCCATGGTGGTAGTTTACAGAGTGTCTCCTCATACTTATTTTATAGGCAGGTTACTGGTCAGGCATATGCAATTTTTTTCCCTGGTTAATCTGATTGCTGAACGAGGGGTGGTGACAGAGCTTTTGCAGGACGATGTCCAGCCAGGCAAGATTGAAGCAGAGCTTGCCCGCCTCCTTTTTGACGACAAAGCAGGCAGTGAGATGCGTCTGGGACTGGCAGAGATTCGTAGTAAACTTGGAAATCCCGGCGCTTCCCGTCAGGCTGCTACTCTTGCCTTTAAACTTCTTGGCCGAAACAAATAATACCTCATAAAAAAATAGGTACAGATGGTGATCCCATGAAAAGAGAATATCTGTTGAAAATGCTGTTATTCTGGATGGTGATTTGCTTACCAGTCTGGGCTGGTGCTGAAGACCTTGGCTTCCTGCGCCTGAGTCAGATGGAGGGTGATGTCCAGATCCAGTCCAAGGATTTGACCGAGTGGACCCCGGCCACCATCAATCTTCCGGTACAGGAAGGAGACCGTTTGTGGGTACCTAAAGATGCGTGGGTCCAGGTGGAGACACGAGAAGGGAATGTCCTCAGGCTTGATGCGGACAGTGCCTTGGAGATTCTGGCAGTGGATGAGGAATCTCTGCAAGTGTACCTCAGTCAGGGACAGGCCTATCTGAATTTCAAGAAGGTTAACAATTCCATGCTCCAGGTGGATACCCCGGTTTCTTCGATCAGGATCTATGACAGTTCGACCCTCAATGTTGCCCTGGCTGAAAATGGTAATACCGAAATTTCCGTATTTCGAGGTGCGGTGTTTGCTGAAAACAGGACTGGTGAGGTCCGGGTGGGTGCGGGCAAGATGCTCTCCATGGATGATGAGTTGCCCACACTTATGGCCTTGGCCCCTCCTGACGACTGGGAGAGGTGGAACAAGGAGTGGGATGAATCGCTGTCTGAGGGAGAGGGAAGCGAGCAATATCTCCCGCAGGAACTGTCAGGATATGGGCGGGACCTGAATAGAAATGGAAGATGGGTTGAAACCCAAGAGTATGGATATGTCTGGACCCCAACAACCGATATCTCTGCTGATTGGGCCCCGTATCGTCATGGCCGCTGGGTCTGGATCGGGGGTGATTACGTCTGGATTGCAAGTGAACCGTGGGGATGGGCCCCTTATCATTACGGTCGTTGGTCGCATGTCTCTTCCTATGGCTGGTGCTGGGTTCCACCGCCGCGCCATGAAGTCTATTGGGGGCCAGGTTATGTTAGTTGGGTCTCAACCAATACCGATGTTGCGTGGGTACCGCTGGCACCTGGCGAGATTTATTATGGTCATGGCCATTATGGACCGCATAGTGTCAATATTGTTGATGTCGATATCTCTGCCGTGGTTCCTGGAAGAAATTACCGGAATGTCCATGTGCGTAATGCGGTCAGCGTGGTTCATCGGGACGCTTTTTTGAG
Organism: Desulfocapsa sp.; assembly: GCA_013792135.1. Classification (GTDB taxonomy): domain Bacteria; phylum Desulfobacterota; class Desulfobulbia; order Desulfobulbales; family Desulfocapsaceae; genus UBA2270. The sequence goes on along the minus strand of VMSP01000151.1, from coordinate 1,777 downwards.
AGGCCAGTATCAGAATATGGGACATAGGGAAAATCCTTTTCTGCGGGAGCAGATAAATATCGGCCGACCCAGGCTTGAGCCTGAACGGGCGACCATGATGCCGATTGTCAGGGATATTCCCAGGGAGCACCAACCACCCCTGCATTTTCGGTCAATGCCGGGACGGACAGTTGGTGGAGAAAGGCCTATGGTCAGAGAGCGTGATCGTTCGGTCTTTAGGCCAACGGGAGCACCACGACCATTGCTTCCTACAATCAGGATGAGTCCTGATCCCACAGTAAAACAGGGTAGGGAACAGGATCCACCTACGCCCGGTGAGCGGCAGCAGATGCTTGAACATACTGTTATGCCAAGACAATTCGGGGGGAGACCAACCATCAACAGGGAGGGTGATCAGGATGTGATCCGATCTGCCCCCCCTGTCCAGATGCAGCCCCAGGTCGTTACTCCCCCTATACCTGCCCGGGTAAAACCAGTCCCGGCAGGTACTGAAAAGACGACTCCTCTGTTTCGTGGGCAGCCACAGATGCCGGAGCAAGGCAGGATGCCCAGACAACTCAGGGGCAGACCAACCATAAATCCGGAGGAGCTCCGCGCTGGAAGACCCCCTGTGCAGGTTCAGCCACAGGCAGCACCGCCCCCTGCACCAGCCCAGGTGCAACCGGCCCAGCCTGATGCCGAGGCCTTGAAGCGTTTTCAGGAAGAGCAGGCCGCCAAGAAGAATGAGGCGAAACAGGATGAAGCGGGTAATGTGCGGGAGATGCTTAAACAGCGCGGGATGCACCCCAGATTTCCCTGAGAAGGGCGGGGCGCATCCCTTTGATATTGTTAAGTGTAGTTGCTCAGACTTAATCTGACACCTTGCTTCTGTCCTATAATGCAGGAAACATCTATCACCATGAAGTGTACTGCCCAGCCGTGGGCTGCCAAGGGATGTCTTTTCCTGCTGTAATTCGGGTTCAGTTAGGACAGGAGATATGGTGGCTCAGCTTTGGTCAATTCCCGATAGAGAGACGTTGACTTTCTGAATGGGGATGATCAGCAGGAGGGTTATTGATTTTGGAAACGCTTGAGTTCAGCCGAGCAACGAAACGGCTTCGGCTTGAACAAATTGTCAGACCTTTTTTACTTCCGGGAATAAATGTTTGCTGATTACAGAGGGTAGTTTCTCCGGCGATTGAATGCGCAGTTGTTTGTTGACATTGAATCTGCCAAACACAACTTCAATATCCTTGGCTGTCACCCCGAATTCTTTTGCCAGGAATCGAACCAACCATACGATCGGTTGCTTTGCCCGCCACTGGCGAGGCAGTGACACTCACTTTGAGCTGATCACCTTTGGTCTTGCCGATAGCATCCTTTTTGGCGCTGGGTTTACCGAGAATATTGAGCATCAACGTTTCACCATCCCTGGCACAGAAAGAATTGATTGCCGATTCTTTACGCGCCACTCTCCCTCCGACATGCATTGATTTTTGCCAATCTTAAGATTGGCGTTTAAGATACCCCCAACGTTTTCAAGCTCAGCCGGGCGCTGCTGCGGTATGACGTCAGGAGCGCCGCAGTAGCGCCTTGTTATGCACGAATTAGACGAATCACTCTTTGTCGCTCGACAATTTACTGGTTCTGAAAACAGCACTAGTACAGCGTATATTTTAAAGTTTCGGATATAGCCGTTTCAGTTTAATTCGCGCATCATTCGTGGTGAACTGCCAATCGACCTTGGTTTGACGATTATTCCGATCAGTATTCCATGCCATTACTTCAGATCGCATTT